>JAEWHN010000218.1 GCA_023387775.1 Pseudomonadota bacterium | reverse complement strand
GATCTCGATGAAGCGCTGGAACAGAAGGTCGGTCCAGCCGCCGAAATAGCCCTGGATGGCGCCGGCGCTGACGCCGATGAGCGCCGAGCCCGCGGTGAGGATCAGCCCAAACAACACCGAGACGCGGAAGCCGTAGATGACGCGCGCCAGCACATCGCGGGCCTGGTCGTCGGTGCCGAGCCAGTTCCAGTTGCCGATGGTGCAGTTCTCGTCATTGACGCCTTGCGGATAGCGCTGGCAGCGCACCTCCTTGGGATACATCCAGGACGGCTTTGCGGGGGCTGCTTCCGGGATCTCGTTGTTGACGGTGCGGTAGCTGTAGCGGATCGGCGGCCAGATCAGCCAGCCATGGGCCTTGATCTCGTCGCTGATGACCGGGTCGCGATAGTCGGTGACCGCGTAGAAGCCGCCGAACTTCTCTTCCGGATAGTCGACCAGAACCGGAAACAGGATCTCGCCCTTGTAGGAGGCGATCAGCGGCCGGTCGTTGGCGATGAATTCGGAAAATAGCGACAGCACGAACAGGACCAGAAAGATCCAGAGCGACCAGTAGCCGCGCCGGTTGGCCTTGAAGCTGGCCCAGCGGCGCTGGTTGAGCGGCGACAGCCAGGGCCGCGGCGCCTGGCGGGGAGGGGCTTCGGCGACGGTTGCCATCACACGTCCCTCCGCTCGAAGTCGATGCGCGGATCGATCCATGTGTACATGAGGTCGGAGATGAGGCTGACGAACAGCCCGATCAGCGAGAAGATATAGAGATTGGCGAACACCACCGGGTAGTCGCGGTCGAGGATCGACTTGTAGCCGAGCAGCCCCAGCCCATCGAGCGAGAAGATGTTCTCGATCAGCAGCGAACCGGTGAAGAAGGCCGAGATGAAGGCACCGGGGAAGCCGGCGATGACAATGAGCATCGCATTGCGGAAGACGTGGCCATAGAGCACCTGGCGCTCCGTAAGGCCCTTGGCGCGCGCGGTGACGACGTATTGCTTGCGGATCTCGTCAAGGAAGGAGTTTTTCGTCAAGAGCGTGGTGGTGGCGAAGGCCGAGAGAACCAGGGCCGTCAGCGGCAGGGTGATGTGCCAGAAATAGTCCAGGATGCGCGCCGGCCAGGACAATTGCTCCCAATTGTCGGAGGTGAGCCCGCGCAGCGGGAACCAGTCGAAGAAGGAGCCGCCGGCAAACAGCACCATCAGCAGGATGGCGAACAGGAAGCCGGGAATCGCGTAGCCGATGATGACGATGGCGCTGGTCCAGGTGTCGAAGGGCGAGCCGTCCTTCACCGCCTTGCGGATGCCGAGCGGGATCGAGATCAGGTAGGACAGCAGCGTCACCCACAGCCCGATCGAGATCGAGACCGGCATCTTCTCGATGATGAGGTCGAGCACGCTGATGTCGCGGAAATAGCTCTGCCCGAAGTCGAAGCGGGCATAGTTCCACAGCATCATGAAGAAGCGCTCGAGCGGCGGCTTGTCGAAGCCGAACTGCTTTTCCAGCTTGGCGATGAATTCGGGGTCCAGCCCCTGGGCGCCGCGATATTTGGACGAGGCCACGCCGCCGGCGTCGAAGTTGGTCACGCCCGCCTCGCCACCGCCGCCGCCGGAAATGCGCTCGGTCGAATCGCCGCCTTGTCCGGTCAGCCTGGCGACGACCTGCTCCACCGGGCCGCCCGGGGCAAACTGGACGACGGCGAAGGAGATCGCCATGACACCGAAAAGGGTCGGGATCATCAGGAGAATGCGGCGCAGGATATAGGCGCCCATCAGGCAGTTACCTCGATTGCAAATGTGATGCCGCGATCGTCAAGCTTTGCCAATTACCGCCGCCTTGTCCTTGTCCAACCACCATAGCGCTTCGACGGGAAAGCCGAAATCGGGTTTGGGTTCCTTGAAGCCGAACATATCCCAGAACGCTGCCCGGTGATTCGGAAGATACCAGTTTGGAATCCAGTCCTGCCGCGCGCGCAAGACCCGGTCCAGGGCGCGCAGCGCCGTGGTGAGGCTGTCGCGGCTGTCGGCACGGCCGGCGGCCTCCACCAGCGCGTCCACCGCCGGGTCGGCTATGCCGGGGAGATTCCTGGAGCCGGGCAGCGTGGCCGAGCGCGAATGGAACAGCCCTTCGATCTCGTCGCGTGACGGCGTGGCGGCAAAGGACAGCGCCATGCTGATGACGTCGAAGTCGAACTCGACCTGGCGGGCGGTGTACTGCGCCGAATCGACGAGGCGGATCGACGCGTCGATGCCGATGGCCTTCATGTTCTCGACCCAGGGGGAATCGATGCGAACAAAGGCATCGTCGTCGACGAGGATCTCCAGCGTCAGCGGCTCGCCCTTGTCGTTCTGGACGAACTGACCGTTGCGCTTCCAGCCCGCCTCGGAAAGGAGCTTCGCGGCCGCGCCGAGCAGCTTGCGGTCGCGCCCCGAACCGTCGGACACCGGCTGCATGACCGCCTCGCCGAAGGCCTCGTCGGGAATCTGGCCGCGCAGCGGTTCGAGCAGAGCGAGTTCTTCCGGCGAGGGCAGTCCCTCGGCCCGGTAGGCCGAGCGCTCGAAGCAGGACTGCGAACGCTCGTAGGAATCGTAGAACAGGTTGCGCCGGGCCCATTCGAAATCGAAGCACATGCCGATGGCGCGGCGCACGCGCGCATCGCGGAAACGTTCGCGCCGCTGGTTGATGGCGGTGGCCTGCATGACCGGCCGCTTCTCGGCCGGGAACTCGCGCCTGACGACCTTGCCTTCCTTGAGGGCTGGAAAGTCGTAGCCGGTCGCCCAGACGCGGGCGGTGAACTCCTGCCGGAACAGCACGTCGCCCTTCTTGAACGCCTCGAAGCCGGCCTGGCGGTCGCGGTAGAACTCGATGCGGATGCGGTCGAAATTGTAGAGGCCCCGGCTGACGGGCAGGTCGCGGGCCCAGTAATCCTGGACGCGCTCATACTCAATGGTCTGGCCGGCGACCACGCGTCCGACCTTGTAAGGCCCCGAGCCCAGCGGCGCCTTCATGCCGCCGGTGGTGAAGCCGTTGGCCTCGAAATAGGCCTTCGACACGATCGGGAAACCGGCGACGTCGAGAATGGTGCGCGCCGACTGCTTGCCCGAGAAGGTCAGGCGGCAGATATGCGCATCGACCGCGACGGCCTCGGTCATGTGCGTGAGCGGCAGGAGCAGGCTGGGGTGGCCGCCCTTCTTGAACTGGGTGAAGGAATAGGCGACGTCCTGCGCCGTCACGGGCGAGCCGTCATGGAAGCGGGCCTTGGGTCGCAGCGAAAACTCGACGGTGTTGCGGTCGTCGGAGATGGTCACGCTTTCGGCCAGCAGCCCGTAGAGGGCATCCGGCTCGTCGAGCGCGCTGGCCATCAGCGAATCGAAGCACATCTCCATGCGCGGCGGCGCGTCGCCTTTGGCCACGAAGGTGTTGAGCGTGTTGAAGGTGAGCGGGTTCTGGTTAAACACCCAGTTGGGCGGCGAGAAGATGAAGGTTCCGCCCTTGGGCGCCTCGGCATTGACGTAGTCGAACTGCTTGAAGTCGGCCGGATATTTCAGGTCGCCGAAGGCCGACAGGCCGTGCAGCCTGGTGCCCGTTGGCGCGGCCGCAAAGGCTGCGCCTGGCAGCAGGGCGGCTGCCGAGCCGAGGGCCAAGAACTCGCGGCGCGAGAGCAGAGGGCCTTCCATCAGTCGGCGCTCTTGTAGTTGGTCGCGAGCGCCTTTTCCTTCTCGGGATCCACCCACCAGGAATCGATGTCGGCGCCGGTATATTCCGGCTGCTTTTCGGGCATGCCGAACTTATTCCAATAGGCGATCCACTGCTTGGGCCGGTGCCACTGCGGGATCATGTAGTAGTTCCACAACAGCACGCGATCCAGCGCGTGGGTGGCGGCAACGAGGTCTTCGCGGTCGGTGGCGAAGATGATGCGCTCGACCAGCGCGTCGACGACGGGGTTCTTGATGCCCATCAGGTTGCGCGAGCCGGGCGTGTCGGCAGCCTTGGAGCTCCAGTAGTCGCGCTGCTCGTTGCCGGGCGAGGTGGACTGGTTGAGGACGGTGGTGTCGGCGTCGAAATCGAAATTGTTGACGCGGTTGATGTACTGGCTGGTGTCGACCATGCGCAGCGAGGCGTCGATGCCGATCTTGCGCAGCGTGTTGATGAAGGACGAGGCGATCACCTCGTCGGTGGGGCCGCTGCCCAGGAACTCGATCTTGAACTGCTCGCCCTTGTCGTTAAGCATCCTGCCGTTGCTGATCTTCCAGCCGGCCTCGGCGAACAACCCCACGGCCTGGCGCAGATACTGCCGCTCGGACTGGGGCGTATCGTAGACCGGCAGCTTGAATTCCTGCGTGAACAGCTCTGGCGGCAGCTGGTCCCTGAAGGGTTCGAGGATTTCCAGTTCCTTGCCGGTGGGCAGCCCGCTGGATGCAAGCTCGCTCCCCACGAAGAAGCTGCTGGTACGGGTGTTCTGGCCGAAGAACAGGGTGCGGTTCATCGATTCGAAGTCGAAGGCGAGCGTCAGCGCCTGGCGCACGCGGCGGTCCTGGAACTGCGGCCGGCGCAGGTTGAGCGCGAAGCCCTGCATGAACACGCCGGCGGTGCTGGGAAACTCCTTCTTCAGCACGGCGCCCGACTTGACGGCCGGGAAGTTGTATTCGGTCATCCAGCGCCGCGAACTGTTTTCGGCCCGCACGTCCTGGTAGCCGCCCTTGGTGAAGGCCTGCCAGGCGGCGTTGTCGTCGCGGATATAGGTGTAGCGCTTGCGGTCGACATTGTTGCGGCCGACATTGACGCCGAGATTGGCCGACCAATGGTCGGGCACGCGCGCCCAGATGATTTCCGAGCCGGGCCTGAAGCTCTCTATCTTGTAGGAGCCGGAGCCAAGCGGCGGCTCCAGCGTCGGGCGGGTCACGTCGCGCTTCTTGCCATTGTTATCGGTGCCTTCCCACCAGTGCCTGGGAAGCACCACCAGGTCGCCCAGGATCTTGGGTAGTTCGCGGTTGCCCTTCTGGTCGAAGCGGAACTCGACTTCGCGGTCGCCCACCGCCACCGCCTCGGTGACGTTGGCGTAGTAGCGGTTGTAGCGCGGGCTGTTGGCCTTCAGCTTGTTGAACGACCAGATGACGTCGTCGACGGTGATGGGCGTGCCGTCGTGCCATCTGGCGTGCGGGTCGAGCCGGTAGGTGGCCGAGGAGAAATCGTCCGGATACTTGAAGGCTTCCGCGATCATCGGATGGCTGACGCTGGGCTCGTCGAGCGACTGCTCCATCAGCGTCTCATAGAGCAGGCCGCCGCCGAACTCCGCAAAGCCGGCTGCCGGCGCGCCCTGGACGATGTAGGGATTGAAGCTGTCATAGGTGCCGGTGGCGACCGAGTTCAGCGTGCCGCCCTTGGGCGCGTTGGGGTTGACATGGTCGTAGCGCGTGAAGGCTTCGCCATATCTGGAAGGCGCGCCGAGGCTGGAGGAAGTGCGCCATTCGTCGGCCGATGCCGAAAGAAGGCTTGCCGCAAGAAGGGCCGGCACGAGGCCGAATCTACCGATCGTTTGCGCCAGGCCCGCCATCATCGCCAACCTCATCCTCCGTCGCCGGTTCCATCCGGGTGCCGCGGGCAAGCCGCTTTTTCAATATCGGCCAGGACATGCGGAAAGCCTAATAAAAAAGCCGGGCGGAACCCGGCTTTTTCATGATCTTGCGATGATTAATTCGTTACTGCGCCGGCGCCGGCTGGGCTGCGCCGCCTTCGGCGGGAGCCGCGGGAGCCTCCGGGGCAGCGGGAGCAGCACCCTCGGCCGGAGCGGCAGGCGCGGCACCTTCGGCCGGAGCAGCGCCAGCCTCAGGCAGCGGCGCCGGGTTGTCCGACAGCGTGCGCAGATAGGCGATCAGGTTGGCGCGCTCGTCGTCCTTCTTGATGCCGGCAAAGCCCATGGCCGTGCCCTTCACATAGCCCTTGGGCGAGGTCAGGAAGTGGTTCAGGTGGTCGTAGTCCCAGTGGACCGTGCCGCCCTGCGCGAAGTCCTTCATGCCGGCCGAATAGGAGAAGCCCGCGTGACCAGCGATCGGACGGTTGACGATGTCCCAAAGATCCGGACCGACCTTGTTGGGGCCGCCCTTTTCGCCCGAGTGGCAGGCCGTGCACTTCTTGAACACGGCTTCACCGGCCTTGGCATCGGCATGCGCCAGCAGTTCGGCGATCGGCTTGGCCTGCTCGGCAGCGCCGCCGCCGGCAGCGGTCGGCTCGGCTTCCGCGGCTTCGATGGCGTAGCCGGGCTTCTCAGGAACGGGCGAAGCGAAGATCGCTTCCGAGGCGATCGAGATGGAGAAAATTACGAAAACGGTGCCCAGAAGGCCGCCGAGAATTTTGTTAAATTCGAATGAGTCCATTCGCCCCTGGCTCCTTGACAGGCCGGAAACGGAAAACCAGGTCTCCGGCCGCCGACGTATTGTCCCCCCGCCGACCTCGGCCGGCAGAATTCGGCGGAAACTAGGTCTTTTGCTTGTCGGTTGCAACACCTATAAGGGCGGCTTCAGTGAGACGTTTTGCCACTTTCCACCGTTGCCTTTAGTTGATCGTCTGAAAAATCATGTCGCAACTCATCCTCATTCCCGCGCGCCTTCGCGCCACGCGCCTGCCGGGAAAGCCCCTCGCAGACATTTGCGGCCTGCCCATGATCGTGCATGTGGCAGAGCGTGCGCGTCAGAGCGGGCTTGGCCGCGTGGTGGTGGCCACCGACGCGGCGGAAATCGCCGGGGCAGTGCGTGCCCATGGCCATGAGGCGGTGATGACGCGGGCCGACCACGAATCAGGATCGGACCGCATTTTCGAGGCGCTGACCACGCTTGATCCCGCCGGGTTGGTCGAAACCGTGATCAATGTGCAGGGCGACCTGCCGACAATCGATCCCGAGACGATCCGTGCCGCGCTTCGCCCGTTCAGCGACCCCGCCGTCGACATCGCCACGCTGGGCGTGGAGATCGAGCGCGAGGAGGAAAAGACCAATCCGAACGTGGTGAAGATCGTGGGCTCGCCGCTGTCGGACACCCGGCTGCGCGCGCTCTATTTCACCCGCGCCACCGCGCCCTGGGGCGAGGGGCCGCTCTATCACCATATCGGGCTTTACGCCTATCGCCGCGCCGCGCTGGAGCGCTTCGTGACGCTCAAGCCCTCGGCGCTCGAAAAGCGCGAGCGGCTGGAACAGTTGCGCGCGCTGGAGGCGGGCATGCGCATCGACGCCGAAATCGTGACCACCGTGCCGCTGGGCGTCGACACGCCGGAAGACCTCGAGCGCGCCCGCGAAATTCTTTCCAAGCAGAACAGGGCCTGATCATGGCTGAGAAGACCAACCGCATTTCCTTCCAGGGCGAGCCGGGCGCGAATTCCGACACCGCCTGCCGCAACGTCTATCCGAACATGGAGCCGTTGCCGTGCCCGACCTTCGAGGACGCGTTCAATGCGGTGGAGACCGGCAAGGCAGACCTCGCCATGATCCCGATCGAAAACACGATCGCCGGGCGCGTGGCCGATATCCATCATCTGCTGCCCGAATCGAAGCTGCACATAGTGGGCGAGTATTTCCTGCCCATCCATTTCCAGCTGATGGTGCTGCCGGGCGTGCAGCGCTCGGAAATCAAGACCGTGCACAGCCACATCCACGCGCTGGGCCAGTGCCGCAAATACATTCGCAAGAACGGCTGGAAGCCGATGGTGGCCGGCGACACGGCGGGCGCCGCCAAGCTGGTGGCGGAAACGCAGAACCGGACGATGGCGGCGCTGGCGCCGCGGCTCGCTTCCGACCTCTACGGGCTCGACATACTGGAAGAGGATGTCGAGGACACAGAAAACAACGTCACCCGCTTCGTGGTGCTTTCCAAGACCAAGCAGTGGGCCGAGCGCCAGCCGGATGTGCCGATGGTCACCACCTTCGTCTTCCGCGTGCGCAACGTGCCGGCCGCGCTCTACAAGGCCATGGGCGGCTTCGCCACCAACGGGGTCAACATGACCAAGCTGGAGAGCTACCAGCTTGGCGCCTTCACCGCCACGCAGTTCTATGTCGACATCGAGGGCCATCCGGACGACCGCCCGGTGGCGCTGGCGCTGGAGGAGTTGCGCTTCTTCTCGCGCGAGGTGCGCATTCTGGGCGTCTATCCGGCCAACGAATTCCGCGCCACGCAGGACGCGGACGCCTGAGGCACCCTAGAGGCGCTTGGAATACCAGTGGTCGGCGTAGGGGTTGTCGTTGAAGCGCGCGATCTCTTCATAGCCTTCGCGCCGGTAGAGCGACTGGGCTTCCTTGAGCGAGCGGTTGGTGTCCAGGCAGACCGCCTGCGCTCCAAGTTCGCGGGCGATCGCCTCGAGCTTGCGCAGCATGCGGCTTGCAACGCCGAGCCCGCGCGCGGAAGGCGAAACCCACATGCGCTTGATCTCCGCCGTCGTGGCGTCGAGCATGCGCACTGCGCCGCAGCCGACGGGATTGCCGTCGAGACGGGCGACCAGGAAGCTGCCGCGCGGGCGGGTGAATTCGTCGCCGGTCGCGGTGCTGCCCTTGCTGGTGTCAAAGCCTTGCTCGAAGCGCGCGGCCAGCTCATCGACATAGAGCGCCACGCATTGCTGCGCCTCCGCGCCGTTTGCGTCTTCCTCGTCGATGGTGACGGATGCGGCCGCAAGCAGGCGCTCGACCTCCGCCATCGCGGCGACGAGCCGGTCGCGCCCGGCTTGCGAAAGCGGTTCGAGAACGGAATTGGCCAGTTCGTCCGACAGGGCGTCGTAGGCGGCGTGTTCCTTAAGGCCCTTGGCGGTCAGCGTCGCGAAGCGGCTGCGGGCGTCGCCGTCGAGCTTTTGGACCGAGACGAGGTCCTGTGCCTCGAGCGAGCGCAAGATGCGGCTGAGATAGCCAGAATCGAGGCCGAGCCGTGAACGGAGCGCGCCAAGTGCCGCGCCGTCCGGCCCGATCTCGAAGAGCACCCGCGCCTCGCCGAGGGGACGCCCGCGGCTGAGATAGCTGTCCTCCAGAGCACCGATGCGTCGCGTGACGGCGCGGTTGAAACTGCGGATTTGGGAGATTTTCGAATTGTCCATTGGCTGACTTTAGTCAGGCAATGTGTGGCGCACAAGAGTTATCTGACTTTGGTCAGACAATCAGCTTTCGGCCCAGGCCCTGATGAGATGGTGGGCGATGGCGCCGGAAGGCGGCACGCAAAGGTCGCCGGCGTGGCTTCCGGCCAGCATGTCCAGCACCTCGGCGCGCGAGAACCAGCGGCAGTCTTCCAGCTCTTTTGCGTCGGGGTGGATATCCTCGTTCAGCGCCTCGCCGAAGCAGCCGATCATCAGCGTGTGCGGGAACGGCCAGGGCTGGCTGGCGTGGTAGACGACGCGGCCAAGCCGGATGCCCGATTCTTCGAAGGTCTCGCGCCGCACCGCCGCCTCGATGGTTTCGCCGGGTTCGATGAAGCCGGCCAGCGCCGAATACATGCCCGGCGCAAAATGCCGCCCGCGGCCCATCAGGCATTTTTCCTGCGTCACCGTCAGCATGATCGCCACCGGGTCGGTGCGCGGAAAATGCTCGGCGTTGCAGTTGAGGCAGACGCGCTTGTAGCCGCCGTCGCTGCTTTCGGAATTGTGGCCGCAGCGGCCGCAGAAGCGGTGGGTGGCGTGCCAGGCCAGCAGCGAGGCTGCCTGCGACAGCGCGCCGAGCGCGGAAGGGTCGACAAGGCCCTGGGTGTAGATAGAGCGATAGTCGATCGCCTTGATCGATTCGGGCAGCTGCTCGGCAGCCAGCCCGGCCGGCGCGGCCAGGATCGGGGCGGCATCGGAAAAGCCCAGCAATATTACCTGTTCCAGCCGCGCGCCCAGCGCCTCGGCCTCGCCAATGGCGAAATAGGGATCGAACGTGCCGTCGGCGAGCTTCAGATGCGCACGCCCGTCGCGCAGGATGAGCAGCCGTGCCGCCGGGTGGGCCAGCGCAGCGCCGATCGAATTGCCGTCGCGGCTTTCCGCCTGGCGGTCGATGCGATTGCCGGCGAAGCCGACGAACTGGCTGGGCTCGCGCTCGGGAGCGTCGAAGAGGCGAAACATGGTCGGAAGGTCCGCTGAACCCTGCATGGCGCTATTGCAGCGCCGCGCGGACTTTTTCGCAGAAGCCGTGCAGGTCGGCCCGCCCATAGGGCTCGCGCATGCCATGGCCCCAGACGGGGCCCGGCCAGCCCGGATCGCCCTCGTTGCGGGCGATGACATGGACGTGTAGCTGACGCACGATGTTGCCCAGCGCGCCGGTGTTGATCTTCTGGCAGCGGGTGGCGCGCTTCAGCGCCTGCGCCACCATGTTGCATTCGAAGGTGAGCATGGCCTGGTCCAGCGGCGTCATGTCGTGGATTTCTTCCACGCCCGACCGCTGCGGCACCAGAAGCAGCCAGGGCCAGCGCCTGTCATTCATGATGCGCAGCTCGCATAGGCCAAGCCACATCAGAGGCTCGCTGTCGGCCTCCAGCCTGGCATCCAGTTCGAACCCAGCCTTGAGGCCCGGCACCATCGGCGTTTCCCTTGTTTTCATTGAAGCTAGAGTGATGACCCTCGGCCTGCAAGCATTTCATGCGCAGGAATGTTTGTTGCAGGCACATAATCCATCGCTCTTGCAATTGAGCGCGCAATTGCCGATATGGGGAGCGGGAGGTTGGTGGTGGACGATCCACTCGCCAACCGGGTCAGGTCCGGAAGGAAGCAGCCCTAACGAGCCCCGGAACGGGTCACTGTTCCAGCCTCCCACCTCTTCGCCGATTGCCCGCCAGGTCCGCCGCAAATTGACGGCGCACGGTTCGTGCGGGGACTGCAGGAATCGGCCGATTTTCCAGCGGCCCATGGAGCACCTGAAGAGCGGATGAGCGAAGCCGGAAACGACCAGCAGACAAGGGCCGCCGGCGCCTACCGCGTGCTCGCGCGTAAATACCGCCCCACCGATTTCTCTGGCTTGATCGGCCAGGAGCCGATGGTCCGCACCCTGACCAACGCCTTCTCTTCCGGCCGCATCGCGCAGGCCTGGATGCTGACCGGCGTGCGCGGCGTGGGCAAGACCACCACCGCGCGCATCCTGGCGCGCGCGCTGAACTACAAGACGCCCGAGATCGACCAGCCTTCGGCCGACCTCTCCGTGCCCGGCGAGCATTGCCAGCCGATCATGGAAGGCCGCCATCCCGACGTCATCGAGATGGACGCCGCCTCCCACACCGGCATCGACGACATCCGCGACATCATCGAGCAGGTGCGCTATGCGCCGGTTTCGGCGCGCTACAAGGTCTACATCATCGACGAGGTGCACATGCTGTCCACGCAGGCCTTCAACGGCCTGCTGAAGACGCTGGAAGAGCCGCCGCCGCATGTAAAATTCATTTTCGCCACCACCGAGATCCGGAAAGTTCCGATCACGGTTCTGTCGCGCTGCCAGCGATTTGACCTGCGCCGCATCGATGCTTCGGTGGTCAAGGCCGACCTGAAGCGAATCGCGGGCCTCGAAGGTATAGAGGCGGAGGATGCCGCGCTTTCGATGATCGCCCGCGCGGCCGAAGGCTCCATGCGCGACGCGCAATCGATCTTCGACCAGGCGATCGCCCATGGCGCCGGCAATGTCACCGCCGAGGCGGTGCGCGCCATGCTGGGCCTGGCCGATCGGGCGCGCATCGTCGACCTGTTCGAGCACGTCATGAAGGGCGATGCCGCCGCCGCGCTGCAGGACCTGCGCGCGCAATATGACGTGGGCGCAGACCCGGTGGCGGTTTTGACCGACCTTGCCGAATTCAACCATCTGGTCACGCGAATGCGCTTTGTGCCCTCGGCCGCCGAGGATGCCTCGCTGAGCGAGGACGAGCGCGTGCGCGGGCTGGAATTTTCGCAGAAGCTGTCGGTGCGGGTTCTGTCGCGCGCCTGGCAGATGCTGCTCAAGGGCATTCCAGAGGTGCAGTCGTCCAACCGGCCGATCAGCGCGGCCGAGATGGTGCTGATCCGGCTCGCGCATGCCGCCGACCTGCCGACGCTGGACGAGGCGCTGAAGGCGCTGGGCGACGGCACGCTCGCGCCCGGTGGCGGCGGGCTGCGCCCGTCGGGCTCCCCGCAGTCTTCCGGCGGCGGTTCGGGCAACGGCGCCAATGCCGTGTCGCAGACCATAATGCAGCCGAACAATGGCGGCGGCCAGACCATGCGGCTGGTGTCGGGCGATGCGACGCCAGCCCCCGTTGCCTATGCCGCGCCGGCGGTGGAGGAAGCGCCGGCGGTGTCGATCAAATCGCTTGCCGACATCATCAACCTCGCCGACTCGCATCGCGACATGGCGCTGAAGGTGCTGGTCAAGCGCTGCGTGCGGCTGGTCAGGGTCGAACCCGGCCGGCTGGACGTGAACCTGACCGACGAAGCGCCCCGGACGCTGCTGAACGACCTGACGGTGAAGCTGAAAGCCTGGACCGGCCGCCACTGGATGGTGGCGCTGTCGCGCGAAGAGGGCGGCCAGACGCTTTCCGAGGTGGAAAACGAGCGGCGCGAGAACGCGTTACTCGATGCAAAGGCCGACCCGACGGTCGCAGCCATCCTGGAAAAATTCCCAGGCGCCAAGATCATCGACGTGCGCATCCCCGATGCGCCCGAGGCCGAGGCGGCCGATGCCGACATGCCGGCCGAGCCGCCGGTCCAAGACGACGACGAGAACTGACCAAGACAAGGACCACCGATCATGAAGGATCTCCTCGGCCTGATGGGCAAGGCGAAGGAAATGCAGGCCAAGTTCCAGGCCATGCAGGAAGAAATGGCCTCGCTGGAAGCCACCGGCCAGGCCGGCGGCGGCCTGGTGCAGGTGACGCTCTCCGGCAAGTTCGAGATGAAGGCGTTGAAGATCGACCCGTCCCTGCTGAAGGAGGACGAGGCCGAGATTCTCGAGGACCTGATCCTGGCCGCCCACAACGACGCCAAGGCCAAGATGGAAGCCACCATGCAGGAAAAGACCAAGGCGCTGACCGCCGGCCTGCCGATACCGCCCGGCATGAAGCTGCCGTTCTGAAGCGGTCCGCAAGTTTCACGCGCCTTGCCGCCGACGCGGTTTGGGGCCTGTCTCAAACACCATCTCTGCTGACAAGGCCGTGCGAATTTTCGTGCGGCTTTGCCTGCGCCTGCGCTAAATCATAGACATGTCCAAGCGAATCGCCGGCCCTGAAATCGAACGCCTGATCCAGCTCCTCGCCAAGGTGCCTGGGCTGGGGCCGCGTTCGGCGCGGCGCGCCGCGCTGCACCTGATCAAGAAGAAGGAGCAACTGATGGCGCCGCTGGCGGCGGCCATGGGCGAGGCGGTGGAGAAGGTGCGCGTCTGCTCCACCTGCGGCAATGTCGACACGGTCGACCCCTGCACGGTCTGCACCGATCCGCGCCGCGACCCCACCACCGTGATCGTGGTGGAGGAGGTGGCGGACCTTTGGGCGCTGGAGCGCGCTGCCGCCATGAACGCGCTCTACCATGTGCTCGGCGGCACGCTGTAGCCGCTCGACGGCATCGGCCCCGACCAGCTCAACATCAGGCAACTGGTGCAGCGCGTCTCCGAAGGCGCGATCAAGGAAGTCATCATCGCCGTCAACGCCACCGTCGAGGGGCAGACCACCGCACATTACCTGACCGACCAGCTCGCCGGCTTCGACGTGAAGGTGACACGGCTTGCGCATGGCGTGCCGGTGGGCGGCGAGCTCGACTATCTCGATGAGGGAACCTTGGCCGCGGCACTTAAATCGCGGACGGCTTTCTGACGCATTTTACCGGCAAGGGGAGAACGATGAAGTCAAAAGCCGCGGTTCTCTCTCACACCCGACATTCCAGCCCGACGCGCATGCTGCTCGGCCTGCCGCTGGTCCTGTGCCTTGCGCTTGCAACCATGCTCGCAATGCGGCCAGCCGCCGCCGCGCAGATCGACGACCAGTTCCGCGCCTGGCTGCAGAACGACCTCTGGCCCGAGGCCAAGAAGCGCGGCGTCTCGCAAAATACATTCGACACCGCCTTTGCCGGTGTAAAAC
>JAEWHN010000210.1 GCA_023387775.1 Pseudomonadota bacterium | reverse complement strand
TGATCTCCTCGGCCACGCGCCCGCCCATCATGATAACGAGACGCGAGGTCATGTACTTGTAGCTCATCGAGTAGCGGTCGCCTTCCGGCAGCTGCATGACCATGCCCAGCGCGCGACCGCGCGGGATGATGGTCGCCTTGTGCAGCGGATCGGCGGCCGGCACGTTCAGCGCCATTATGGCGTGGCCGGCCTCGTGATAGGCGGTCAGCTCCTTCTCGGCCTGGGTCATGGCCGAGGAGCGGCGCTCCGCGCCCATCATGATCTTGTCCTTGGCGTCCTCGAACTCGGCCATGGTCACGAGGCGCTTGTTGCGCCGCGCGGCCATCAGCGCGGATTCGTTGACGAGGTTGGCAAGGTCGGCGCCGGAGAAGCCGGGCGTGCCGCGCGCGATCACCTTGAGGTCGACATTGGGCGCCAGCGGCACGTTGCGCACATGCACCTTCAGGATCTTCTCGCGGCCGACGATGTCGGGGTTCGGCACCACGACCTGACGGTCGAAGCGGCCCGGACGCAGCAACGCAGGGTCCAGAACGTCGGGCCGGTTGGTGGCGGCGATCAGGATGATGCTCTCATTGGCCTCGAAGCCGTCCATCTCGACCAGCAGCTGGTTCAGCGTCTGCTCGCGTTCGTCGTTGCCGCCGCCGAGGCCGGCGCCGCGATGACGACCGACCGCGTCGATTTCGTCGATGAAGATGATGCAGGGCGCGTTCTTCTTGGCCTGCTCGAACATGTCGCGGACGCGGGATGCACCCACACCGACGAACATTTCGACGAAGTCCGAACCGGAGATGGTGAAGAAGGGCACGTTGGCTTCACCGGCCACCGAGCGGGCCAGCAAGGTCTTGCCGGTGCCGGGAGGGCCGACGAGCAGCACGCCGCGCGGGATCTTGCCGCCCAGGCGCTGGAACTTCTGCGGGTCGCGCAGGAACTCGACGATTTCCTCGAGGTCCTGCTTGGCCTCGTCCACGCCGGCCACGTCCTGGAAGGTGATACGGCCATGCGCTTCGGTCAGAAGCTTGGCCTTGGACTTGCCGAAGCCCATGGCGCGGCCGGAACCCGACTGCATCTGGCGCATGAAGAAGATCCACACGCCGAGGATCAGGATCATGGGCAGCCACGAAAGCAGCATGCCGAAGATCGAACTGGAGCCGTCGTTTTCGGGGCGCGCGGTGATGGTGACGTTCTTGTCCTCAAGCTTCTGCACCAGCGCCGGGTCGCTCGGCGAATATGTCTGGAAGCCGCTCGAACTGTCGGTGTAGGTGCCGGAAATCCGGTCGCCGGCGATCGTCACGGTCTTGACGCGACCTGCGGCTACATCCTTGAGGAAATCCGAATAGGCGACGTCGCTGGAGGCACCCCGCGTCTGCGGCGTCTGGAACAGGTTGAACAGAGCGATCAGCAGGACGGCAATGATCGCCCAGAGCGCAAGATTGCGGTAATTCGGATTCATCGATTTTCCTGTTGTGCCCGAAGCCGAGCACGCATCGTTGATAGCAGCGTCGCACTAACATAGGCACGCCCAAGAGCAATGCCAAGCAGAAGCGCACGGTTCGGTTAAGCCTTAGATGCAGTCCCGGCCAATATTGTGGCGGCTAAAGGCGGATCCGGTGGCACAGGGGCGCCGATCAATGCAGCGAGCGCGCGCGCCGGTGCCAGATCGAAACTGGGCATGAAATGCGCCCACGGCGCAACAAGGGGCAGGGCGCCGATCCCGCCGGTGCCTTCGGCGGAAAGGGTGCCCAGCCATTCCTCGCCGCGCCAGAGGGCCGGCTGGGCCGCGGCTGCCGCACGCAGGAGGCTTTCAGGGGCCTCTGCGGCCCGGAATTGCGCCTTTTTCGCTTGCCTTGCGCCGAGCGGCGCGACCGCAACGCCGGCCGTAGCAACTGCCGCCGACAGCCGGTATCGGCCATCCCATGTGATTCCTTGTTTCGGCTCCTGCGGGGCGGGCAGGTTGCGGGCCTCGCGGCGCAGGAAGATGCCCGCGCGCCGCGCATCGACCACGGTCCGCGACAATGTGGCGCAAAAGATCTCCTTCGCCAGCCGGCGAAAAATTCCTGTCGTGCGCTCCTCGTCGGGCAGGAACGATGTGCCGCCCGCCGCGGCGAGCAGCATCCGCAGCGCATAGACGGCCGCTTCGGAATCGGCTGCCGCGAAAGCCGGATCGAGCCGGACAAGGCCGGGGGCGGGGCAGGTGGCGTGGGCGCGGATCAGCCCGGCGGCTTCGGCGCCAAGGCGCTGGCGTTGACGCGCGGCGGCTTCGGCGAGCGTCAGCGCCTCGGCAAACTGCGCCTCATCGCCCCGACCAAGTGCTGCACGCAGGCGCGGGCGCTCGAAGGCCTCGTTGACGTTGGTCGGGTCTTCCAGCCAGGTTTCGCCCTGCGCACGCAGGAAATCGCGCAGCGCCTCGCGCCGGGTGCCCAGCAGCGGCCGGGCGATCCAGATCGTGCCGTCGAACAGCGTCGCCGGCGCCATGCCGGCAAGCCCGCGCGCATCTGCACGAGCGTCGTGGCGGGCGCGGCGCATCAGCACCGTCTCGGCCTGGTCGTCGGCGGTGTGGCCGGTCAGGATCACATCCGTGCCTTCCATTGCCGCCGCCTCGGCCAGCAGCCGGTAACGGGCTTCGCGCGCGGCGGCGGGAATGCCGCTCGTGGGCTTGTCGCCGGTCCATGTCATGGTGCGATGGGCGATGTCGTGGCGGGCCGCAAGGTCCGCGACCTGCGTAGCCTCCGCCGCCGAGCCGGGCCGCAAGCCATGGTCGACCGTCACCGCAACCAGCCGGGTGTCCGGGGAGCTCCGATCGAGGAAGGATTTTGTCAGGAGAAGAAGAGCGAGCGAGTCGCTGCCGCCGGAAACCGCCGCGATCAGCGTGCGGCGCCGGCCGAAGTCGAAAGTCGAAAAAAGCCGCTGCGGGTCGAGTTGCGCCCGTGGCTTCAGCACGCTGCCCGCGCCTGTTCCTGCTTGACGCGATCCTTGAGCGCGCTGGACAGGTTCGGATAGCGCTTGCCGATTTCGCCGAAGGTGGCGCAAGCGACGTCGCGCTGGTTCAGGCCGGCGAGCGAAATGCCAAGCTTGAGCAGCATCTCGGGGGCCTTCTTGGATTTGGGATGGGCCTTGTTGGCGGCCAGGAACACTTCCGCCGCGTCGCGGTACTTCTGCTGGCCAAGCAGGGCCTCGCCGAGCCAGAACTGCGAGTCGGCCGCTTTCGGGTCGTTCGGGAAGCGGGCCATGTGGTCGCGAAATCCGGTCTCGGCCGTGCCGTAGTCGCCCGAAAGGATGAACTGGTAGGAATTGCGATAGAGCTCGTCCGGGTCGTCGGTGGCAGGCAGGGCCGCAACCTCGGTTTCGCCGCTGGCGGGCGCAGCTGCGGCATCGGCGGCGATCTGGTCGCCTATGCTGCCGCCGGTGACGTTGCCGCTGGCGTCGAAGGTGATGGTGCCGAAGCTTTTCGGGGGCGTGCCCGGGGCGTTCGCATCCGCCGTGGTCTGGCTGCTGCCATGGCTGCCGATGCCCCGTTCGGCCTCGCCTGAAGGGGCAGCCGCGACATCGGTCTCGGCCGGGCCGCCAGGAGAGGGCGTCGCGGAGTTCTCCGCGACGCTCTTGTTGGTCTTGCCGGGCGTGGCGTCCGACTTCTTGTTGTTTTCCAGCTCTTGGAAGCGGAACTCGTTGTCTTCCTGCATCTTCCGCAGCTGTTCCTGCATCTGCAGGATCTGGAAGTTGAGTTCCTCCACCGTGCCGTTGAGCGAGCGGATCTGGTCCTCCAGCCCGCCGACGCGGGGGTCGGTGGCCTGTGCAAGCTGGGTCGTGGCGCCCTTCGCGGAAGAAAATACGCCCGGAAGCGAAGTGTCGGGCAGCGGAACGGCCAGGTTCGCGCCGGCCGTGGCCGCCGGCTGGGAGCGATCGCTCGCCTGCGCGGGGCCGAACAGCAGGAAAGCGGCAAGCGTGCCGCTCAGGATCGATCGAAAATACATGTGCCTCTCGTCAATGAAACGGGAAATGCCAATACGCGGGTGTCGCGTGCCGTCTTTTATCAGTGTGCGAGACTTCGGCCAAATTTTGATTACGACGCAAGACGAAAAAAGGCGACCGCAAGGGCCGCCTTTTGTGATGCTTTTCTGCAACAGAGCTTAGCTGCCGGCGCCGCCCAGCGTGGTGACGGCACGGCGGTTCTGCGACCAGCAGGAGATGTCGTCGCACACGGCCACCGGGCGTTCCTTGCCGTAGGTGATGGTGCGGATGCGATTGGACGCGACACCGCGCGAAACCAGATAGTCGCGGGTGGCGGCGGCGCGGCGGGCGCCCAGCGCCAGGTTGTATTCGCGCGTGCCGCGCTCGTCGGCGTGGCCTTCGACCACGATCGCGTAGTTGCCGTACTTGTTCAGCCACTGCGCCTGGCGGCTCAGGATGCCCTGCGCGTCGGCGCGGATGGAAGTGGAGTCGGTGTCGAAGAAGATACGGTCGCCGACATTCACGGTGAAGTCCTGGGCCGAGCCCGGAGTGGCCGCGCCCGCACCGCCCAGGCCGAGGTCGGCGGCGCTGTTCGGGGTTTTCTTCGATGCGCAGCCGGCGAGCGCCAGCGACGCCATGAGGGCGATGGTCACGGGGTTGGTTGCAAGTTTCGCGATGCGGCGCATCCCGCCTCTCCTTCGCATTCGAGTGATTTCGTTGATCGACCAGTAACCACGTTGCGGTTAACCGGCGTACAAGAGTTATGGTTAACGTTTGGTTTAGGCCGCCCGTCCGCAGCCATGAGGCCTATGTTCGTGTCTTCCGCACCCTAGGCCGAAATGCGGCGGAAACGCGGCGTTCGGGTGAACGCCGCGCCTCGGAAAGGCAGCTATTCCAGCAGCGGCGACCAGGCCGGGTCGGAGGCGAAGTTCGCCGTCGGCACCGGCTGCTCGTTGCGGCCGGTCAGGTCGATGGAGTAGAGGCGCGCTCCGCCCGAGCCGGCGGCCTCGCGGAAGAACATCAGCACGCGGCCGTTCGGCGCCCAGGTCGGGCCTTCCTGCTGGAAGCCGCTGGTCAGGATGCGCTCGCCCGAGCCGTCGGTCCGCATCACGCCGATCTGGAACTGGCCGCCCGACTGCTTGGTGAAGGCGATCAGGTCGCCGCGCGGCGACCACACCGGCGTGGAGTAGCTGCCCTCGCCGAAGGAAATGCGGGTCTGGCCCGAGCCGTCGGCATTCATCACATAGATCTGCGGCCGGCCGCCGCGGTCGGAGGTGAAGACGATCTTCGAGCCATCCGGCGAATAGGAGGGCGAGGTGTCGATGGCGTTGGAGTTGGTCAGGCGCGTGGTGGTGCGGCTGCGCAGATCCATCGAGAAGACGTTGGAATTGCCGTCGTCGCGCAGCAGGCTCATGATCACGCGCTGGCCATCGGGCGAGAAGCGCGGCGCAAAGGTCATGCCGGGGAAATTGCCCACCAGTTCGCGCTGGCCGGTCTCGATCTGCAGCAGGTAGACCTGCGGCTGGCCGCTTTCGTAGGACATGTAGGTGATTTCCTGACGCGTCGGCGAGAAGCGCGGCGTCATGGCGATCGAGCGGCCATCCGACAGGTAGCGCACATTGGCGCCGTCCTGGTCCATGATGGCCAGGCGCCGCTTGCGCTGGGTCTTGGGGCCGGATTCGTCGATGAAGACGATACGGGTGTCGAAATAGCCCTTTTCGCCGGTCAGACGCTCATAGATGGCGTCGGCGATGATGTGGGCCACGCGTCGCGAATTGGCCTTGGAGGAGAAGAACTGCTCGCCTGCCAGCTGCTGGCCGGCAAACGTGTCCCAGAGGCGGAACTGCGCGCGCAGGCGGCCGTCGGCCTCCTGGGTCACGCGGCCGGTAACCAGCGCCTGCGCGTTGATGACCTTCCAGTCCTCGAAGCGCGGCGCGGCGTCCGGGTTGGAGATCTTCTCGATGAAGGCGCGCTTGTCGATTGGCGCAAACAGGCCCGAACGCTTCAGGTCGGCGGCGACGATGCTGGAGATTTCCGCGCCGATGCCGTCGCCCGACAGGAAGTCGGTGATGGCGATGGGCAGGGGCTCGACATTGCCCTTGTTGACGTCGATTTCCACCAGCGCGCGCGCCGGCAGCGTCGCAAAGGTGCTCATGCCGGCGGCGAGCGCCCCCATGAGCATGATCGTTTTGAAGAAATTCTTCATGAAGCTCGGCCTCTTTGGTCCAGTTTGCGGATGGTCAGAACATCTCGCTCGGGTCGAAATTGACGATGACGTCCGCCCAGGCGTCGTATTTGTCGGCGGGCAGGTTATAGGGTGAGCACTTCAGCACGGCACGGCGCGCCGACTCGGCTGCAGCGCGTTCGACGCCGCTGGAGCCGCCGCCGGAAATGACTTCTGCGCCGCCGTCGACTGCGCCGGAGCGGTCCAGCTTGAACTTCACCGACACGCGCAGGTTCTGCGCGTCGGCGGCACCCGCCGGAATGTTCCAGCAGCGCTGGATCTGGCCCCGCAGCGCATCCATCTCGCTCTGTGAGAGCTTGGCGCCGTTGTTGTTGCTGCGGTCGCCGCCCAGCGAAGCCTGCTCGCTCGAGCGCTTGGCACCACCGCCGGCCGCCTTCTCCTTGCTCAGAAGGGCGGCGATCTCGTCGGAGTTGAACGACTTCTCGTCAGACTTCTGGGCGGCAGAAGCCGGCTTGGTCGGCTTCTCTGCCTCCTTGCGGTCAGGCGTCTTGGCTGCCTGGGGCTTCTCCGGCTGCGGCTTCGCCGCCGGTGCGGGCGCCGACTTGGGCAACTGCATGGCCTCGGCGTTGGGGCTTTCCGCGGCGATGGCCTCGGCCACCTGGTCGGGCTTTTCCTCCTGCTTGGGCTGCGGCTGCGGCTCCGCTTCCTTCACCGGCGTCGGTTCCGGCTTCGGCTCGGGCTGCTTCACCGGCTCGGGCTTGGGCTGGTCCACCGGCTTTTGCGTCGGCTCCGGCGAGGGCGGCGGCGCATCGGCCGATTCCACCGGCTTGGGCTTGGCCTCCGGCGTCGGCTTCTTGTCGGTGTCGATATTGTTTTCGCCCACCTTCTCCGCGTCGGGCACGATGTCGGGACGCTTGGTCGGCTTGGGCGCCGGCTTCTCGTTCATCGGCGCCTTCTTGTCGCCCTGCTGGATCTGGGTGATCGACTCGATGGGCACGATGTCGACGGGCAGCGACTCCACGTCCGTCACCTCGAAGGCGCGCGGCGCCGACAGCGTGAACAGGCCCAGCCCCAGCGCCGCAGCATGCAGAACAACCGATGTGGTGAGACCGGTTCTCATGCCCTTACTGGTTGTCCTGTTCCTGCAGGGTCACGAGGCCGAGATTCTTGTAGCCGGCGGCCGAGACGCGGGCCATCACCTTCATGACGGTGCCGTAATCGGCGGTCTTGTCGCCGCGCACATAGATGCGTTCGTCGTAGCCGGTCTTGGAGATCGCCTCCAGCTTGGCCACGATGTCGTCGAGCTCTATCTCGGTTTCCTGCAGATAGATCTGGCCTTGGTCGTTGACCGAGACGGTGATCGGCTGCGTCTCCGAATTCATGGCCTTGGCCTGGGTTTCGGGCAGGTCGATCGGCACGCCGACGGTGAGCAGCGGCGCCGCCACCATGAAGATGATGAGCAGCACCAGCATCACGTCGACGAAGGGCGTGACGTTGATTTCGGATATCAGGCCGCCCTTGCCGCGGCCGCGCCTTCTGCCGCGTCCGCCTCGGCTCGATCCGCCTGCGCTTACAGACATTCCCATGATTGCTCGTCCCCTCAGCCCTTGTGGGCGACCTTCTCATCGATTTGGCGCGACAGTATGGCGGAGAACTCGTCGGCAAAGCCTTCCATGCGGGTGGCGAGCTTGCCGGCATCCGATGAAAGCTTGTTGTAGGCGATGACCGCGGGGATAGCCGCGAGCAGGCCGATGGCGGTGGCCAGAAGCGCTTCCGCGATGCCCGGCGCCACTACGGCCAGGTTGGTCGACTTCGAGCCGGCGATCGCCTGGAAGGAGGTCATTATGCCGACCACCGTGCCGAACAGGCCGATGAAGGGCGCGGCCGAGCCGATGGTTGCCAGGAAGCCGAGCTGGCCCTCCAGGCGTTCCATCTCGCGGGTCAGCGCCAGGTCCATGGCCTTGTCGATGCGCGTCTGCAGGCCGAGCGGCGACTTGGCGCCCTTCTCGAAGCTCTTCTTCCATTCGCGCATTGCGGCGACGAAAATCGAGCCCATGCCGATCGTCTTGCGGTCAGAAAGGGTGCGGTAGAGCTCCTCCAGCGACTGGCCCGACCAGAAGATCTGCTCGAAGCGGTTCAGTGCGCTGCGCATGCGCCCGTAGCTGATGGTCTTGTCGATGACGATGGCCCAGGTCCAGATCGAAGCGCCGAGCAGGCCGAGCATGACCAGCTTCACAACCCAGCCGGCCTGCCAGAACAGCGCCCAGATGGATAGTTGTGCGCCCGGTTCGGCGAGTGCGATGTTTTCCATGTTCAGACAGTCCCTAAAATTTCCGGGCGTGGCTCGCGGCTAGCCCATGCGCATGATCCCATGTGGTCCGTTCGCGAAGCTTCCGGAATGTCCCCAAAATGCGCCGTTCCGGGCCTTTTCAGGGCGAAATTTGGTAAAAGGAAGGCGTCGAAAACACGCAATCTTCACCAGCTTCTTCATGGACTGTTATGGTTAAAGATGAGTTAGGAATAAGGCGGAGTTTCTTGCGCGCCTGTAGTTGACGGGCCTGCCGGCACGCTGGTCGCACCATCGGCGGCAATTCTCTTGCGCGCCCTCTGGCATCGGGGCGCACCGCGGTTTATATTCCTTGTCGGCGGTCTGCGCCTCTCGGCAGGAGTAACATTTCCCCGGGGCCTTATCGATCCTTAAGGGAGCTGTCCCTGGGAAGACCCGTGGGTTTTCTCATACGGCGCCCACCTACTTTGTAGGTTCCCGGGATCGACTTCTCCACCGGTTGTGTGGATCGTCACCTTCCTTCCAACTCGTCTCTCGGGCAGCCCGATTTCGCGCCGCGTCGCGAAATTGTCGCTGCCGCGATGCTTCCCGAAACTGGTCTTTTCCATCCTGGCGCGGCATAAGGGGCGCCAAACCGGGGCAGGTGAAGCCGTGACGGAACTGAAGGCATTGAAGAAGCAATTGCGCGCCGAGGCGCTGGCCAGGCGCAACGCGCTGCCGGTCGAATGGCGCATCGAGGCATCGCTCGGCATGGTCGAGGCCGCCCAGGCCATTCCCGTCGAGCCGGGCATGATCGTCTCCGGCTTCTGGCCGATACGCTCCGAGGTCGACCCTCGCCCGCTGATGTTTGCCCTGCAGGAGAAGGGCGCGCGGCTCTGCCTGCCGGCAGTCCTCGACAAGACGACCATCGTCTTCCGCGAACTGGTGCGCGGCGCCGAGCTGGTGGAGACCGGCTTCGGCACCGCCGGCCCCGGAGAGGACGCCCCGGTCGTCGACCCGGATGTGATGCTTATTCCGCTGGCCGCATTCGACGCGCGCGGCCACCGCATCGGCTACGGCGCCGGCTATTATGACCGCGCCATCGCCCGCCTGCACGACAAGGGCCTGCAGCCGCGCATGATGGGGGTCGCCTTCGACTGCCAGGAGGTGCCGCTGGTGCCGGACGAGCCGCACGACGTGATCATTCCCGAAATCCTTACAGAAAGCGGGTTGCGCCGCTTCGGTTGACCTCTGTAGAAGGGGAACGTCCGGCGGACTGCGACCAGGCAGCGATCGCGCTCGCGTCGGCGACGCTGGCATCGCTCGCAGGATCAGACTTTCATGAGACTACTCTTTCTCGGTGACATGGTCGGCAAGTCCGGCCGCACGGCGGTCTGGGAAAGGCTGCCCGCGCTGATTTCCGACTTCCGGCTCGATTTCGTCATCGTCAACGGCGAGAACGCCGCCGGCGGCTTCGGCATCACCGAGGAGATCTTTCGCGAGACGCTGAATGCCGGCGCCGATGTCGTGACCACCGGCAACCATGTCTGGGACCAGCGCGAGGCGCTGACCTTCGCGCCGCGCGAGGATCGCTTCCTGCGCCCGGCCAACTTTCCCAAGGGCACGCCGGGGCGCGGCTCCGGCCTCTACATCGCCAGGAACGGCGCACGCGTGCTGGTTTCCAACATCATGGGCCGCGTCTTCATGCATCCCGAACTGGACGACCCGTTCCAGGCCGCCGAGCGCGAGCTGGCCGCTTGTCCGCTCGGCGAGCAGGCCGACGCGGTCGTCATCGACTTCCATGCCGAGGCGACCAGCGAGAAGATGTGCTTTGCGCATTTCGTCGACGGCCGCGCCAGCCTGGTCGTGGGCACGCACACCCACCAGCCCACTGCCGACCACCAGATCCTCAACGGCGGCACCGCCTATCTGACCGATGCCGGCATGTGCGGCGACTACGATTCCTCGCTCGGCATGGACAAGGAGGAGC
>JAEWHN010000187.1 GCA_023387775.1 Pseudomonadota bacterium | reverse complement strand
TCATGGAGCCGCGCGCAGCGATCGGTGAGTGGCACGCCGGTGATGGCCGCTTCCAGCTCACGACGGGTTCGCAGGGCGTCCATTCCATGCGCTCCATTCTGGCCGATCAAGTGTTCAACATCGCGCCCGAGAAGCTGCGTGTGGTGACGCCGGACGTCGGCGGCGGCTTCGGAACCAAGGCCTTCGTCTATCGCGAGCATGCCCTGGTGCTCGAGGGCGCGCGCCACCTTGGACGACCCGTGAAGTGGGTTGCCGATCGCACCGAACATTTTCTCGCCGATGCGCAAGGGCGCGACAATGTCGTCGCCGCCGAGATGGCCATGGACGATGACGGCAGGTTCCTGGGGCTGCGTGTGCGCACGCTTGCCAATCTTGGCGCCTATTGCTCGCAATACGGTCCGTTCATTCCCTATATCGGCGCGACCATGTCGACGGGCGTCTATGACATCGGCGCGTTGGCGGTGACCATCGATGGCGTCTACACCAACACCACGCCGGTCGATGCCTATCGCGGTGCGGGGCGTCCCGAAGCGGCCTTCATGATCGAAAGGCTGGTCGATACCTGCGCCCGAGACCTGGGCATCGAGCCCGACGAAATCCGCCGCCGCAATTTCATCAAGCAGTTTCCATATCGCACCCAGTCCGGGCGAAATTACGACGTTGGCGACTTCGAGGGACATATGGCGCTCGCCATGGAGCGCGCCGGCTGGCACGGCTTCGATGCCCGCCTCGCGCAGTCGAGGGCGGCGGGAAAAATTCGCGGCATCGGCATGGCGACCTATGTCGAGGCCAGCGCATTCCCCGGCTCCGAGCCGGCCTATCTGGAACTCCAAACCGATGGTACGCTGACCTTGGCGATTGGGACCCAATCCAACGGCCAGGGCCATGCCACCGCCTACGCGCAATTCGTGGCCGAAAAGCTCAATGTCGACGTCGCGCGCGTGAAGGTGCTGCAGGGCGATACCGACCGCCTTGAGACGGGCGGCGGCACGGGAGGTTCCCGCTCCATCCCGCTGGGCGGTGCTTCCGCCGCCCGCGCGGGCGAGGCTTTGGCCGAGAAGCTGCGCCGAATCGCGGCCGACGAACTGGAGGCAGCGCCGGGCGACATTGAGCTGGTCGACGGCACCGCGCGCATCGTCGGCACGGACCGGGCGATCGGTTTCGCGGAGATCGCAAGGGCGGCCAGCAATCCCGAAGACCTGAAGGCGGCCGGCGACTTCGTCCAGCACGAGGCCACCTATCCGAACGGTACGCATATTTGCGAGCTCGAGATCGACCCCGAGACCGGCCATCTCGAGATCGTCGGCTATACCATCGTCGACGATTTCGGGGTCACGGTGAACCCGATGCTGCTTGCCGGGCAGATACATGGCGGCGTGGCCCAGGGCATAGGCCAGGCGCTGAGCGAAACCGCCGTCTATGGCGAGGACGGCCAGATGCTGACCGCCAGCTTCATGGACTATGCCGTGCCGCGCGCCGACAGCCTGCCTTGGTTCCGCTTCGAAACGCACAACGTGCCGTCCACCACAAACGTCCTCGGAATAAAGGGGGCGGGCGAGGCCGGCACGATAGGCGCGGCCCCGGCCGTGATGAACGCCGTTATCGACGCTCTTTACCGCGCCTATGGTATTCGTCATATCGACATGCCGGCGACACCGTCGCGCATATGGGAAACGATCCGGGACGCTGTGGCAACAAAGTGAAGAATTCCGAGAGTTCGCGGGTCAACAAACCGCTCACCGGCATCGCCTTCAAGGTCGTGTCCGTCGCCGTCTTCGTAGCCATGTCGTCGCTGATCAAGGCAGCGGGGCCGCTGCCCTCGGGGCAGATCGTGTTCTTCCGTTCGTTGTTCGCGATGCCGCTGATCCTGGTTTTCCTGGGGTTCAACAAGGAGCTGTTCACTGCCTTTCACACAGCGCGTCCGCTGAACCACATCCTGCGCGGCACCGTTGGCGTGACGGCGATGGGCCTCACCTTCTTCGCGCTCACGCGGCTGCCGCTGCCCGAGGCGATCACGCTAAACTATGCCCAGCCGCTGCTGGTCGTGGTCTTCAGCTCGATCTTCCTCGGCGAGACGATCCGCGTGTTCCGCTGGAGCGCCGTCGTCGTCGGTCTGATCGGCGTCTGCATCATTTCCTGGCCCAAGCTCACCCTGTTTGAGAGCGGGGGCGGGCTGGCCAACGAGGAAATGCTGGGCGTCGCCGCCGCGCTCATAGGGGCGGCGGTGTCGGCCTGCGCAATGATCGTAGTGCGCAGCCTCGTGCACACCGAGCGCACCGCAACCATCGTGCTGTGGTTCTCGCTGACGGCGACCGTCCTGTCCCTCTTCACCTATCCGTTCGGTTGGGCTTCCCTGACGATGACGCAAGCCGCCTTGCTCATCATGGCGGGGTGCTGCGGAGGTCTCGGCCAGATCCTGATGACCGAAGCCTACCGCTACGCCGAAGCTTCCACCGTGGCGCCGTTCGAATACACGTCGATGATCCTTGGCATTGCCGTGGGCTTTTTCGTCTTCGGCGACGTGCCCACAATCCATGTGCTGGCCGGCGGCCTTATCGTGGTCGGTGCGGGCATCTTCATCATCTGGCGCGAGCAGCGCCTCGGTCTGGAGCGCAAGGCAGCTCCATCGCAGACCTGAGCCGCGTCGCCGGCGCAATCGTTTGTTTTTGAGAAACAGGTGCTTGGCCCGTCAAGCCGATTCAGTTCGTGAGAGGTTTCGCCGCTGCATCGCGTTCAGCCGCCAGCTTCTGCAGAAGGCCGGCCGTTTCGGGATCAGCCGGAAAGAAGGACTCGATCGCAAGCTCGGACAGCGTCACGTCGACCGGAGTGCCGAAGACGGTGATGGTGCTGATGAACGACAGAACTTGTCTTCCCATCATTAGCCGCAGGGGATGCGCGATCGCAGCTGTGGCCGGATGCGTCGGCCGGCTGGTGGGTGGAGCGCCCGGATAGGAGAGCAATTCGCGTTCGAGTTCCGTCAGCGTCGAATCCCCGGAAGCATTGATCTGCCGCCTGAGCCTTACGATCAGATGTTTGCGCCAGTCGTGCAGATTGGCGATGCGCGGCGCGAGACCCGCCGGGTGAAGGCTGAGACGCAACACATTGGCTGGCGGAGCCAGCAATGAGGCGTCGGCAATGTCTTCCAGAAGCGGGGCGAGGGCAGCATTGGCGGCTACCAGATTCCAATGGCGGTCGACCGCAATGGCCGGGAAAGGTTCATGCCCCTTCAGCACCATTTCCACCGCCGCCATCGCCGGTGCCAACAAGGGATCGTCGAGCGTGCTTTCGCTGAAGGTCGGTGCATAGCCGGCGGCCAGCAGAAGCCGGTTGCGCTGGCGGAGCGGAACGTCGAGCCTCTCGGCCAGGTTCAGCACCATCTCGCGTGAGGGCATTGCGCGGCCGCTTTCGACGAAGCTCAAATGGCGCTGAGAGATTTCTGCTTCGGCCGCAAGGTCGAGCTGGCTCAGGCGGCGGCGCGTGCGCCACTCGCGAATGAGACCTCCAATGGAAAGCTGCCGCGTGCCCATGGCTGGAGCCTACTCAAACGCCGTGGCCAATACTATTACCTGCCGCGTAATCGCCGAGGGTCCATCCTCCTGTCAGGTTGAAGGCCGCGCGGGCACAGTCGCCCGGTGCGATCCTCAACTGGAGCAGAGCCATGACCGTTACCGTCTCGCCTTTCATCCGCAACGCCTTGCTGCTGGATGCCGTCGCCACCGGGGCGACCGCGCTGCTGGCCATTGCAGGGGCATCGTTCCTTGCGCCTCTCCTGGGGCTTCCGCAGCAACTCCTGTTCTGGGCAGGCGTCTTGCTTGTGCCGTTTGTGGCCTTTCTCGTTGCGGTGTCGAAACGCCCGGCCGTAGCGCGGATGACCTTGATCGATATCATCGGCATCAATGTGCTGTGGGTTGCGGCCAGCATTGGCCTGCTCGTCTCCGGGCATTTGGCGCCGACGGTGTTGGGCGTAGCCTTCGTCGGCGCACAGGCAGCAGCGGTGTCCGTGTTTGCGGCGCTGCAAATAGCGGGCCTTCGCCGAGCGGCAAACCATACTGAGCCGCAGGCTAGCTCAGTTCCTTGAGCTTGGCCTTGACCTCGAGGAAATCCCGCCAGGCAAGCTTCTTGTGGGCGGGATTTCGCAGCAGATAAGCGGGGTGCAGCGTCGGCATGGCGGGGATGGACGTGCCCGACTTTGTCTGGTGCACTCGCCAGTTGCCGCGCAGGCGCAAGATGCCCTCGGTCGTGTCCAGCAGCAGCTTGGCCGACGGCCCGCCAAGCGTCACCAGCACCTTCGGGTTCACCAGCTCGATCTGCCGCTCGATGAAGGGGCGGCAGATTTCGGTTTCGTGCGGCGTCGGCGCCCGGTTGCCTGGTGGGCGCCAGGGGATGACATTGGCGATATAGGCCGAGTTCCGGTCGAGGCCGATGGCGGCCAGCATGCGGTCCAGCAAACGCCCCGAGCGGCCAACGAAGGGCAGGCCCTCGATGTCCTCGTCGCGGCCCGGCGCTTCGCCCACCAGCATCACCGCGCTGTTGGGATTTCCGTCGGCGAAAACCAGGTTCTTGGCTGTGAACTTGAGATTGCAGCCGTCGAAAGCCGCCATCTGCTCGCGCAGCTCGTCCAGCGTGCTGGCGCGGGCCGCGAGTTCGCGTGCAAGCGCTACCTGAGCCTCGTCGGGCACCGCGGCGCTGGCGGCAGGCGCGGGCGGTGGCGGGGGTGCCGGGCGCTGGGCGGCCGCACGTGGACGATCGGCTGCAGGCGCCCCTCGATTCTCCGGCGCAGCCGACATGCGCGGCTCCTGGCCTGGAGCGGCCTGAGCAATTTCAGAAAAGCGGTCGACCGGCTCGTCCACCAGCGCCTCATAGACGCCGGCTTCCGAATAGAAGGCGAGCAACTCGCGCAGGCCGGGCTGCTCATGTATGGGGCTGGAAGTCATGTCCTACAATCTTCCGCGCCGGCCGCGAATGCAAGTCAGGTCGAAGGGATGCGAGGGTCCTGCACCAGATAAAATACGCTGGTCGGCGTGTAATCTGTGATCAGGAAGCCAAACGAGCCGGTCTGTCGCGGGTCGATCTTGCCATCACGGAACAGCAGTCGATCGTAAGGCTCGAAATGGCGGCTGGAGGCAGAGAAGCTCTCCGACGAGATCGCATCGGCATCGCTGCCTCGCTGGTCGAAGGAGAGGCCGTCGCCATAGGTGCTCGGCAGGTCAAGCACTTCCTGAAGCTCGAATTCAAATTCCACCCATGGCTGCCCGCTGCCGTTCAACACTTCCAGCTTCAGGTTGAGAAAGCCGTTAGCATAGTCCCCGGAGAAATCGAAAGCGCGAGTCGGCTTTGTTGCGCGGATCGTCATGGTCACCGGACTTGCGGAATAAAGTTCCTCGAAGATGACGAACGGGTCCGATTTCGTGCCGCTGCCTTTCGCCGAGAGGATACGGAACCCGCCCAGTTCGTCGGAAAAAGAATAGCCGCCGGCAACCCAAGGGCTGGTTGAAAGTGCATCCTCCGGTTTGGCGGGGCGGGAAAAGAGAAGAGTTGCGGCAAGAAGGAAGGTGAAGAGCAACCAGGACGCTGCGGCGTGTTGCGCCGCGCCAAAACGCATCGATACGGACCGGGCAGGCTCGATGTGACGCATGGACGGAGTATGACGGAGAACAGGCCCCTGCACAAACTCGTGAATGGGGCGGCGGCTCGCGCGCAATTGTTTGACGTTTACGTCAATGGCGACTAGGTTCCCCGACGGAAAAATATATGCTGGTGCAAACTCCGCAATATGTCAGTTGCGCGGTTTCGCGTCGCTTTCGGATGCGCTATGGGAGCCCGAAAGCCAGCAGAATGCCTGATTGAGGGCCAAGCAGTGGTGCGGAGGACTTGATGAGTGAGATTGAACGCGAAAGCATGGAATTCGACGTGGTCATCGTCGGCGCGGGGCCGGCGGGCCTTTCAGCCGCCATACGGCTGAAGCAGGTCAATCCCGAGCTTTCCGTTGTCGTTCTCGAAAAGGGTGCCGAAGTGGGCGCCCACATCCTTTCCGGTGCCGTGGTTGATCCGGTCGGCATCGACAAGCTTCTGCCCGACTGGCGCGAGGAGGCCGATCATCCGTTCAAGACGCCGGTGACTGACGACCATTTCCTGGTGCTTGGGCCTGCCGGGTCGGTGCGTCTGCCCAACATCCTCATGCCGCCGCTGATGAACAATCACGGCAACTACATCGTGTCGCTGGGCAATGTCTGCCGCTGGCTGGCAAGCCATGCGGAAGCGCTGGGTGTCGAGATCTATCCGGGCTTCGCCGCGGCCGACGTGCTCTACAACGATGAAGGCGCGGTCATCGGCGTGGTGACCGGCGACATGGGCGTGGAGCGCGATGGTTCGCACGGTCCGAACTACGCGCCCGGCATGGCGCTGCTCGGCAAGTATGTGTTGATCGGCGAGGGCGCGCGCGGCTCGCTCTCCAAGAAGCTGATCGCCAAGTACAGGCTGGACGAAGGCCGCGAGCCGGGCAAGTTCGGCATCGGCCTCAAGGAACTGTGGCAGGTTGCGCCGGAAAAGCACAAGCCGGGCCTGGTGCAGCACTCGTTCGGCTGGCCGCTCGACATGAAGACCGGCGGCGGCTCGTTCCTCTACCACCTGGAGGACAATCTGGTTGCCGTGGGCTTTGTCGTCCACCTCAACTACAAGAACCCCTATCTCGCGCCTTTCGAGGAGTTCCAGCGCTTCAAGACGCATCCGGCGATCCGCGGCACCTTCGAAGGTGGCAAGCGTATCTCCTATGGCGCACGTGCCATCACCGAGGGTGGCTGGCAGTCGGTGCCGAAGCTGACCTTCCCGGGCGGCGCGCTGATGGGCTGCTCGGCAGGCTTCGTCAACGTGCCGCGCATCAAGGGCTCGCACAACGCGGTGCTGTCGGGCATGCAAGCGGCCGAGCACGTGGCCAAGGCGATCGCCGATGGCCGCAGCCATGACGAGATCACGGGCTACGAGAACGAGTGGCGCGGCAGCGAGATCGGCAAGGACCTGAAGAGGGTGCGCAACGTCAAGCCGCTCTGGTCGCGCTTCGGAACGCTGGTGGGCGTCGGCCTGGGCGGGCTGGACATGTGGCTGAACACGCTGTTCGGCATCTCGCCCTTTGGAACGCTCAAGCACGGCAAGACCGACGCCGCCTCGCTCGAGCCGGCCGCAAAGCACCACAAGATCGACTATCCCAAGCCGGATGGCGTTCTGACCTTTGACAGGCTTTCCTCGGTGTTCCTGTCCAACACCAACCATGAGGAGAACCAGCCGATCCACCTGCAGGTTCAGGACATGGCCTTGCAGAAGCGCTCCGAGCACGACGTTTTTGCCGGACCCTCGAGCCGCTATTGCCCGGCTGGTGTTTATGAATGGGTCGAGGAAGGCGGCGATGCGAAGTTCGTCATCAACGCCCAAAACTGTGTCCACTGCAAGACTTGCGACATCAAGGACCCCAACCAAAACATCAACTGGCAGCCCCCGCAGGGCGGAGAAGGGCCTGTCTACCCCAATATGTAGATTTTTATGGTTAACAAACTGTTGAAATAAACGTTCCGATGTGCTTTTTTGGCCACCCCCCTAGTTGGAGTGTGTGTAGCCATGCGTATCATTGGAATGTCAGTGCTTGCCCTTGCCTGTGGCTGGGCGAATTTCGCCCAAGCCGGAACCAAGGTGGTGGTCAAGACTGAAACTTATGCCGTCACCGGTAGAAACGGTGCGGAAATCATGAAGTCCATGAATCAGAACGGTCCACGGCAGGGCTTGCAGGCCCGGGCCATGGCCGCGACGCGTTACGACGTGAAGTGGAACATGGACTGGTCGAAGTCGGGCGGCAGCTGCCGGCTGAAGAGCGCCGACGCGACCCTTTACATCACCTATCGTTATCCGCGCCTCGCCGGGAAGGTGTCGCCTGATCTCCAGCAGCGCTGGAAGAAGTTCTTCACGGGTGTTCGCGTCCATGAGGAGCAGCATGGCCGCATCGCCCAGGAAATGGTCCACGCGGCACAGGCAGCAGTGGCAAACACTGCGAGTGCCAACGATCCGGGTTGCGCAAGGACCCAGGCTCAGGTGCACCAGCGCGTTCAGTCGGTTTATGCCAATTATGAAGGCCGCCAGCGGCAGTTCGACGCCAGGGAGCATCACTTCGGCGGCAAGGTCGAGAAGCTGGTCTCCGGCCTGATGGCGCAGAACTAATATACTGCCGAAGCCGGCAGGGCTGCATCAAGCCCTGCCGGCTTTTCGCTGCTTCAAGTCTTGGGGGATTGAGGCGGCGACCGGAAAGCGGGGGCGATTTCCGGTATTTGAGGCACCTCGCACGCAGTGCGAGCTACAGCAGGCGTGCTGCCTCGGCAGCAGCCGTTGCCGTCTCCGCACCTTCCCCGGGCGGAGGGGCGGTCTTGAGCGAAAATTCCACCAGCACCGGCAGATGATCCGATCCGACCTCCTGCAAGGTCCGGATCGAGAGAACCGTCACATCTCCCTTGTAGAACACCTGGTCTATCGGCAAGCCGGCGAAACGCAGAAAATCCGGCAGCCGGTACCATTGCCAGGTCGGGCCAACGGACGGCACCAGCGTCAGCTTACCCATTGCGCCTACCCGCTGTACGGTTCTGCTCCAGGGGGTTGCATTGAAGTCCCCGGCCAGCAAGGCCGTATGGCCGAGCATGGACAGCGGGCCCGACAGCGCCGGCATCTGTCGCGGCTGTTCGAATGGCCACGGCCAGCCGAGGTGAAGGGCTGCGACGTCAACCGCGCGCCCTCCGAAATCGAGGGGGGCTATGGCGAGCGAGCCACGCTCATAGCACTCTGCCTCCGCCCCTTCGACGAACGGTCGGGCCGACAGGATCGCAACGCCAAAAACGGAGTTGGGATACGGGCAAAAGATCTGGTGCGGATAGGCGGACGACAAGAGCGCCAGCTTTTCCTTCCATGTGTCCGACACTTCGTCGAATGTGACGACGTCCGGGCGGATACGTCCTATCAGCGACAGGACCTTGTTCGGCTCGGGGTTGTCATAGCGCAGGTTGATCTGGAGCAGCCTGTAGACGGGATGCTCGCCGTCCTTCGCTGCAGGCCCGGCATGCACGAACCCCAATCCCGCAAGACGCATCGAACTCGAGACAGTTGCCGTGGCGGCCAGGGCGAAGGCGAGCGTCATGACGCCCACTTTCCAGAAGCGCCCGGCAAGCAGAGGCAAGGCGGCGAGCGCCATCAACACGGCCAGATGGACGCGGAAATGCGCGAATGAATCAAAGGCGGGATGCAGCGCGTTAAAGAAGCCCGCAACCAGCGGCACCGAGAGCGCGAGGGTGGCGGCATAAGCTGCCAGGCCGATCCTGGTTCGAAAGAGCGTCGTGTCCATGCCCGTCCTTATCGGCAAGAATACGCGTCGTTCAAGATGCCCGTTGGGCGTAACTCGGGCGGCGCTCGCGCGGCGTCGTCAGATTGCTGCCGCCAGCACGGATACGCCGCGCCGGGCTGAGGCGGCGTTACTGGAACGCCGTCTCCGAAAAACTGCGCAGCTTGCGCGAATGCAGCCGCTCCATGGGCATCTCGGCAAGCTTTTCCACGGCCCTGATGCCGATGTTCAGGTGCTGGGCAACCTGCCGCTTGTAAAATTCCGTCGCCATTCCCGGCAGCTTCAATTCCCCATGCAGCGGCTTGTCTGATACGCAGAGCAGGGTTCCATATGGCACCCGGAAGCGGAAGCCATTGGCTGCGATGGTCGCGGATTCCATGTCCAGCGCAATCGCCCGGGACTGCGAGAGCCGCTGCACCGGGCCGCGCTGGTCGCGCAGTTCCCAGTTCCGGTTGTCGATCGTGGCGACCGTGCCGGTTCGCATGATGCGCTTCAGTTCGTAGCC
>JAEWHN010000177.1 GCA_023387775.1 Pseudomonadota bacterium | reverse complement strand
GATGGAGGGCGAGCCGGACGTGCCCGACTGGCGGCCGTCGCCGATGCATGGCAGCGAGTGCACGCCTCTTTTGATGAGGTAAGCCGGCGGCTGCATGTTCACCACTTCGGCACCGCCGGGGTAGCCGACGGGCCCTGCCCCGCGCATGAACAACACCGTGTGCTCGTCGATGCCGAGTGCGGGATCATCGATGCGGGCGTGGTAGTCCTCCGGCCCGTCGAACACCATGGCCCTGCCCTCGAAGGCATCGGGGTCGGCAGGGTTCGACAGATAGCGCTCGCGGAACTCGGGCGAGATCACGCTGGTCTTCATGATGGCGCTGTCGAACAGATTACCCTTGAGATTGATGAAGCCGGCATTCTCCTTCAGCGGGTCGGACACCGGCCGGATCACTTCGGGATTGAGGTTTTCGATCGCACCGCAATTTTCGCCCATCGAGCGGCCATTGGCGGTGACGGCCTCGGGGTGCGGCAGCAAGCCGGCCTTCATCAGTTCCATCACCACCGCCGGCACGCCGCCGGCATGATGATAATCCTCGCCCAAAAATTCGCCGGCCGGCTGCAGGTTCACCAAGAGCGGGACCTTGTGGCCGATTGCCTGCCAGTCGTCATTGTCGAGCCGGATGCCGAGATGGCGCGCGATTGCGTTGAGATGGATCGGCGCATTGGTGGAGCCGCCAATGGCCGAGTTGACGACGATGGCGTTCTCGAAGGCCTCGCGCGTCATGATGTCTGATGGCTTCAGGTCCTCATGCACCATGCCGACGATGCGCTTGCCGGTTTCATAGGCGATCTGGCCGCGCTCGCGATAGGGCGCGGGGATCGCCGCCGAGCCCGGAAGCTGCATGCCCAGCGCCTCGGCCAGGCTGTTCATGGTGGTGGCGGTGCCCATGGTGTTGCAATAGCCCACCGAGGGGGCCGACGACGCCACGATGTCCATGAACTCGTCATAGTCGATCTCGCCCGCCGAGAGCCGCTGGCGCGATTCCCACACGATGGTTCCCGAGCCCGTGCGCTTGCCCTTGTGCCAGCCATTCAGCATCGGCCCGACCGATAGCGCAATCGCCGGAATGTTGACCGTGGCCGCCGCCATCAGAAGCGCCGGCGTGGTCTTGTCGCAGCCGATGGTCAGCACCACGCCGTCGAGCGGATAGCCGTAGAGCACTTCGACCAGCGACAGATAGGCAAGGTTGCGGTCGAGCGCTGCGGTGGGGCGTTTTCCGGTCTCCTGGATCGGATGGCAGGGGAACTCGAAGGGAATGCCGCCGGCCGCCACGATGCCCTCGCGCACGCGCTTGGCAAGCTCGATGTGGTGGCGGTTGCAGGGCGAGAGATCAGAGCCGGTCTGGGCGATGCCGATAAGCGGCTTGCCCGATTGCAACTCCTCGCGGGTCAGGCCGTAGTTCAGGTAGCGCTCGAGATAGAGCGCGGTCATGCCCGGGTTGTCGGGATTGTCGAACCATTCCTGCGAGCGGAATTTCTTGCGCGTGTTCGAACCGGCCATAAGCTTCTCCCGGGGTGCGACTATGAAATGGTTATGGCAAGGATTGCGGGGCCGCAAGAGCCGGCACCAAAGCGCCGCCGGTTTCGGACAAGGGAAGACGAAGACGGCGGGAAGATGGTATCAGCGCGTGCAAACGCAGGAGGAGCGACCAGATGAGCCTTATCGACGACCGCCTCTATATCGACCCTGAACTGGTGCAGTTTTACGACCTCGAGAATGAAGGCGGCGCGGACCTCGACTATTGCATCGCCTTTGCCAAGGGCGCGCGCAGCGTGCTCGACCTCGGCTGCGGCACCGGCCAGGTGGCGGTGACGCTGGCGCCTGGCCGCAATGTCACCGGCGTCGATCCGGCAGGCGCCATGCTGGACGTGGCACGCGGCCGGCCGGGCGGCGAGAGCGTGGAGTGGGTGGAGGCCGATGCGCGCCATGTGCGGCTCGGCAAAAAATTCGACCTGGTGCTGCTGACCGGCCACGCCTTCCAGGTTTTCCTGACCGCGGAAGACCAGCGGGCGGTTCTAGCCACCATCGCCGCCCATCTCGCGCCGGAAGGGCGCGTCATCTTCGACAGCCGCAATCCGGCGGCGCGGGAATGGCTGGAATGGGTGCCGGAAGAATCGCAGCGCTCTGTCCAGCATCCGCGCCTCGGCACGGTGCAAGCCTGGAACGACGCGGCGTGGGACGAAACAGCCGGCGTGGTGACCTACGACACTTTTTACGAGGCGGCAGGCGGGCGGCGTTTCCACGCGCAATCGAAAATCGCCTTTCCAGGCAAGGACGTGCTGGCGAAGATGCTGCACGAAGCCGGCCTTGCGGTGGACCGATGGCTGGGCGACTGGCACGGCGCGCCATGGACGCCCGCATCGCGCGAGATCATCCCGATCGGCCGGCTGCGCTGAGCGCCGGCAAACGCTCGCAGCACTTTGGTGCGATAGACAAGAAACGCCGCCTCCGTTACCCCTTCGGCGAGGAACCCGTTCGGGAGGAAACCATGGCCCTCGTCATCGAAGGTGAAGAACGCATCGCCGCGCCCGTGCAGAAGGTGTGGGAATCGCTGAACGACCCCGAAGTGCTGAAGGAATGCATTCCCGGCTGCCAGGACCTTGAGATGAAATCGCCCACCGAAATGGCCGCCACCGTGGTGCTCAAGATCGGCCCGATAAAGGCGACCTTTGCCGGCGAGGTGACGCTGACGAACCTGAAGCCGCCGCACTCCTACACCATCACCGGCGAGGGCAAGGGCGGCATCGCCGGCTTCGCCAAGGGCGGCGCCGACGTGACCTTGAGCGAGGACGGCCCCGATACCACCGTCCTCAAATATGAGGCCAAGGCCGATGTGGGCGGCAAGATCGCCCAACTCGGCAGCCGGCTGATCATGTCGACGTCGAAGAAACTCGCCGGCCAGTTCTTTTCCAGTTTTGGGGAAAAGGTGGGCGCGGGGTAACCACAGCAGGTTGCTAACCGCATAGCGTCTTCTCCCACTCCGTCGCCGCTTGGCGGCGCCACCTCTCCCCCCTCCGGAGGGAGAGGAAGGGCGTCAAGCTTCGTCGGTTCGCGCCTTTCCTCTCCCCCGTCGAACGGGGGAGAGGTGGTTTGCGAAGCAAACCGGAGTGGGGCTCGACCAGCGCCTACTCGAACACGATGTTCGGCACCGCCGCTTCGGCCGCGCCGCGCTCTTCCTGCACCCGCGCCCACACCTTGCCAGCGATGTCGCGATAGGTCCTGGCTTCCAGTCCGTCGGGCTTGGAGACCACCACCGGCGCGCCGGCGTCCGAGCTTTCGCGGATGCCCATTTCGAGCGGCACTTCGCCAAGGAAGGTGACGCTCAGGCGCTCGGCTTCCTTCTTAGCGCCGCCATGACCGAAAATGTCGTAGCGCTTGCCGGTGTCCGGCGCCACGAAGTAGCTCATGTTCTCGACGATGCCGAGCAGTGGCACGTCGACCTTCTTGAACATGTTGAGGCCCTTGCGGGCGTCGATGAGCGCCAGGTCCTGCGGGGTGGAGACGATGACGGCGCCGGCCAGCGGCACCTGCTGGGCCATGGTGAGCTGGGCGTCGCCCGTACCGGGCGGCATGTCGACCACCAGCACGTCGAGCGGGCCCCAATCGACTTCGCGCAGCATCTGGGTCAGCGCCGACATGACCATCGGCCCGCGCCAGATCATCGGCGTTTCCTCGTCGACGAGGAAGCCCATGGACATGACCTTGAGCCCGTATTTCTCCATCGGCTTCAGCACCCGGCCGTCCACCGT
>JAEWHN010000116.1 GCA_023387775.1 Pseudomonadota bacterium | reverse complement strand
GGTCCCCGTAACCCCTCGCTTGCTCGCTTCGCTCACGCTCGGGGCACGAGGACGACGGCGGAATGGGGCCTGCGTCAGAATGAAAACCGCCTAAGAATTGAGCCCTGCGCATTCGATCCCGATTGCCGGCGCGCCCTTCCAATCCGTCGTCCTCGGGCCGGAGCATGAGCGCAGCGAATGCGGAGGTTCCGGGGACCCATGCCTCGACGGCCATGCCGTGAGAAGCGTTCCGGAGCAGAGCACCCTACCCGACGATGTCCAGCGCAAACGGCGCGCCCTCGAAAGCATCGGCACCACGGCCGATTGCCCTGATGGCCGCGATCATGCGCCCTTCGCGCCCGAGTAGCGCGTCGGCCACCGCAATGAGGCGCGGGTTGGGGGTGGCAGAGGGCGAAAGCCAGCGCAGTTCCTTCGCGAGTTCCACCTCGTCGCGTTGCGGCGAGAGCGCCGAGGCCACGATGTAGGCGGAGGCCGTGGAGCGGCTGATGCCGGCGTAGCAATGGATCACCAGCGGCCGGACACGATCCCATTCGGTCGCGAAATCGAGCAGCTGGCGCACATGCATCTCGCCCGGCAGAGTCAGGCCGGCCTGCGCCTCGGCGATGTCATTCATCGACAACAGCAGATGATGCTCCGGCGCGATTGCCGCCGGCCGCACCACCTCGTTCTCTGCGTTGAGCAACGAGACAAGGCGCCGGGCCCCCGAGCTCGACACGGTTTCAGCAACCTTCGACAATGGGCAGACAAAAATCATGGCCGCACCTCCGTCGTACCAGAGGCCCGCTTCGCGGCCCATGACGCCAGCGACCTTTCAAGCCGCCGCCACTCGCCTTCGTTGCCTGGCAGGCCGATGCGCAGCGCGGTCTCGTCCCAATTAAAGTTGCGGATCAGTATACCGCTTTGGCCGAGGGCAGCAAACAACCCGGCAGCATCCGGCAGCCGCAAGAAGCGGAACAGGCTGGTGCCGCCAAGCACCTCAACGCCAAAGCCGGAAAACAGTGCATCCAGCCGGCCGGCATCCTCATTCAGCGTGTTTCGCATGGCCTTCTGCCATGCCTCGTCGCCCAGAGCCTTGATGCCATATTCCAGCGCCGGCCCGGCCACGGCCCAAGGGCCCAATTCGGCATCGAGCCGCGCGGCCAGCGGTTCCGCCGCGATGGCAAACCCAAGCCGCACGCCAGCCAGCCCGAAGAATTTTCCGAAGGAGCGCAGCACGACAAGCCCGCCGCGCTCGACATCGCCGTCCATGCGCTCGTCCTGCGGGCCGACATCCATGAAGGCCTCGTCCACCACCAGAAGCCCGCCCTTGGCGTGCATCTTGTCGGCCAATTCCAGAAGGTTGCGGCGGCTGACCACGCGCCCGTCGGGGTTGTTCGGGTTGACCACCACGGCAATGTCGGCGCCGAACAGCGCATCGAAGTCGTGCACTTCCGCAACCTCGTGGTCGGCAATGGCGCAGGCGCGTGCATGCTCGGCATAGGTGGGCCCTAGCACCAGCGCCCGGCTAGGATTTACCAGCGCTGCCACCCGCGGCAGCAGGATCTGCGTGCCCGGCGCAGGCACTAGATTGGCGGCAGACGGTGCACCGTAAACAGCCGCGGCGACGGCAGCCAGTTCGCGTGCGCGAGCGGGTTCCGGCAGACGCGAGAAGGCGGTGGCAGGCAGATCGAAAAGCGGATAGGAGTGCGGGTTGATCCCGGTCGACAGGTCGATCCAGGGCAGCGGCGCTTGCGGAAACAGCGCGCTGGCCCGGCCCAGACTGCCGCCATGATCGGCCACCGCATCCACCGAGTTCCCGTTCATTAGCGCCATGTTCGTCCTGCTCGCCTTCCTGTCGCTTCTCGTCGAACTGGGCTTCGGTTACCCGGATCGACTGGTGCGCGCAATCGGCCATCCCGTCATCTGGATCGGCCACCTGATCTCTTTCCTCGACCGGCATCTCAACCGCGCGACACTTTCCGACATGCAGCGCCGCATTTCGGGCGTGGTCGCGCTTGTCGTGCTGGTGGGCGTGCCGGCAGCAATTGCTCTTGGCCTTTCGATGCTGCTCTCGGCCCTGCCCTTCGGCATCATCCTTGTGGCGCTACTCGGCAGCAGCCTGCTTGCGCAGCGAAGCCTTGCCGGCCATGTGAAGGCCGTGGCCGATGCGCTAGACCAGGGCGGACTCGCGGCCGGCAGGCATGCCGTCTCGATGATCGTGGGGCGCGACCCGGAAAAACTCGACGAAGCCGCCGTCTGCCGCGCGGCCATCGAAAGCCTGTCGGAGAATTTTTCCGATGGCATCGTGGCGCCCGCCTTCTGGCTGGGAGTTGGCGGGCTCGCCGGCGGTGTTGCCTACAAGGCGGCCAACACCGCCGATTCGATGATCGGCCACCGCACGCCGCGCCACGAAGCCTTCGGCTGGGCCGCTGCCCGCTTCGACGATCTCATCAACCTGCCCGCCTCGCGCCTCACCGGCCTGCTGCTGGTTGCGGCCGCCGCACTCGTGCCCGGCGCCGACCCGAAAAATGCCTGGCGCGCTGTACTGCGGGATTCCGGCAAGCATCGCTCGCCAAATGCCGGCTGGCCAGAAGCGGCGATGGCCGGCGCGCTTGGGCTGGCGCTCGCCGGCCCGCGCGTCTATGGCGGGATGCTGGTCGAGGACCACATGATGGGCGATGGCAGGCGCGAAGCGACAAGCGCGGATATTCGTCGTGCGCTGAAACTCTACTGGACGGCGGATGGGCTGATGGTGGCGGGGTTTGGGGTGATCGTGGGTTTGAGTTACGTGCTCGGCTGATGAGACAGTTATGCTTTCTGGCTGGCTGAGTTCTTTCGGCAACGTAGAGCCAAAGGTGCGACAAGAAGACGAGCTGCAACGCCCTAGAACTCGATCCCCTGCTGCGCCTTCACGCCGGCGGAAAAGTGGTGCTTCACCGAGCCAATCTCGGTCACGAGATCGGCCGCCTCGATCAGCGCCGGCTTGGCGTTGCGGCCGGTGACGACCACATGCAGCGCCTCTCGCCGGTTCTTCAGCGTCGCAACGACCATGTCGAGGTCGAGATAGTCGTAGCGCAGCGCGATGTTGAGTTCATCGAGAACGACGAGGTCGATGGTCGGGTCGTTGATGAGCTCCACCGCCTTGGTCCAGGCGGCCTCTGCGGCGGCGATGTCGCGCTTGATGTCCTGGGTTTCCCAGGTAAATCCCTCGCCCATCGTGTGCCAGACCACGCGGTCGCCAAAGGCAGCGAAGGCGTCCTTCTCGCCGGTGTGCCATGCGCCCTTGACGAACTGCACGACGCCGACGCGCCGGCCGTAGCCCAGCATGCGCAGCGCCAGGCCGAAGGCGGCCGTGGTCTTGCCCTTGCCGGGACCGGTGTTGACGATCAGCAGGCCCTTCTGCTCGATGATCTTGCCGGCCACTTCGGCATCCTGCACCGCCTTGCGCTTGGCCATCTTGGCCTTGTGGCGTTCGGCTTCGCTGTCGTCGATTTCCTTCATGTCATTTCACCTGCATGGGCAGGCCCGCGACCATGAACAGGACATGGTCGGCGCGGGCCGCGATCTTCTGATTGAGCCGTCCAGCGGCATCGCGGAACCTGCGGGCGAGCGCGTTGTCAGGCACGATGCCCAGGCCCACCTCATTGGCCACGACGAACCATGGACCGCGCGGCTGACCCAGCACATCGGCCAGGCGTTCGCTTTCGCGTTCTAGATCATGCTCGGCCAGGAGATGATTGGAAAGCCATAGCGTCAGACAATCGACCAGCAGCGGGCGGCCATCGGGCACGCTCTCTATTGCGCCGACGAGATCCAGCGGCGCGTCGAGCGTTTCCCACCCATCGGCGCGGCGGGCGCGGTGCAGCGCGATGCGCTCCACCATTTCGTCGTCATAGGCCTGGGCGGTGGCGATATAGGTCCATGGCGCCGGAAATCCGGTCGCCAGCTGCTCGGCATGCGCGCTCTTGCCGGAGCGTGCGCCGCCGAGCAGCAGCGTCAGTGTGTGTGCCTCACGCAAAGCTGTCGCGCAGGCTTTTCGCCGTTCCGGTGAAGCGGCTGCGGACGATGCCGACCAGCGCCCCGAGCACCACCCAGAAGATCAGGTTGGTGACGGTGACCGCGACCACGAACTGGTGGTGCAGGCTTACCGGGATCGGCGATTCGTGGCTTTCTGGCTGCGGCGCACCGATGACATGAGGCGCCACGATCAGCGCCACGCCAAGCAGCGAGAACGCCAGCGAACTGCGGAAGGCGATCAGGCCAAGCCCGGCCGCGGTTGCGACGGCAGTGCCGATCCACCAGACCTGACGGGCGGCAAGATCGGCCGCGGGCATGGCAGGCAGTTCCGGCGGCAGGCCAAGGCCCGGCGCCAGCGTGAACACGGCAAAACCGGCAAAGCCCCAGAACACCCCCTGGCGCCAACCGGCAATGCCGCCGGCCAGTTCGGAAACGGCCACGAGCACCAGCGCGAAGCCGATGGCGGTGACGACATTGGCCAGCACGGTGAAGCTGTAGCGCTCGAAACCGTCGGCCGGTGCCCAGCCCTCTTCCTCTTCCGCAGGCGCCGCCGCTTCATGCTCAAGAGCGGACGGGGCCGAGACCTCCGGAGCGCCATGGTGGTGCCCGCCGGCGGCTTCCTCATAAACCTCCGCCTGCAAGATCAGCGGGACGGTCGCATAGGCCTGCATCGCGGCCATCACAACGCCGGACAAAAGCCCGGCGATCGCCGCGATGAACACGACGTTGCGAAACACTGTCATGTGAAAGCCCCTTTAGTGGCAGGGGAAGGAGAGCGAGTGGCGGTAGTCGTGGGCGGCGTTGTGAACGGCGTCCATCTGCGCAAAGCCCACGAAGCCTACCACAAACAGGCCGAGAAGGGCGGAAAGCGCCAGCTGCGTAACGCGCGAGGCCGAACCAGCCGAAGCGCCGATCGACGAGGAAGCAACAGTATTCATTCCAAAAATCCTTTCACCCTCCACCCGAGGGCCCATAGAGTTTTCTTCGTCGCCGGCAGGTCTCCTGGCTTGCGGGTCTACACCCTTCCCCGCCTTCCCGAGGTAACCCTCAGTGGCATCTGGGGAGAGCTCTCCGCGCACAGTTGCGGGGGCAGCCGCGGCTTTGGGCAAAAAATGCCCGCACCGCATTCCCTTTTGGTTCCGTCCGGAACCGACGACGATTGCGACTATATGAAGAATCGCCACGCCCGGCAAACCATAATCCCGCCCTTTTATCGCCCGGCGAGGTCGCAAACGCGCAAGTCGGCCACCTGCCTCACCTCGCGCCCCCGATTGACAATCGGCGCGCGGCAGTGTCCGCTCTCCCCATCGATCGGGGCAATGCCATGCGAGCTGACACCGAAGCAATCGATCCCTATAGCGGCCTGCGAACCGCCCAGGCCACGCTGCCGTCCCGCGCCTACTGGGACGAAGCCGACTACCGCCGCGACCTCGAAAACATCTGGTATCGCAACTGGATCATGCTCTGCCGCGAGGCAGATATCGCGCAGCCTGGAGCCTTCCGCGTCTTCACCGTGGGAAACCAGCAGGTTCTGCTCATCCGCGACGAAGCCGGAGCCTTGCGCGCCTTCCACAACACCTGCCGCCATCGCGGCTCGCAGCTTTGCCGCGAAAGCGAAGGCCGGCTGAAAAGCCGGTTACTCACCTGCCCCTACCACGCCTGGTCCTATTCGCTGGCAGGCGAGCTGGTGCGTGTTCCTTCCAAGACGCTTCCTGCCGGTTTCGACAAGGCCGACTATCCGCTCTATCCGGTGGCGCTTTCGCTGTGGCGTGGCTTCGTTTTCGTCAATCTTGCCAAAGATGCCGCTGGCTCTGCCGCCGAAAGCTTCGACCCCGGCTCGTGCGACCTGTCGAACTGGCCCCTGGAAGACCTCGCCACCGGCCACGTGCTGCGCAAGGTGATGAATTGCAACTGGAAGGTTTTCTGGGAGAACTTCAACGAGTGCCTGCATTGCCCCGGCGTGCACAAGCACCTCTCCCACCTGGTGCCGATCTATGGGCGCGGGCTGATGGCACGCTACGATGACCCGGACTGGGCCCTCCACGCCGACAACGACGCGCCCGAATATGCCGGCGGGCTGCGTCCGGGAGCCGAAACCTGGTCGGACGATGGGCGCGCCCACGGTCCCGTTTTCGCCACGCTGACCGAGGCCGAGCGCGCCGCAGGCCAGACCTATGCCGCTCACCTGCCTTCCATGTTCATCGTCGGCCATGTCGACTATGTGCGCACCGTGCGCCTGCTGCCGCTTGGCCCCGAGCAGACCGAGCTTACCGCCGAATGGCTGTTTCCCGCGGATGCGCTGTCATCGGAGGGCGCCGGCCTGAAAAACATCGTCAGTTTCGGCGCGCGGGTGCTGGAGGAGGACGCCGCCATCTGCGAGGTCAACCAGAAGGGCCTGCATTCGCTGCGCCACTCCGCCGGCGTGCTGATGCCGGAAGAATACGAGCTGCATCGCTTCCATCAATGGGTGCGCGACCAGCACGCCGCTTGCGAGGTCACATCGACTTCGGAAGATAGCGGAAGGTAATCACGCCGCAAAAGATGGTGAAGACGCCGAGCGTGGCGAACACCGCGCCAAGGCCGAAGAAGCTGAGCACCACCGTGTAGACCAGCGGCGGGATAAGCTCGGAAAGATCCAGATAAGTGCGGTAGACCGCCGTCATCTGCGGCCTCTCATAGGTGCGCACCGCGCGCATGAAGGCGGTGGAGCCGAGCGCATCGAGCGCCACTGCAAACAGTGCGCCGAGCAGCAGGAAGCCGCCTGTCAGCAGCGGCAGCCCTTCGCCGCTCAGCCCGGCCGCGAACAAGGCCGCGCTCATGGCCAGGAAGGCGAAGGTCATGACATTGCGCGCGCCGAAGCGACGCCCTGCCTTGCCCCAGGAGATTGCCGCAAAGAGCAGTGCATTGCCGGCCGACACCAGAAGACCGCCAGCCAGCTCGCCCTCGCCCGTCACCACCATCAGGATCGGACCATAGACGAAGAAGGTGGTCCAGAAGCAGGAGCGGCCGAAGGCAATCACCCAGGCGAGCCGCAGCCTGGGCTGCGAGACGAAGCGGCCGATGTTCTTCAGCGGGTTGGCCGCACGCGTCTTGCCGGGGCTGATCAGCGGATCGTCGCCGAGGCGGAAATACCAGAACGTGGCCAGCAGCGTCATGGCGAAGCCCACCACCACCATATGCGTGACGATGATGCCATAGCGCGTGTAGAGAAAGACGCCGAGCGTCGGCCCGCCGGTCCAGGCAATCATCGACCAGGCCATGCGCAGCGATTCGGCCTGCATGATCTCCGTCTTGCGGATGTGGTCCATGATGTAGAGGTTGAGCGTGAT
>JAEWHN010000322.1 GCA_023387775.1 Pseudomonadota bacterium | reverse complement strand
CCAAGAACAGCGGCGGGACCGCCACCTATGGCAAGATCGCGGCCGCGCGTGAGCTTGGCATCGAGGTCATCCTGTTCCGCAGGCCGGACCTGCCGCAGGTGCCTCATGCGCAAAGCGTCGCGGAGCTGGCCGGCATGGTCGATCATTGGCTGGCCCCTGCCGAAAAGCGCGGCGTGTAGACCAGCGGGCGTTTTGCTCCCCGCTCGACGATGCGGGTTTCGGGCGAGCCGATCATCACGCAGGTGGCCATGTCGGCCTGCTCGGCGCGGGCCTGCGCCAGCGGCGTGATCTCGATGCGCTCGTCGGGCCGGCCGGCGGCGCGGCCGAAGATCACCGGCGTCGTGCCGGGCAGGATGCCGCGCAGTTTCTCCAGCGCTTCGCCCAGTTGCCAAGGCCGCGCCTTGCTGATCGGGTTGTAGAGTGCGATCACGAAGCCCGCGCCCGCCGCCGCCTCCAGCCGCCGCAGGATCAGGTCCCAGGGTTTTAGATTGTCGGAAAGCGAGATGGCGCAGAAGTCGTGGCCGAGCGGCGCGCCGATGCGGGCCGCGACAGCCAGCATGGCGGTGACGCCGGGAACGATCGTCAGCTCGATGTCGCGCCATTCGGCGGGGCCGGCCTCGATTGCCTCGCACACGGCCGCCGCCATGGCGAAGACGCCGGGATCGCCGCCCGAAACCACCGCGACGCTCGCGCCTCCCGCAGCCTGTTCAAGTGCAGCATTGGCGCGCGAAATCTCTTCGCGATTGTCGGAGGCGATGCGGGTCTGGTCGGGACGCAGGTTCAGCCGGTCGACATAGGGGCCGTAGCCGTAGAAGAACTGCGCCTCGGCTGCGGCAGCACTCGCCTCGGGCGTGATCTGGCCGGGATTGCCGGGGCCGAGCCCGAGGACGAAAAGACGCCCGCTCATGGCCGTCCCTCCCAGCCGGGAACCAGCACGATGGCGAAATAGGGAGCGGTGTCGTCGGCCTTCTCGGCCAGCGGCACGGAGGCGGTGTTGGCCATGGTGCCGCGCTCGACATACATCGCGCGCTCCAGCTTGCCTGTGGCGGCCAGCGCCCGGCGGATCTTCGGCAGGTTGCGCCCCACTTTCATGATGACGGCCGCGTCGGTGTCGGCCAGCCGGCGCGAAAGCTCGAATTCGCTCATCGTGCCCGGCAGCACGCTCAGCACATCGTCGCCCTGCACGATGGGCAGGCCCGTCTGCGACCAGCAGCCGGACATGGCGGTGACGCCCGGGATAACCTCGGTGGGGTAGTGCTGCGACAGCCGCACATGCAGGTGCATGTAGGAGCCGTAGAACAGCGGGTCGCCCTCGCTCAGAACGGCCACCGTGCGGCCCGCTTCGAGATGCTCGGCCACCGCGCGCGCCGACTCTTCGTAGAAGCCGGTGATTGCGGCCTTGTAGTCGGCGTGGTCCTTGTCGATCTCGGTGGTCACCGGATAGAGCAGAGGCAGCTCGACGATGCCGGGCTTCAGATGCGCCGAGACGATCGCGCGGGCATTGCCGTTGTTGCCGCGCTTGGCGAAATGCGCCAGCACGTCTGCATCGCCCAGCGCGCGAACGGCTTTCAGGGTCATCAGTTCGGGGTCGCCGGGGCCGGTGCCGACGCCGATGAGGCGGCCTTTGGGTTCCGCGCTCACAGTCCGGGCCTCGCCAGCGCGTTGAGGGCGGCGGCTGTCATGGCGCTGCCGCCGAGGCGGCCGCGCACGATGGCATAGGGCACGCCATAAGAATTTTCCGCCAGCGCTTCCTTGGATTCGGCAGCCCCCACAAAGCCCACCGGCATGCCGATGATGGCCGCGGGCTTCGGCGCGCCGTCGCGCAGCAATTCGAGCAGGTAGAAGAGAGCGGTCGGCGCATTGCCGATGGCCACCACCGAGCCCGCCATGCGGTCGAGCCACAGCTTTATGGCGGCGGCGGAGCGAGTGTTGCCAATCTCTTGCGCAAGCGCGGGCGTGCGCTCGTCGCGCAGGGTGCAGATCACCTCGTTGTCGGCGGGCAGGCGGGCGCGGGTGACGCCGCGCGACACCATTTCGGCATCGCAGAAGATCGGCGCGCCAGCCTTCAGCGCGGCACTCGCGGCTCCCACGAAGCCCGGCCCGAACTCGAATTTTTCGGCCGCTTCGACCAGGCCGCAGGCATGGATCATGCGCACGGCGACATCTGCCTCGGCCTCGGAAAAGCGCGATAGGTCGGCCTCGGCGCGAATGATGGCGAAGGAGCGCTCGTAGATCGCCGTGCCGTCGTGAATATAGTCGTATCCCGCCATCTTCATCCCTGCTGAAAAGCCGCTGCGAGCCGGCTTTCGCCGAGCCGCGCGATGCACTGCGCCGTTGTCTCTCCGGGGCGGCGCTCCTTTGTCAAAAGAGCCGCGACCCCGCCGAAACCGTGAGCGAGTTCATAGCCCGGCGTGTACGCGGCCGGAAGTCCCTTCGCCGTCCCGTCAACGACAAGTCCGGCTCCTTTTTCGTCGCCCACCAGGGTGAGTGCAGCGCGGGCAGGATGCGCGCAACCCTTGGCGCAGCCGGAGATGTGCAGCGTGATGGACGGATCGAGCGCCGAGCCGCTTTCGCGGGCGATCTCTTCGGCCACTTCGCGTGCGGCGATGCGGCCCGAAGCGCAGGCCGGCGCGCCGGGGCAGGCGGCGATCATGCGGCGCGGGTCGAGCGGGTCGGTGACGAAGCCGAGCGAGGCTGCTTTGTGCTGCAACTCCGCGCATGCGGATTGCGACAGGCCGAGAACCAGAATGGCGCGCTGCTGCGCGAAGCGGATTTCCCCGGCACCCGATGTTTGCGCCGCGTGGCACAGGGCGATCATGCGCTCGACCTGCATGTGGCCAAAGGGCAGGCCGAGGCCGAGGATGGACATGTCGCGAAGCTGGAGAATTCCGACCGGGGAAGGGCGCCCTACGTTGCCCCCCTCTGTCCTGCCCGACATATACCCCACATGGGGGGGGAT
>JAEWHN010000347.1 GCA_023387775.1 Pseudomonadota bacterium | reverse complement strand
GATGGCAAGCGGGACCAGGGCCGCCCGGATCACGGTGTGTCCAATTCCGGCCGCGGCAACCGCCCCCACGATCGGCCAGAAACCGTACCAGCAGGTCAGGCCGACAAGCCCGAGACCCGATATAACGCCTCCGGCGGCTGTCAACAATGATCTGCCGGAGGACCGATCCACGACGCGCGCCGTCCAGGGCGCGGCCAGAACCGTTAACAGGTAGTAGACCATGAGCACCCTTCCGATGTCGGAGGGGTGCGATTCCAGGTCCGCTAGGGCCAGAGGGACCACGTACCAGAGGAACGCCGCCATAAGGATGTTGGCGGGGATGGCGATCCCGAACAGGATCCCAACGAAACGCAGGTTGGCGAAAGCCGAGAGGAGTCGAGCCCCGCTGGTTCTATTTGCTTCCTGCCCGCCGGCTTCACTGCCGGACATCATTTTGAGGGCAGTAACGCCGGACACGGTGACGAGAGCTGCCCCGATCAGAAACGCGTTGCTCGCCCCGAGCCGATCAGCTAGCACGCCACCGATCGCAGTGCCGCAGAACGTGCCGCCAATCACCACGGTGACGTAGCTGCCCATGGCCCGCCCGTACCTACCTCGAGAGGTTGTATGAAGTGCGTATTCCTGACACGCGATCGTTGCCAGCGCATAACCTGCTCCGGCAACGCCACGCCACAACACGAACTCGCCGACGCTGGCGCTGAAGCTGAGACCGACATGACTGACAGCCACCGGAAGCAGTGCAGCCAAAAAGACCCTCCGGGGGCTGATGCGTTCCACCAATCTTCCAGCCACCGGCGAGAGAATAATGAGGGCGACAAGATATGCGATCAGCGGAAGGCTGATCAAGACTTCCGGGGCAAGCCACGTCGCATCCGAGGCGGCGGATCGCACCAGCAATGGCAGGAATGGCTTGCTCAGTTCCTCTCCTGCGGCGAACAGGAAGAGCGGCAGTCTCATGTCAGTCGCATCCCGCAGTTCGACAGGGGCGGGTGGGGTGGCCGAGAGCCGATACTGCCTGCCAATGCTATCGAGATGCTCATCCCGTCTCGACTTCCTTGACGTGTTCTTGCTGTCCGGTTCCTTGAGCGCGGCGAAGCGTCTGTTTAGATCAATAGCGTGATCGGAAAAACGCGCGGCGGCTTGAGCAATGGCGCCTCCTTTGCCGGACTTGAGACGGCGTGAGAAATCACCGGCTGCCTGGCGCTCAAGGATTAGATACAGGCCATCAAGCGGCTTGCTCAGTGAAGTTGAAACCGCAGCCAGCATGACTTCGAATGCCACCAGCAGGACGACGAGGACGACGACGGCGACATCGAGAAAAACATCGGTGAACTGCTGTTCCACGAAGGCGCGGTCCACCTCCACAACGATTTCTCCCGCGAGGGAATTGCCCCCGAGGATCGCGAAGCGAAATGCGTCGTCTTCGGCGATCTCCCCTTCGGCTCTTTCTAATCTCGATAGAGAAGCGGTGACCCCCAGAGTTCGATCCGTCCGCCTCTCGACCTCGGTGACCGTGGTACCATCCGGCGTCCTGATAGAAATCCGCGCGATTTCAGGAAATGACCGCAGCACGTCGAGCAGATAATCGTCGGTCCCGGCCATCTGCTCAAGGGGAATGCCTAGTTCCAGCGCTCTTTCAATATTGCTTCTGACGCCCGTTCCAATCAGCCGGGACCGGTTGTCGAGTTCTGGCTCTACTGCAAGGTTGAAGGAAGTGACTGCGACATATCCCAGAGTAGTCACTGCGATCAGGACGAGCAGTCCCGCGAGGGGCACCAACCTACCAGCCGCCGAGCGGCCGGGGGATGCCGCCGCACGCATGCTCATGCCGCCGTGCCAGACGGCTGAATGTCGCAAGGCGCCTCCAGGGCGGCGAGCTCCAATCCGGCGCCGATATATTGGCGTTCGGCGATTTCGAATTGGTTCAGCAACGCGCCAGTATCAATGCCGAACCCGAAGACCGGTTGCGGGATGGAGCCTGTACCGCCCGCCGCCCGCCGCCATTCCCGCTGCTCCATCGCCGCGAATGTTGCCTCAATTCCGGTGAACACGGCGATCAAACGACGCAGACCGAAGCGCAGAACGCCGATAGCCAAGGCGGCGACAGCGGCGGTAATCCCTACGGCATAGAGCGCGAGGCTGGCTCCTATTGCCCGGACTGAGGTTTGCAGACCGGTCTTCGGATAGACTACCATGACCCCGCCGATTGGCTGCGTCTTCAACGCGTTCAAGATTGGCTTGCCGCTCAGCAAGTGGTCGCCGGTTTCGGCGCGCCACACCGCGCCTCCCGACGAGGCGTGGGCCGCGAGCCCCGCAGCCTCGATCTGCGGCGCAGGCTGGGCGTCCGTCGATTGAAGTATCCTCCCTTCCTCATCGAAGACATGGATTGCAGAGATGTTGGGGTCTGTTTGCCTGGCCCGCTCCAGGATGGCCGGGCCGTTGCGTACGCTGGCAAGTGAAAGTCCGAGAGCCGTCGCGGAACGAAACGATAATTCCGTTGACTGAACAAGCACGGCGAGACGTCCTTGGACGAAGTTCGACAATATTGCGCTGAACTGCACCGTCGATAGAAGAAGGAGGACGGTCATGACCGTCGAAGTCAGCAGGACAACAAGAGTCCAGCTTCGCCAGAATAAGGACATTTGGTATCCCCCCTTTTGCCCCTTCTCGCCAAACCTTAGCAAAATCTTCGCAGAGTGATAGCGTCTATCGACACCGCGAGCGCACAGCCGTCGTATCACTCGCGTGAAGGATGCAGTCGAGATCGTAGCGGCGTTCGGCGCATCCGCCACCCTGGATGCAGTCAAACGGGCCTGATGCACCTCTACGTTCCTCGACGTGCCAGGCGCGATCAGGACAGGTGATTTCCGACATGAAACATGGCCCGTCCATTATCGTGCCCGCGTCGCTGCCAAATCACCGCTCGGCGAGGTCCTGAACTACATCGTCAACTACTGGGAAGGGCTGTGTCTCGCTGACGGCCGCCTTGAGGTCGACAACAACAGCGTCGAAAGAACCATTCGGCCGATTGCCCTCAGCCGTAAGAACGCGCTCTTCGCACCACCGGATCGGAGCCGAGAACTGGGCGGCAATCGCCTCGCTCGTCGAGACCTGCAAACTCAGCACCGTCGATCCGCAGCCTATCTGACCAGCACGCTAACTGCCATCGTCAGCGGCCACAACCAGGACCGGGTCGATGAAGTCTTACCGTGGAATCATCCGATCTTATGTTGCAAGTGCCACCAATGACTGCTGACGGCCTAACGCAGCCATGAAGTCGGAAGCGATTTGCTGCACGCCGCCTTGTGGACGAGAACTGGCCTCACATAGTTTGTCTATAAATCTGACGGTTCGGCGGCGGCCTTGAGAGGGATCAGTGGAGCGAGGCGCTCGCAGCCAGCCCTTCGTTCTTGTCGTGAAGCGCAAACTTGTCGACCATGTCGGCGCTGGCTTTGTTGAACCCGAGTACCTCAACATCAACGCCTGCCTTGCGGTATTTGAGAACGGCTTTGTCAACCGCCCCAACGGCCGTTATGTCCCACAGGTGCGCATTGCTCACGTCGATGACGACCTTCTTGGCCGCTTCCGAGAAATCGAAGGCATGGATGAAGCTCTCGGCCGAGGCGAAGAAAATCTGGCCGTCGACAACGTAGGTCACCGCGCCGGAAGATTTGTCCTCGAGCCGTGTGACGCTGAAGAGCTTTGCGACCTTGCCCGCGAAAAAGATGCCAGACAGCAACACGCCGACAATGACGCCCTTGGCGAGATCGTGGGTCGCGACGACCGTGACCACCGTCGCCAGCATGACAATCGACGACGACAGCGGGTTCCGCCTGAGGTCGAGGATCGAGCGCCAGGAGAAGGTGCCGATCGAAACCATTATCATCACGGCGACGAGCGCGGCCATCGGGATAATGCGGACGAGGTCGTTAAGGACGACGATCAGGAACAGCAGGAACGCGCCTGCGACGAAGGTAGAAAGCCGACCGCGGCCGCCGGAACTGACATTGATGACGGACTGGCCGATCATGGCGCAGCCGCCCATGCCGCCGATGAGAGCAGAGGCGATGTTGCCCGCGCCCTGGCCAACGCATTCCTGGCTCTTGTTGCTCGGCGTGTCGGTCATGTCATCGACGATCTGTGCCGTCAGCAGCGATTCAAGCAAGCCCACCGCCGCGAGCGTCACCGAATAGGGGAAGATGATTTGGAGCGTTTCCCATGTCAGGGGAACTTGCGGCAGCGTCAGGAACGGAAGTGTCGAGGGGAGTTCGCCGAGATCGCCGACCGTGCGAAGGTCCATGCCCGTCCACCACGCGATTGCAGTGAGGACCGCGATGGCAACCAGCGGCGAGGGGAGCGCCTTCGTGAGGTACGGGAAGAGGTAGATGATGGCGAGACCGCCCGCGATCATGAAGTAGGTCTGCGTCGGCACACCGATGAGTTCCGGTAGCTGGGCCATGAAGATGAGGATCGCGAGAGCGTTGACGAACCCCGTGATGACTGAGCGGGACACGAAGCGCATGACGCGTCCGAGCTTGAGGTATCCGGCGGCAATCTGGATGGTGCCCATCAGGATCGTGGCGGCGAACAGGTATTGCAGACCGTGTTCCTTGACCAGCGAGATCATGACGACGGCGGTCGCGGCCGTTGCCGCTGAGATCATGCCTGGCCGACCGCCGACGAACGCGGCGACGCAGGCGATTGCGAAGGAAGCGTAGAGGCCCACCTTGGGATCGACTCCCGCAATGACGGAAAAGCCGATCGCCTCGGGAATGAGGGCGAGCGCGACGACAATTCCCGAGAGCACATCGGCACGGAGGTTGGAGAACCACTCCTGACGGTAGTTTGATAGAGTTCTCATGGATGATTTTTCACAGTTGATGCAACGGGCCGAACGAAGCTCGGTCCAGGAATAGAGAATTGGTTGCGTTGCTGTGTTGTCTGGCGGATCGGCGGCCAGAAGAGCCACCCGGAATTTCACCGGGTCCATGTGGATGAGGCCTCGTAGCGTACAACTTGATTTTACGCAACAAACGTGGCTCTTTTGCATGATCGCAATTGGCGCAAAGTTGCCAAACGCGCGGCTGCCGGCGGCTATGACGCAGGCTTGCCCGCCGCCTTGCGCGGCGCAGGCACCTTTGCCTGAAGTGCGCTGCCGCAGGAACATCGCTAGGTTGGCCGAATGGGCCGACGGGGTCGGCCTAACTAATGGACGACCGATGGCAAATGACGGGTAGCGCGATCGCTTGAAAGCTAGTCGCCACTATCTCCCGGCCGTCGATTGTGGACAGGGCAGCTGCCGGGGCATTCATGTGGATTGCGCATCATTGCGGCTAGGGCCCCAATGTTCTTCGCCGCAAATTCTCTGATGTGCAGCATGACTGACGCTGGAGAAACTCCAGGATTCAATGGTGAAAAGCGGCCATTCCGGCAATTTGATATTGAACGCCCTCGATGCTCCCACCGCACAGCATACTTAAATGCGATATGGGAGGTCACAATGGCACTCGCAGACCTCAACATGTCGTGCAGGTGGGGAGGCCCATCGCGGTACAGGCCAGTGGACACCACAGGCTCGCCATGAAAGCGAATGTCGGCCAATCCGAGCTTTCCAGTGCCGTGGCTGCGACGAAACCCGCGACACCGATGGATTTCAGAACCCTGCCGCTGGCTGACCTGCAGGACCAGCTTGGTTCAACGAGCAAAGGCCTGACGCAGGCCGAGGCCGCCAAGCGACTGGCCCAATACGGGCCAAACGAGATCGCCGAAAAGAAGTCCAATGAGCTGCTGAAGTTCCTCAGCTACTTCTGGGGCCCCATACCCTGGATGATCGAAGTGGCGGTCATACTCTCGGCGGTGGCTCGGCATTGGCCGGACTTCGCCATCATCCTGGTCCTGCTCTTTGCAAATGCGGCAGTCGGCTTCTGGGAGGAGCACCAGGCCGGCAATGCGATAGCCGCCCTGAAAGCAAGGCTCGCAATCCAGGCAAAGGTGGTGCGGGAAGGCAAGTGGATCGCCATCGCGGCGCGAGAGCTGGTTCCTGGCGATGTCATCCACATCAGACTGGGCGACATCGTGCCGGCGGATGCGCGGCTTCTCGAGGGCGATCCGATAGAGGTGGATCAGTCGACACTGACGGGCGAATCGTTACCCGTTACGCGCGAGCCCGGCGACGCCGTGTTCTCCGGATCGATCGTGAGGCAGGGGGAAATCAGCGCCATTGTCTATGCGACCGGCGCCACGACCTATTTTGCCAAGACCGCGCAGTTGGTGCAGGAGGCCCATACCGTCAGCCACTTCCAACGTGCCGTGCTGGGGATCGGCAACTACCTGATCCTGCTTGCGGTGGTGCTGGTGACGATCATCGTCGCCGTGGCCCTGTATCGGGGCGACCAGCTTCTCACGACCTTGCAATTCGCCCTCGTGCTGACCGTCGCCGCAATTCCTGTGGCGATGCCGACGGTTCTGTCGGTCACCATGGCGGTGGGGGCCCGCATTCTCGCCGGGAAGGAAGCAATCGTGGCCCGGCTGTCGGCGATCGAGGAACTCGCCGGCGTGGACATATTGTGCTCGGACAAGACCGGCACGCTGACACAGAACAAGCTGACGCTGGGCGACCCCTTCGGCGTCGGCGGCATTGCGGCCGATCGGGTGGTCCTGAACGCCGCCTTGGCCTCGCGCGTCGATGACAAGGATACAATCGACCTGGCAGTGCTGGGCGGCCTGACGGACGAGCAGATCCTGAAGGGCTACAAGGTACGCCATTTCCAGCCATTCGACCCGGTGAGCAAGCGCACCGAGGCCGCAGTCGAAGATGCCGAGGGGCATGAGTTCAAGGTGACCAAGGGTGCGCCGCAGGTCATTCTGGCCCTGTCAACCGATGCGGCACAGGTGAAGCCCGCCGTGGACAAGGTGGTCGACGAGTTCGCGACGCGGGGGTTCCGCTCTCTGGGCGTGGCGCGAGCAGACACCGATGGCCAATGGCGGTTCCTGGGCGTCCTGCCCCTCTTCGACCCGCCACGCGACGACGCCAAGACCACCGTGGAAACGGCCCGGGCGATGGGTGTCGACGTCAAGATGGTGACCGGCGACGCGCTGGCAATTGCGCGCGAAACCGCCAAGAAGCTGGGACTGGGCACGGACATCCTTGATGCAAGCGGGTTCGGGGATACCGCGCACGAGGACTCGGCGGCGCTCGAAAAGCGCATCGAAGAGGCGGACGGCTTCGCTCAGGTGTTCCCGGAGCACAAATTCCGCATCGTGGAGATGCTGCAGCAGGCCGATCATATCGTCGGCATGACCGGCGACGGCGTGAATGATGCCCCTTCGCTGAAGAAGGCCGATTGCGGCATAGCGGTCTCCGGCGCAACGGATGCGGCGCGCGCGGCAGCGGCCATCGTGCTGATGACGCCCGGTCTCTCGGTGATCGTCGAGGCGATCAAGGAAAGCCGCAAGATATTTCAGCGCATGACCAGCTACGCGATCTACCGCATAGCCGAGACGCTGAGGGTGCTGCTGTTTATCACCCTGTCGATCCTGATCTTCAACTTCTATCCACTGACCGCGGTGATGATCGTCATGCTGGCATTGCTCAACGACGGGGCGATCCTGTCCATCGCGTATGACAATGTCCGCTACAAGGACGAGCCCGAAGCCTGGGACATGCATGTCGTGCTCGGCATAGCCACGGTGCTGGGCCTTGTTGGCCCCATCGCCACGTTCGCGCTGTTCTATCTCGGCGATCGCGTCTTTCATCTTGATCGATCTCACCTGCAAACCCTCATGTATCTGAAGCTGTCGGTGGCGGGACACCTGACGATTTTCCTGACCCGCACACGCGGTCCCTTCTGGTCCATTCGCCCGGCTCGCATTCTGCTGGCGGCAGTACTTGGCACCCAGGCGATTGCCACGCTCATCGCGGTCTATGGGCTGCTCATGGCGCCACTGGGCTGGGGCTGGGCCTTGTTCGTCTGGGTCTACGCGCTGGCCTGGTTCCTTGTACTCGATCGCGTGAAACTGCTCGCCTACAAGTTCCTCGATCCGGACGAACTCCGTCCGGGAACCAAAAACGTTGTGGTGACGAGAACAACATGACGGCTGTCGAGTAATGTCGATGAAGCTCCGATCGAAGGACTTTCGCGTCAAGGAAGGCAAAAAGGTCGACCTGGCCGAATGGCCGACGCGTACGAAGCCGGTCTACAACTCCAAGAAGGATTATCAGGAGCTGTTGGCGAGACACGTTGCGGAACTCAGCGAGCAGCAGCAGTTGCTCTATGCCTCCAATCAGCACGCGGTGCTGCTCATTTTCCAGGCCGTGGATGCGGCGGGCAAGGACGGCGCCATCAAGCATGTCATGTCGGGGGTCAATCCCCAGGGCTGCCAGGTGTTCAGCTTCAAGCATCCCAGTGCTGCGGAGCTCGAGCACGACTTTCTCTGGCGCACGACGCGCGACCTGCCGGAGCGCGGTCGGATCGGCATCTTCGACCGCTCCTATTACGAAGAAGTCCTGATCGTCCGCGTCCACCCGGAAATCCTGCTCAGCGAGGGGATACCGGACAGGGCTTTCCACCAGGACGGCATCTGGAAAAGCCGCTATCGCTCCATCGTGGGCCTGGAACGGCACCTCCACGACAACGGAACCCGGATCGTGAAGTTCTTTCTCCATCTTTCGAAGGAAGAGCAGCGCAAGCGCTTCCTGGCGCGCATCGACGAGCCGGAGAAGAATTGGAAGTTCAGCATGGGGGACGTCCAGGAGCGGCAATTCTGGGACAGCTACATGAAGGCCTATGAAGAGTGCCTCAGCGCAACCAGCACGCGCGAGGCGCCATGGTACGTCGTTCCCGCGGGCGACAAGGAGAATGCGCGGCTGATCGTGTCCCAGGTCATCCTGGACACTTTCGCCGAGCTCGACATGAGCTATCCCAAATCGAGCCCCGAGCGCCGACGGGAGCTGGAGGAGATCCGCAAGCAGCTGGCAAACCCCGAGTGAGGCCCGCATGATCGAACAACTGAACGATTTCCCCCAAAATGTGCTCGCCTTCATCTGCAGGGGGCGGGTGACGGAAGCCGACTATGATTCCGTCCTGGTTCCGGCCGTGATGAAAGCCCTGGAAAGCCAAAGGAACGTGCGACTTTATTACGAGACAGCCGCGGATTTCGCCGGCTTCGAGGCCGGTGCCATGTGGGAGGACTTCAAGGTCGGCATGGCGCATCTCTCTCGCTGGGAACGGATTGCCGTGGTCACCGATATCGAATGGATCAGACACACGGTACGGCTTTTCAGCTTCCTGATACCCGGTACGGTGAGGCTGTATCGGCTATCGGAAGCCGATACCGCGCGAGCGTGGATCGTGGCCGCGGCCTGAGCCTGTGGCCGGAATCGAGACGGTAACGGTGCCGTGACGCGTAGCCTGAAGGCGGCAAAAGATAGGAAAGCCGGTCGAACGGCGAAGGACGGCGATCGGCCGAGGCGGCGCTCTATAACCATCCATTCGAGAAGTTTGCCCGGCGGAGGCCGCGCATGATGTGAGGGCAGGTACACACTAGCCGCCACAGGAAATCGGACCTATGGTTCTCGATCATCAACACGATCGGCCCCTGGTCAATGCCGACATCTACCTTGCGGACGTGCCTCGACTGGGTTTGGAGGTGGGGCGCGGCGGGAGGCTTCAGCGCGAGTTGGTAGAACGGGTCGCCGTCGAGGTCCGGGACGCCGTGCCCGGCTATAAGCTCGCTCAGACGATCGGTGTGCCCGCCCTCTACGGAGAGTTCGCAGGCAGGCTGCTCGGCGTCGCCAGATTATGCGATGGAGCCGAGCCAATTCCCTATCGTGATCTGGTGGGGGCTTCCGTTCGGTCGCTTATGGCTGACCTGGAGGACTCAACGAGCGCCGTACGCTCGGAAAGTGGGTGGACGCCTTTGTGGATGAGCATGCGCCGGATGCCGGAAGGTCGCCTCGCCGCCATTCTTGGGCTGCGGCTCGTGCGCGATGGCCTGCTCCGCGCTGCAAAAATCGGTTCGACCACGGACGCTTTGCACTTGTTTGTCGACCGAAAGGAAGCGAAACAGCTCGTTTCGGCAGCGTGGCTCGACCGAATTGCCAGGTTCGACTGTGGGGAGGAGACCGAGATTTGCGAACACTTCCTGCAGTTTCTCCTGGTGTGCGGTCGCCCCCTTTTCGACGCGCTGCGCCATGCTGGGATCATCAATCCTAGGAGGGAGGCTCCCAGGGACTCGATGCGCGCCGGGATAAGAAAAATGTTTGATCCTGCAGCCGTCCGACGGCTCCGCTCCCGGCACGTGACGAGGGGAGAGTTCACCCTGCTCATTCCCGAAGCGAGAAGGAACCCTCTCGACTACGCGAGAAAACTTGGTATCCCGGTGTCCCTCCGGCTTGAAGGGGAAGAGGGAAGGAACGTCCTGCTCGATCGTGAAGCCATGATGGACCGGATTCGCGACTGCGTTCGAAATATCTAATGCTTCCTGGCATGCGCACGACGGCGTCCGGTAAAAGCGGTATCCCCCCGCACGAATGCCCTTAAACCTCGGATCGAAGACCATCAGATCGCTCTCTCAGGGTGTGTGTCCTGAGCGGGTTAGCGGATGTATGCGGAGCTAAGCGGGAAACTGACATCAGATTCGCAATTTTAAGTCGGACAGCGGCGCGGAGCTGCCAAGGTTTTCAAAGGTAAGAGAGCAGTTCTAAGCTGGAACTCATAAGCACCGTCGCCCCTTAACGTCCGGCAGCTAGTTTGCGGCCCCAAGATCCTGCCGAGCGCGAGCCAGCTCGAGGTGCATTTTGAGGCCCGTTTCCGTGACGAAGTTGATCCGAGCGAAGATCGGTCGCGCTGGCAGGAGGGTTTTTGAGGCCGCCTCTGTTCTTTCGGAGGAGGTTCTTGCGAACTGCCGTGCTGGGCTTTCTGAACCGATCAGGGTGTTTTCACGATCCTGGCTTTCACGAAGACGTCGTACCGAGTGCTCTTTCCCAGGATCTGATGGGACGGTTTGGGGAGCGCCGGCATCGGTTCCGCACGCAGGGGCCACTTGAGCACCACTCGGTTGCGCGCGGTCTCCAGGGCGACCTGCATGAGTTGCGCGGCGTCGGGATCGGTGCCGACGATTTCGCGGATCAGCCGCATCTCCTTCTTCACCAGCGCCGTGTTGTTGCGGGGCGGGTGCATCGGATCGACCAGCACCACCTGAGGGTCCAATTGCGGCAGCAGGGCGCATGAGTCGCCGTGGATCAGCGTCATCCGCGCCACCGTTTCGGCATACCGTCCCCCCTGCGCCCGGGCGCGGTCGAGCCCTTCGGCTAGCAGGTCATGCATCGTCATGGAGCGCTCGATGAGGGTGACGCGCGCACCAAGCGATGCCAGGAAAAACGCGTCACGGCCGAGGCCGGCAGTGGCGTCCACGATTTCCGGCGTGACGCCGCGCGAAAACCCCGCGGCTTTCGCCAGGGCCTGCCCGCGCCCCTCGCCAGAGCGAAAACGGTGACCGATCGCGCCGCCGACGAAATCGACGATCAGGGATGTCGCGTCGAGGTTTTGCGCCATCGTCGCTCTCAGAAGGGCACAGGCGCGGTGAAGGTGACGTCCGCGCCACGGGGATGCCGAAAGCTCAGTTCTTCGGCGTGGAGAAGCAGGCGGTCTGCGGCCGCCAGAGCCGCGCCGTCCGCATAGAACTCGTCGCCCAGGATCACGTGACCCAACGCCTTCATGTGCACGCGCAGCTGGTGTGTGCGTCCGGTCAGCGGGAAAAGACGCAGGCGCGTGGTGTTCTGGCCGTATCCGAGAACGCACCAGCGCGTCTGCGCGGGCTTGCCTTGCTGATGGTCGACGCGATGCCGGGGTTTGTTGTCCGGGTCGATAGCCAAGGGCAGGTCGACCAGTCCTTCTTCATCCTGGACCCGTCCCCAGACCTCGGCCACATAGGACTTCTTGGCGGTGCGCGCCTCGAACTGCGCTGCAACCGCGGCATGCGCCTTGCGGTTGAGCGACATCAGCACCAGGCCGGACGTGTCCTTGTCCAGTCGGTGAATGATCAGGGCTTGGGGAAATTGTTCCTGAACGCGCGTCGCCAGGCTGTCGGCGAGCGCAGGATGGCGTCCGGGCACCGAAAGAAGACCGCTCGGCTTGTCGAGCACGAGCAGGTCTGCGTCGCGATGGAGGATCGAGACGTAGGGTTCCCGCGGCGGATTATAGACGGGAAAGGCATCTGATAATGAATCCATGGCGGCCATATACCATGGAATTGAGCCATGCGGAGAACAACATGGCCAGCCGAATGCCGGTACTTGCGCGCGGTGAGAGAAGCCACGGGGGCGTCGGGCGCGCCCGGTGCCGCGCCGGCCGGCGGGGAAGCCCGCCGGCGCGTCGAGGGTCACTTGCCGTCGCGCAGGCCTTCGGCGGCATAGGCCGCGATGTCGGCATGGGTGGCAAACCAGACGTCGTCGTGGCTGCGGATGTGCCGGATCAGCTCCTCCAGGATGGAGATGCGCGAGCGGTAGCCGATGACATGCGGGTGCATGGTCAAAAGGAACAGGCCGCCTTCCTCATAGGCGCGGTCGAACTCGCGACGGAAGATGTCCAGCACGCCCGAGGGGGCCATGTAGGGACGCAGCGCGGTAAAGCGGTTCATGTTGAAATAGACCGCGTCGTCGCGAATCCATTCCACCGGCAGCTCGACGATGCCGGTCGGCTCTCCGTCCTCGACGATCTCGTAGGGATCGTCGTCGGCCATCAGCGAGGAATCGTAGAGCAGGCCCAGTTCGCGCTGGATCTTGAGCGTGACGCTCGAAAAATCCCAGGACGGCGTGCGCATGCCGACCGGGCGAACGCCGGTGATCTTCTCCAGCGTGTCGGCGGCGCGGAAGTGCAGGTCGCGCTCGTTCTCCGGGGGAACCTTGGTGTTGAGCTCGTGGATCCAGCCGTGCAGGCCGATCTCATGGCCCTCGGCGATCACCCGGCGCTGCTCGTCGGGATAGAGCAGGCCGACCACGGCCGGCACGAAGAAGGTCGCCTTGATGTCGTTGTCGGAAAGGGTCTTGAGGATGCGCGGGATGCCGACGCGGTTGCCGTACTGGCCCTGCGACATGCGGCCGATGGATTCGCCGCCGTCGCGCAACTCGTTGCTTTCATGGTCGCTGTCGAAGGACAGCGCAACCGCGCAGCGCGCGCCGTTCTTCCAGGCCTTCGGCTTCAGCGAGCGGCCCGCACGGATCTTCTCCACCTTGCCGCGCCAAACCGACTCGTCCCACTGCCAGGGTTCCATCATTCACCTCGTATTTTGATGGTTCAAACTGCTGCCGCGGTCGCCTGCGCCGCCTGCGGCAGCACCGGCACAGCCGCGAGCAGCCGCCGCGTATAGTCGTCCTGCGGGTTCTCGTAGATCTCGGCGGTCTGGCCGGCTTCCACGATGCGGCCGCGATACATGATCGCCACGCGGTCGCACAGGTGCCGGACGACCGAGAGGTCGTGAGAAATGAAGATCAGCGTCAGCTCCAGTTCCTTGCGCAGGCGGATGAGCAGATTGATGATCTGCGCCTGGATGGAGACGTCGAGCGAGGCCACCGGCTCGTCGCAAACCACCACATCGGGCTGCATGGCAAGCCCACGCGCGATCGCCACGCGCTGGCGCTGGCCGCCGGAGAACTGGTGCGGATAGCGACTGGCGAAGGCCGGATCGAGCCCGACCGCTGCGAGCCACTGGCGGACATATTCGCCGGCCTGTGCGCGCGTGACGAGCCCATGCGCCAGGGGCCCTTCCGAGATGCTGTCGCCGACGCGCATGCGTGGGTCGAGCGAGGCGAACGGGTCCTGGAAGATGGTCTGGACGCGCGTGGTCACTTTCGTCGGGTTGCGGCCACCGGAGATGACCGGGTTGCCCTCGAGCCTGACCTTGCCGGTGGTGGGCGCGTAGATGCCCGCGGCGATGCGGCCGAGCGTCGACTTGCCGCTGCCGGATTCGCCGACGAGGCCCAGCGCATCGCCGCGCGCCAGCGTCAGGCTGATATCGTCCACCGCCTGCACGAAGGGAACAGGCGAGGCGAGGCCCACCTTCTCGGCGAGGTCGTGCAGCAGGCCAGTGTTCCTGCGGAACTTCTTGCTGACGCCCTCGATGACGAAATAGGGCACGCCATCCTTCGGCATCCGCTTCTGGCCGGCGACCTCGCGGCGCGGGGGCGGTGCCGGATCGACCGCGCCGTCGCCGCTGTTGCGGGCCAGCATGGCGCCGGGTTCGGCGCGCGAGGGCAGGGCGTCGAGCAGCCCGCGCGTATAGGGGTGCTGCGGGTTGAGCAGCACATCGTTGGTGGCGCCGGCCTCGACGATGCGCCCGGTCTTCATCACGGCGACCTGGTCGGCGATCGAGGCGACGGTGGCGAGGTCGTGGCTGATCCAGATCAGCGCCGTCCCGGTTTCCTTCACCAGCTCCTTCATCTCGGCCAGGATCTCGGCCTGGATCGAGACGTCGAGCGCGGTGGTCGGCTCGTCGGCGATGATGAGCTTGGGCTTGTGCAGAAGCGCGATGGCGATCGCCACGCGCTGGCGCATGCCGCCGGAAAACTGGTGCGGATAGAAGTCGACCTTGAGTTCGGGGTCGGGGATGCGCACCTGCTTCAGCGCCGCGATCGCGCGCTGGCGCGCCTCGGCGGTGGAGACCTTGCCATGCGCTTCGAGCGCCAAGCGGATCTGCGTGAAAATGCTGAGCACCGGGTTCAGCGTCATCATCGGGTCCTGGAAGACCATGGAAATGGCCTTGCCACGGATAGCGCGCAATTCGTTGGTCGGAAGGCCTACGAGCTCGCGGCCCTCGAGCTTGATCGACGAGCCGCTTTCGATGCAGCCCGGCTGATCGATCAGGCCGATGATCGAGAAGCCGGTGATGCTCTTGCCCGAGCCGGATTCGCCCACAAGGCCGAGGACTTCACCGGCGGCCAGCGAGAACGACACGCCGTCCACCGCCTTCATCAGGCCCTTGGCCGTGTGGAAATGGGTCTTGAGGTCGGTGACCTGCAGGAGCGGCGCCGTCATTTCTGCAGCCTCGGGTTGAGCTGGTCGCGGATCTGGTCGCCGACGAGGTTCAGTGACACGATGAACAGGATGAGGGCGATGCCGGGGTAGATCGAGATCCAGTAGCGGCCCGACAGCAGATACTGGAAGCCGTTGGCGATAAGCATGCCGAGCGACGGTTCCGTCGGCGGCAGGCCGACACCGAGGAAGGAGAGGGTGGCTTCGAGCGAGATGGCGCTGGCCACCTGCACCGTGGCCACCACGATCAGCGGCGGCAGGGCGTTGGGCAGGATGTGGCGAAGCACCACCCGACGTGCCTTCAGCGGCACCGACAGCGCTGCCTCGACATAGTCCTTCTGCCGCTCGGCGGAGGCCGCGCCATGCGCGGTGCGGGCGAAATAGGCGTATTGGGCGAAGATCAGCGCCAGGATGAGCTGGTACTGGCCCTGGCCGAGAATGGCCGCGATCACGAAGGCCAGCAGGATCGCCGGGAAGGAAAGCTGCAGGTCGACGATGCGCATCAGCAGGCTTTCGGTGCGGCCGCCGATATAGGCGGCGCTAGTGCCGACCAGAGCGCCGACCGTGAAGGCGATGGCGCCCGAGATCACGCCGACCTTGAGCGAGATGCGCAGGCCGTAGAGGATCGCCGAGAGCAGGTCGCGGCCCTGCGCATCGGTGCCGAGCAGGTGCACGTAGCCGCTGGTGCCGACGTAGCCCGGCGCCCGGCGCGCGTCGCGCAACACCAGGTTGGCGAGGTCGTACGGGTCCTGCGGCGCGACGAGCGGAGCCGCCAGCGCCAGCACGGCGATCAGCAGGGTCACGATGCCGGCGGCGAGCGCGACACGGTTGCGGGAGAATTCCGTGAGGAAATTGCGCAGCGGGGTAGAGGCGTTCGTCATGCCCGTCCCTTTCTCAGACGCGGATCGAGCAGCACGTAGACCAGGTCCACGGACAGGTTAATGACAATGAACAGCAGCGCGACCAGCATCAGGTAGGCCACCATGACGGGGCGGTCGAGCGAGGTGATGCTGTCGATGATCAACTTGCCGAGGCCGGGCCAGGAGAAGATCGTCTCCGTCACCACCGCGAAGGCCAGCGTGGAGCCGAATTCCAGGCCGAAGACCGTGACCAGCGGGATGGAGATCAGCTTCATCACGTGGCGCAGCAGGATGGTCCGCTCGCTGATGCCGGCGGCGCGGGCAAATTTCACCGTGTCGCTCAGCATCACCTCGCGGGTGCCGGCGCGGGCCAGGCGGATCATCATCGACAGCTTGAACAGCGCCAGGTTGATGCCGGGCAGCAGCATGTGCTTGAAGCCGTCGGCGGTGAGGAAGCTCCATTCGACGCCGAAAAGCGAGACCGTCGCGCCACGCCCCCCGGCCGGCATGCAGCCGCACTGCACGGCAAAGACCATGATGAGCATCAGGCCGAACCAGAAGGTCGGCACCGAGAAGCCGAGGATCGAGGCGCCCATGATGATGCGCGAGGCGAGGCTCTGCGGTCGGTAGCCGGCATAGACGCCAAGCGGGATGCCGACGGCCGAGGCGAGCATGACCGCAAACACCGTCAGTTCGAGCGTGGCCGGCAGGCGCGACAGGATCAGCGAGCCGACCGGCATGCCGTAGACGAAGGAGGAACCGAAGTCGCCATGGATGAGCCGGTTGGCGAACTGAAAATATTGCTGCCAGAGCGGCAGGTCGAGGCCGTAGCGGGCGATCACCTGTGCGCGGATTTCCTGCGTCGCGTCGGGCGAGATCAGGACGTCGATCGGGTTACCGACGGCGTAGACACCGCAGAACACCAGCATGGACATCGCGACGACCACGAGTCCTGCCTGGAAGATGCGTTGAAAGACGAAAGAAAACATCGCTCCCCTGTCGCGTCCGCTGAGGACGTCATCTTGCCCTGATCGGTTCGGCTCAGTTCCAGTCGGCATCCAGGAGTGCGCGGGTCTCTGCCACCGCAACGTCCCAGATGGCCAGCATGTCAGCGTCGGGACGCTCGAACAGGCCGTGATAATTGCCTTCGCCCAGCATTTCCCGCTTGGCCGCCGCGTCGACTCGCGCAAGCCGGGCGTAATCGATGCGCGACTTGGGCTCGGTCGGTTGCACGACCTCGGCCAGACGCGTCCACGGGAAGTTTTCCATCCACGAGGCGTGCGAGGCCGCCGGGTCGGTGTCCATCACCTTTTTCCAGGTCAGGGGTGCGCGCCACCAGTCATGCATCTTCACGCGGGCGTCCGGATGGGCGTTCAGCCATTCCGAGATCACCGCGCCTGCGGGCGAGTTGCCGCCGTGGCCGTTGACCACGAGAATGCGGCGAAAGCCCGAGCGGTACATGCTGTTCAGCAG
>JAEWHN010000166.1 GCA_023387775.1 Pseudomonadota bacterium | reverse complement strand
GCAGTGGTGCCGGTCATCGCCGCGCTGGCCATCTCGATTCTTCGCGACTTCTGGATCGGGCGGATAGGCGTCGATGCCATTGCGCTGCTTTCAATGTCGGGCGCCCTTGCGCTCGACGAGCCGTTCGCCGCCGTGGTCATCGCCATGATGTATTCGGGCGGCAACGTTCTGGAGGATTTTGCCCGGGGGCGGGCCGAGCATGACCTGCGCTCGCTGACCGATCGCACGCCGCGCGTGGCGCATCGAAAAGCCAGCGACGGGATTGTGGACGTGCCGGTTGCACAGGTGGCGATCGGCGACGAGTTGCTGGTGCGCGCCGGCGAGGTCCTGCCGGTCGACGGCGAGCTTCTCGACGCAAGCGCGGCCATCGATGAATCGGCCCTGACCGGCGAGCCCCTTCCCGCCACCCGCCGCAAGGGCGAGACGCTGCGCAGCGGCACGGTGAACGCGGGCGAGGCCTTTCGCTTTCGGGCCATCGCGCAGGCCGGTGCGAGCACCTATGCCGGCATCGTGCGGATGGTGGAGGCGGCGCAGACCGCCAAGGCCCCCTTCATGCGCATGGCCGACCGCTTCGCCCTGCTTCTGCTGCCGGCAACGCTGGTCGTCGCGGGAGCGGCATGGTGGGGCTCGGGCGACCCTGTGCGGGCGCTGGCCGTGCTGGTGGTGGCCACGCCCTGCCCGCTTATCCTGGCAGCACCAGTCGCCTTCATCGGCGGCGTTTCGCGCGCAGCCAAGGCCGGCGTGCTCATGAAGGGCAGCGCTGCCCTGGAGGCTCTGGCCGCGATCCGGACCGCCGTGTTCGACAAGACCGGAACGCTCACGGAAGGCGGCGCCAAGCTTCTCTCCATGAAGACTGCGCCGGGTGTGGAGGCGGATGAAGCGCTGCGGCTGGTCGCATCGCTGGAGCAGGCATCGCACCACGTGCTTGCCGAAACCCTCATCGCCACCGCGCGGGCACGGGGCTTGCCGCTCTCGCAGCCGGGCATGGTCCAGGAACATCGCGGGTCGGGGATCGAAGGGCTCGTCGACGGCAGGAAGGTCCGCGCCGGGTCCCGCAGCCTTGTCTGCGCCGGCATGAAGTTGCCCGACTGGGCCGAAAGCAGCGTGGCCGCGAGCCGGCACATGGCGGCGCTGACGCTCTACCTTTCCGTCGATGGCGAGTTGGCGGCCGTTCTCGTGATGGGCGACGAGATCCGCAGCGACACGCCGAAGGCCCTTCAGGGCCTGCGCGATGCCGGGGTTTCGCGCATGATCATGGTGACCGGAGACAACGAGGCCGTGGCACGCGCGGTGGCGGCCGAGCTTGACCTCGACGAGGTTCTCGCCGAGCGCAGCCCGGCCGAAAAGGTCGATGCCGTGCTGGCCGAAACGGCCGTCCAGCCCACGATGATGGTGGGCGACGGCATCAACGACGCTCCGGCGCTGGCGGCGGCCAGCCTCGGCATCGCCATGGGCGCGCGCGGCGCCACGGCCTCTTCGGAAGCGGCAGACGTGGTGGTGCTGGTGGACCGGCTGGACCGGGTGGCGCAAGCGCTGGCGATCGCCCAGCGCACCCGCTCCATCGCCCTGCAGAGCATCGTGGTGGGCCTCGCCTTGTCAGGAGCCGGAATGGTGGCGGCCGCATTCGGCTATCTGACGCCAGTGGCGGGAGCGCTGTTTCAGGAAGCGATAGATGTCGCGGTCATCGTCAATGCGCTGCGAGCACTCGGTCCCGGCCGGTTGTGGCCCGTGCTGCAGGACGCAGAGGCCGAATTGGCTGTCCATTGACGCCGATCAAGGCGACCCCTTGCGGCGGCTATAGAATTTTTGCCCGGTCCGGCTACGACGGACCGCGTTATCCGAAACGGAGCAATGCCATGTTACGGAAACTTGTGCTGATCGGCGCGGTGCTTTCCCTGACCGGAACCCCCGCCCTCGCGGCGAATGAGTATTTCGTGGTTCACAAGCCTGATTCCAAGAACTGCGAGATCGTATCGCAGAAGCCGGACGGCAAGGAATTGATACAGCTCGGCCATGCACATCGAACCAAGGCGGGCGCGGAACTGGCCCGGAAGGTTGCCCGCGCCTGCAGGTGAGGGCCCCCTGGACACTGGCTGGCGGCCGGCCGTGGCGCTTCCCGAGACACAGGCAGGTTATGCAATGTTATTGAAGGAAATGACGTGGCAGGAGAGCATCGACCTGATCTCGGCATCTCGGCTGGGCCGCCTTGCCTGCGCGAGAGAAAACCGCCCCTATGTGGTGCCGATCCATTTCGCCTATGCCAATGATTGCCTCTACAGTTTCTCGATGCCCGGCCAGAAGATCGACTGGATGCGCGCCAACCCTCACGTCTGCATCCAGGTCGACGAGTTTTCCCAGCACCGCGAGTGGCGCAGCGTCGTGGTCTACGGGCTTTTCGAGGAATTGACCGATACGCCGCAGTGGAAGCGCGAGCGCAACCACGCCTGGACGCTGCTGCATGAATTTCCGAACTGGTGGGAGCCCGGCGGCCTGAAGCCCGGTCCGCAGCCCGTAGTGCGCGATTCCACCCACATCTTCTATCGCATCCTGGTCGAGACCGTCACGGGTCGCCGAGCCATCGAGGTCGCCCCCGCCGACGAGCCGGCGGGTACCCACCCTCGTCGGGGCTAGTTCCCGTCAGTGAGCCATGAAAACCGGCAGGTTGGCCTTTTCGATCATCGTCCTGGTCACGCCGCCGAACAGGCGCTCCCGCAGGCGCGAATGGCCATATGCCCCCATCACGATCATGTCGGCGTCGAGATCCATTGCGTGCTGCGCAAGCACGTCGGCCACGGGGCGCCCGCCGCCCGGGAGACGATCCACCGCGACCTTGATCCCGTGTCGGCCCAGATAGGTCGCGACATCGGCGCCCGGCTCCGGTCCGCTCAGGTCCAGTCCGGCCTGCGGATCGACAAGCGTGACGTGCACGCGCTCGGCTCCCGGCAGAAGCGGCAAGGCCTCGTGCACGGCGCGGGCCGACTCGATGCGCGAATCCCAGGCGACGAGGACGGTCTTCGGCCGCAAGGTCGGGACCTTGCCGTCCGGCAGCAGCAGCACCGGACGGGCGGATTCGAACAAGGCTCCGCCTATGGCGGCTGCCCGCAAATCGCCGTCGTCGAGCAGTTCGGCGCCAATCAGCGTCAGGTCGCCGTAGCGTGCGCGCTGGCCGATCGCCTCGTCAGCCCAGACGACCTCGGAATAATAGCCGTTCACGTCGCACGAGGTGCCGGCGGTCGTTGTGAGCTGGGAAATCTCTTCGACGCGCTGCTTCAGTTCGGAATTGTCGTTCTCGCGTTCCTGCAGCCAGGGCTCCGACAGAACCGCCGCATAGGCGCCGACCGGCGGCGGTGCCGCCAGGCACACGACCAGCACGGACAGATGAGCCTGCACCTCGGCACAGAGG
>JAEWHN010000117.1 GCA_023387775.1 Pseudomonadota bacterium | reverse complement strand
TGATCGACCTGCTATAGGTGGCGCGGCTGTCCGGTAACGTGTCTCAGGGCGAGGCTGTCGAGGACGGGCAATCCGTCCATTGGCGGCGGAACCTGATCGTCTGCCTGATCGGCTCCTTCACCACCATCGTGGCGATGACGCTGTTGCTGCCGTTCCTGCCGCTCTATGTCGAGCAACTCGGCGTCACCGACCATGCGGCCATCGTGCAATGGTCGGGCATCGCCTATGGTGCCACCTTCTTTTCCGCAGCACTGACCGCCCCGCTGTGGGGCCGGCTCGGCGACCGCTACGGGCGCAAGTCGATGCTCATCCGCGCCAGCCTCGGCATGGCGGTTTCCATGTCGCTGATCGGCATGGCGCAGAATGTCTGGCAGCTGGTGGCCTTGCGCCTCTTTGCCGGCATCGCGGGCGGCTATGCCTCCGGATCGGTCATCCTTGTCGCCACGCAGACACCCAGGCAGCGCTCCGGCTGGGCGCTCGGCGTGCTGTCGTCGGGCGTCATGGCCGGCAATCTGGTCGGGCCGCTGATCGGCGGTGCGCTGCCGCAGCTCATCGGCATCCGCCAGACCTTCCTTGCGGCCGGCGCGGTGATCTTCGTCGCCTTCCTGGCGACCACCTTTCTCATTCGCGAGGAGGCGCGCCCGCCACGCGAAAAGGCCAGCAAGGGGGAGGGCGGCTGGGCAGCTATTCCCGACAAACGGCCGATCATCGCCATGTTCGTCACCGGCCTGCTGCTGATGGTAGCCACCATGTCGATCGAGCCGATCATCACCGTCTATGTCGCCCAGCTGGTGGCCGATCCAGGCCGCGTGACCATGGTTTCTGGCATCGCCATGTCGGCGGCCGCACTTGGCGCGATCCTGTCGGCGTCGCGGCTGGGCAAGCTTGCCGACCGAATCGGCCATTGGACGGTCATTATCGGCTGCCTGGCCGTTTCCGCAGTGCTGCTGGTGCCGCAGGCCTTCGTCACTGCCGGTTGGCAACTGGTCGGCCTGCGCTTCCTGATGGGGCTTTCGCTGGGCGGGCTGCTGCCCTGTATCGCCAGCGTCATCCGCCACAGCGTGCCCGACCGCGTCGCCGGCAACGTGCTCGGCCTCTCGACGTCGGCGCAATATGCCGGCCAGGTCATCGGCCCGCTCGCCGGCGGCTTCGTGGGTGGCCATGTCGGCATGCGCGCGGTGTTCATCGGCACGGCGGTGCTGATGGCGGTCGGCGCGGCCTTCAACTGGCTGGCCCGGCCGGCCGCAAAGGGCCGCTCGGATCGTTAAGCAATCCTTCAGCCAATCGTGAGAATTTGAGCCGAAATGGCTGGCTGGCCAAGGCCGGCATTGGTGCAGGGGGAAGTTCGGATGAGACCCGAGGAGCAGTGGGAACTGGTTCGCGGCGCGCGCGCTTCTCGCATCGAGAGCGCCGGCATGGGTGCGGTGCGGATCGCCTTGCTGTTCGGTTCGGCGGCAGTGGCCTTCGCGCTGCTGGCAGTGCCCTTCCTCGACGCCCGGACCCGGCCGCAGGTCTCGCGGGCCGGTCTCGACATGGTCAGCACCGGCTCCATCGACCGGGGCAGCTACACGATCCGCCGCAGCGTGCTGCAATCGTCGCCAAGCGCAATCTGCGTCATCCGCAATGACGGCGTGCGGCGCGGCGATTGCTGAGGCGGACCTTCACATGCCGTTAAGTCTGTTCCGTTAACCCTTGTTAACGCGGCGGGGTTAGACTGTGGGCAAAGGGGTGAAAGACCGATGCGATCACTTACCCGCCGTTTCCTGAAGGACGAGTCCGCGGCCACCGCGGTTGAATACGGTCTCATCGTCGCGGTTCTGTCGCTGACGATCGTTGCCGGCGTGAGCAAGGCAGGCGATGCGCTGGAATACCTGTTCAGCGACTCCAACAGCCGCCTTGTGAAAGCCTTCGAGGGCGGGAACGCTAACTGAGGCAAGTTGCCGGCCTCAATCCTCCTTCGCTTCGCCAAGTATCTTTGCCAGTGAAACCTGGGCCGAGCCGGGCTTGAGCGGCTTCTGCTGCGAGGCGTCCGGAGCCCATCCCGACAGCCAGATGAACGAGAAGGTCGCGCGGATCCGTCCGTCCGAGTCGGAAAAGCGTTCGGCATAGATTTCGGCCGCACGGGCAAACAGGGCACGCGTCGCCGGCCGGCGCGAACGGGCGAGGAGGGCGTTGGCTTCGCCCATGGCGCGCAGATCCCGGATCAATGCGAACATATGGTCATAGCGCACAGTCACCGTGTCGATGTCGGCCACAGGCAACGCAAAGCCCGCGCGCTGCAGGAGAGCGCCGGCATCGCGCACGTCGGCGAAGGGGCTGACGCGTGGGCTGACCCCGCCAAGAAGCTCGCTTTCGGCCGCCAGCAGGCTTTCGCGCAACTCTGCTAGTGTGTCGGCGCCCGCCATGGCCGCCAGGAACAGCCCGTCAGGTTTGAGCGCACGGCGCGCCTGGATAAGCATGCCGGGAATATCGTTCACTTCCTGCAGCGCCAGGAGGGACACGACGAGATCGACGCTCTCAGGTTCCAGCGGCAGCGTTTCGGGCATGGCCACCAGCCCTGGATCGCCGTTGAGGAAAGCCTCGTCGGCCTCGATGCGCTGCACCGTCGCGGCCTTGCCGCTGGCAAGTACTGCATCGCGCGCTGCCGGGCTGACGCAAAAGGCCGCGACCGCATTTTCGAACCGGCGTTCCACCGTCGCCAGGCGGTCGGAGAGTTCCTCGGCGGCGCGGGCCAGAAGAAAATCGGCGCCGGAAAGGGGCTGCGCCAATGCGCGCCGCTTGCGGGCGATGAGGAGCTTGGTGTCGAACAGGGGCTGCAAGTGCCGATATCCTTGATGTTGTGGCTGCGCCCGGCCTATGGTCGCGCAGCAGCCTGAACCTCGTGGCCGATCCGATGCCGCAATTCAAGAGCCTTGCCCTTGCCGCGCTGGATTGGCCGGCGCGCGTGCTGTTTCCACCGGTCTGCGCCGGCTGCCGCCGCCACGTCTCGCAACCCGGCTCGCTTTGCGCGCAATGCTGGCCGCAGCTGCGCTTCCTGGAAAAGCCCTGGTGCGAAGTGATGGGCACGCCCTTCACCCATGATATGGGGGCTGGTTTCCTGTCTGCCGAGGCCATCGCCAACCCGCCGCCGTTTGAGCGGGCGCGCGCGGCGGTTTCCTACACCGGCGTCGCACGGCAGATGGCGCAGGGCCTCAAATACTCCGACCGCACGCATCTGGCGCCTTGGATGGCGCGCTGGATGCTGCGCGCCGGCGCCGAACTCGTTGCCGATGCAGATGTGGTGGTGCCGGTGCCGCTGCATTGGCGGCGCTTCCTGCAACGCCGCTTCAACCAGTCGGCCGAGCTTGGCCGTGTGGTGGCCGAATTGACCGGGCTGCCATTCGAACCGCTGGCGCTCTCGCGGGCAAAGGTCACGCGCCAGCAGGTCGGGCTTCGGCGCAACGAGCGCGAGGCCAATGTGCGCGCCGCTTTCCGCGTGCCGCCGGAGCGCGACGTCGAGGTGCGTGGCAGGCGGGTGCTGGTGGTGGACGACGTCTACACCACCGGGGCAACCGTCGGCGCCGTGGCAAGGGCGCTGAAAAAAGGTGGCGCCAGTGCCGTCGATGTGCTGACCTTCGCGCGTGTCCTGCCGGGGGACTTCCGGCCCGACGAGGCAGAGACTATATAAGCGGATGATAGCCGGCGCAGGGACAGCACCCATCGAGGGTAGACCGGGCTCCGGCAGATTGATTTTGTTTGCGCATTTTCGTTCGGTTGGAGGGTCTCTCGGACAGGACAGGTTGCGCTGGGAACATTGATGATGGTCGATGTAACGATCTATACCCGTGCCTTGTGCGGCTACTGCAGCGCCGCCAAGCGGCTGCTCGAAAAGAAGGGTATCGCCTATGAAGAGCGCGACGCCACCTCCGCGCCGGAACTGCGGCAGGAGATGATCGAGCGCGCGGGGCGCTTCACCTTCCCGCAGATTTTCGTCGGCAGCGTGCATGTCGGCGGCTGCGACGATCTGCATGATCTGGACGCGCAGGGCCGGCTTGACGGACTGCTCGCTACCGGAACGCTCGGCTGAGGAGATTATCATGAGCAAGTTCAAAGCCGCCGCCATCCAGATGCGGACGGGCACCGACCCGCGAAAGAACGCCGAGGCCTTCGATGCGCTGGTTCGCGAGGCGGCCAGCAAGGGCGCGACCTATGTGCAGTCGCCGGAAATGACCGGCGCCATGGTGCGCGATGCCGAGGCAAGGCAGGCGGCCTTCACCACCCAGGACAAGGACCTGATCGCCGCGACCGCCGCATCGCTTGCGCGAGAGTTCGGCATCTATGTCCATGTCGGGTCCACAGCGATCGTGCGCGAGGACGGCAAGCTCGCCAACCGCGCGCTGCTGCTTTCGCCCGAGGGCAAGACAATCGCCACCTACGACAAGATCCACATGTTCGACGTCGATCTCGACAATGGCGTGAGCTGGCGCGAATCCTCGGCCTATGAGCCGGGCACGCAAGCAGTGGTGGCCGACCTGCCCTGTGCAAGGCTTGCCTTTGGCATCTGCTACGACGTGCGCTTCCCGCAACTCTTCCGTGCCGGGGCGCTTGCCGGTGCCAATGTGCTGTCGGCCCCGGCTGCCTTCACGCGCCAGACCGGCGAGGCGCACTGGCATGTGCTGCAGCGCGCCCGCGCCATCGAAAACGGCGCCTTCATGATCTGCGCCGCCCAGGGCGGCAAGCATGAGGACGGCCGCGAGACCTATGGCCACTCGATCATCGTCGATCCCTGGGGCAGGGTTCTGGCCGAGGCCGACCACGACGAGCCCGGCGTGATCGTGGCCGAGATCGACACGTCGCTTTCGGCCGCCGCGCGCGGCAAGATCCCCAACCTGAAGAATGCACGCGAGTTCTCCGTCAGTGCGGTGGCGGCGAGCGAGGGAGAACCGCTGCGGGGAGCAGCCTCTTGATCACCTTTTCGCTTACCTGCGAGAGCGCCCACGAGTTCGAAGGGTGGTTCCGCAGCAATGACGACTTCCAGGCGCAGAAGAAGCGCAAGCTTGTGAGCTGCCCGATATGCGGCTCGCACGAGGTGGAAAAGGCGCTGATGGCGCCGGCCGTCTCCACCAGCCGCAAGCAGGAGAAGATCGCGCTGGCCATGAGCGCGCAGCAGCGCGAGGCGCTGGCGCAGCTCAAGGCGCTATCGGAAAAGATCCGCGAGAACGCCGACTATGTCGGCGACAAATTCGCGGACGAGGCGCGCAAGATCCACTTCGGCGAGACGGAGGCGCGCGGGATCTACGGCGAAGCCACGCTGGACGAGGCCAAGAGCCTGGCTGACGACGGCGTGGATTTCATGCCGGTCCCAGTGTTTCCAGAGGATAGGAACTGAGGCGGGCTGCTGCACCGCAGTCACGGCCTGGGGTACTCTTCCGGGCCTTCGAATGGGTGTGGCTGAAATCGAATAATCCCCGGATCGTCGATGGGATACTCGTAATCGGTTCGGAAGCCGAAATTGAGAGGGTTCTTGAAGGTCTTTCTCTAATCAAGCACTGCGACCGGATTCGCTACGACCGCATCACCCGCGACGTAGCTCGTATTTGGGTCAGACCGGCCTCCGGTCACGTGGCGCAGTTCGTAGCTTCGACCCGAACTTGCGATCTCGATTGGCGCTTCGTTCTCCACGAGGCGACTACTTCCGAGCTGATCGCGGTTACGATCGTTCACGAAGCCACGCATGCGCGCTTGCTTCGCTGCGGCATCGGTTATGGCGAAAGCTTGAGAGCTCGTGTCGAGGAGGTCTGTCTTCGTCGTGAAGTTGCATTCGCCGCCCGATTGCCGGCCGGAACGCGAGCCCATGAACGAGCCGTCTCCATGCTCGTTGCACTCCCTGATCTGAGCAATGAAGCGATGTATGCCCGTAACTTGGCCGGGTCACGAGATGCGCTGCTTCAGCTTGGAGCTCCACCGTGGTTCGTGCGTTCTTTTCTCGCATTCGTGAGTTGGCGCAACCGGCGCCGGGCGCGGCGCAATCGAAATCGGTAGCAATCGTGTTTCCTTTGCCGCTGTTGTCCCTCATTTTGGGGCCCTGCTGGCGCATTCGTCTTTGTCGGTTTTCCGGTCAGATCGCGCTGAAATCAATTAAGGACGCGCGATGAAGGCTCTGTGGAACTCGGCCATCGGTCTGTTGCTGATCAACGGCCTGCTGCTGGGGATCACCTTGCCATTCGGCAAGATCGCTGCGGCGGCCGGCGTCCCACCCGCGATCTGGGCCTTCGTGATTTCGTTCGGCGCGGGCTCGGTGCTGTTGCTGGCGCTGCTGATGAATGGTGGGCGCCTTGGTCTCGACCGGCGCATGCTGCGCTATTTCTTCATCGTGGCGGCGGTGTCCTACGCCATTCCGAACCTACTGCTTTTTGCCTCCATCCCGCATCTGGGCGTCGGCTTCACCGGCATCATGTTCACGATGTCGCCGCTGTTCACGCTGGCCTTTTCCTTGATGCTGAAACTGCGCCGGCCGAGCGTGCTCGGCGTGGCCGGCATCGGTGTCGGCTTCATCGGCGCGCTGATCGTGGCTTTGACCCGCGGAGAGGCGAACCAGCCGGCCGAGTTGATCTGGGTGGTGGCTGGTTTGCTCATCCCGGTCAGCCTGGCAGTGGGCAATGTCTACCGCACGGTCGACTGGCCCGAGGGCAGCGGCCCGATCCAGCTCGCCGCCGGAAGCCATCTTGCGGCTGCGGTGATGCTTCTGGTGGCGGCTGCGTCCAGCGCCGGGGGGCTGCCTTTCGGCCCACTAGCCGAGGTGCCTTGGCTGGTTGCGGCGCAGGTGATCGTCTCGTCGGCGATGTTTGCCGTGTTCTTCCGCCTGCAGGCGGTGGGCGGGCCGGTATATCTCAGCCAGATCGGCTATGTCGCCGCCGCAATCGGCCTGATTTCCGGCATGCTCTTCCTTGGCGAAAGCTACCGGCTGGAAACCTGGCTGGGCGCGGTGCTGATTTCCATCGGGCTGGTCATGACGACCAAGGCGCAGATGCGCACCTCCGAAGCGTAGGCGGGGGCCGCTCAGGCGGCCGGCCGCTTTTCCGTCAGCACCATGTAGTTGACGTCCATGTCCCGGGAGCGCTGCCAGCGGTCGGCAAGCGGGTTGTAGGCCACGCCGGTCCGGTCGGTGATCATCATGCCGGCGTTGGCCAGGAACTGCTCCAGTTCCTCGGGCCGCACCAGCTTGGCATATTGGTGGGTGCCGCGCGGCAGCCAGCGCAGAACATACTCCGCCCCGAAGATCGCCAGCCCCAGCGCCTTCAGCGTGCGGTTGATGGTGGCCACGAACATGATGCCATCCGGTTTCACCAGTTCGGCGCATTTGGTGATGTAGAGCTGCGGGTCCGAAACGTGCTCGATCACTTCCATGTTGAGCACCACGTCGAACTTCTCGCCGGCATCCGCCAGCGCCTCGGCGGTGGTGGCGCGGTAGTCAACGGTCACGCCGGATTCGGCGGCGTGCAGCTTGGCCACTTCGATGTTGGTTTCGGAGGCATCGGCGCCGACGACCTCGGCGCCAAGGCGCGCCATGGGTTCGCACAGAAGGCCGCCGCCGCAGCCGATGTCGAGGATGCGCAGGCCCTCGAAGGGGCGCGCCTGATGCGAATCACGGCCGAAGCGCGCGGCCACCTGGTCGCGCACATAGGCCAGTCGCACCGGGTTGAACTTGTGCAGCGGGCGGAATTTTCCGTTCGGATTCCACCATTCAGCGGCGAGGGCCGAAAAGCGTTCCACCTCTGCGGTGTCGATCGTCGATCGCGTGGCTTCGGGCATGGCTCGTCTCCTTCGTTGCAAGGAAGTCGGCGGTGAGGCGGCGAATGTCAAGGCAGCAATTTCGTCGGCGGACGTCTCCCTCCTGGTCGAGGGGAGGGGGCGCAGGGCTGTCGGGCGGGTCGAATTGCGAACCACAGACATGACGGCATCGCGGCTTAACGAAGCGGCTGCGCGCCGGAACCCATTGCGCGTCTTGCGAAACAGCGAGCTTTTGGCTATGGAGGCCGCGACTTGGCGCCCGGCTCCCGCGGTGCTTTCGTTTGGACTTTCCGGTGGCAGTACAGCCCTGGGGACAGTTTAAGGG
>JAEWHN010000054.1 GCA_023387775.1 Pseudomonadota bacterium | reverse complement strand
TGGCTGGAGCGCACGGAACCTGCGCATCTCGAATTCCGCAACGACCGCTTTGTTGCCGCCTTCGACCGGCAGGCCGGCGATGCCAGCGCAATGACCCTGGCCTATGTCGTGCGCGCGGTGACGCCGGGTCTCTATGCCCATCCGGCGGCAAGTGTGGAGGACATGTACAGGCCGCAATATTCGGCCCGCACCTCGACCGGCATGATGGAGGTGGCGGCGCCGCAGCCATGAGCGTGCTTCGCAAGCTGGGATTCTTGGGCGCGGCTGCCATCGGCCTCCCCGCGGTGGTGGTCGGCGCTCTCTACGCCCTCGATCGCGCCTATCCTCCGCCGCTGCCGGCGCGGCTTGCCGTTTCGACCGAGGTGGTGGACCGCGACGGCGCACTACTGCGCGCCTATGCGACGCCGGACGGTTTCTGGCGGCTGGATACCCGCCTGGACCAGGTCGACCCGCAATTTGTGGAAATGCTGATCGCCTATGAGGACAAGCGCTTCTTCGACCATGGCGGCGTCGACCCGCTGGCGCTGATGCGCGCGGCAAAACAGTTCGCCGGCAACGGCCGCATTGTTTCGGGCGGCTCGACCCTTTCCATGCAGCTTGCGCGCCTGATCGAGCCGCGCGAAAGCCGCAGCTTCGGCTCGAAGCTGCGCCAGGTGCTGCGCGCCTTCCAGATCGAGCGGCGGCTGTCCAAGACAGAGATCCTCGAGCGCTACCTGACGCTCGCGCCCTATGGCGGCAATCTCGAAGGCGTGCGCGCCGCCAGCCTTGCCTATTTCGGCAAGGAGCCGCGCCGGCTCACCGTCTCGGAAGCGGCGCTGCTGGTCGCCCTGCCCCAACTGCCCGAACGCCGCCGTCCCGACCGCAACCGCGACATGGCGGAAGCCGCGCGGGATCGCGTGCTGGCGCGCATGGTGACGGCCGGCGTGCTGAATGAGCAGGAGGCCGCCCGCGCCGCCGGAGAGCCCGTGGCCGGCACCCGCCTTGCCCTGCCCGCACTTGCCGCCCATGTCGCCGACGTCGCGCTACGCAAGGCGCCTTCCGAAATCCGGCACAAGCTCACATTGAGCAAGCGCGTGCAGGAAGGGCTGGAAACGGTCGCCAGGACTGCCGCCGGGAAATTGGGCCCGCGCATTTCCATCGCAATGGTGCTGGCGGATGCCAGCAACGGCGAGATCCTCGGCGAGGTCGGCTCGGCCGACTATTTCGACGGCGGCCGCTCCGGCTGGATCGACATGACGCGCGCCGTGCGCTCGCCGGGTTCGACCTTGAAACCGTTCATCTACGGACTGGCTATGGAACAGGGCCTCGTCGCCCAGGAAACGATGATCGAGGACCGCCCGGCCGACTTCTCCGGCTACCGCCCGCGCAATTTCGACATGAGCTATCAGGGCGATGTCAGCGTGCGCCAGGCGCTGCAGCTGTCGCTCAACGTGCCGGCCGTGCGCCTGCTCGACGCGGTCGGCCCGGCGCGGCTGACGGCGCGCTTCCGGCAGGCCGGCGTCACGCCCGTTCTGCCAAAGGGCGAGGCGCCGGGGTTGGCCATCGGGCTGGGCGGCGTGGGCGTTTCGCTGCGTGACCTGGTGCAGCTCTACACCGGCCTCGCCAATGGCGGAAATGCGCGCACGCTGCGCGACGGCACCGAAGCCGCGCCCATCGACAACAGCGGCGGCACCATTCTTGACGAGCAGGCGACATGGCAGATCGCCGACATATTGTCGGGCGTGCGGCCGCCGGAAGGCGCCTCGGCGCGCGGCATCGCCTACAAGACCGGCACCTCCTACGGCTATCGCGATGCCTGGTCGGTGGGCTTCGACGGCCGCCACGTGCTGGGCGTATGGGTGGGCCGCGCGGATGCCGGCTCCGTGCCCGGCCTTTCCGGCTATGCTTCCGCCGCGCCGATCCTGTTCGAAGGCTTTGCCAAGTCGGGCCTTGCCGCAGTGCCGCTCGGCCGCGCGCCGGCTGGCGCGTTTCGCATCACCCGCGCCGATCTGCCGGTGACGCAGCAGCGCTTTTCGCCGGCAGCCGATGGGCTCGTGGCAGTCGCTCCGACCGAACCGGCGCCGCAGATCGTCTTCCCGCCGGACGGCGCCCATGTCGATCTCGCCGCCGCTTCGAACACCGCCACGCCGCTCGTGCTGAAGCTGCAAGGCGGCCGCACGCCCTTCCGCTGGCTGGCCAACGGCAAACCTCTTGAAGAACCTTCCCGCCGCCGCACCGCCACCTGGCAGCCCGACGGCACCGGCTATTCCACGCTGACGGTCATCGATGCCGCCGGGCGCGCGGCGAGCGTGAAGGTGTTCGTGGAATGAGGAATCGCGGCGGCTCCGCTCGGCTGATCTCCCTCTTCAGGGGAACCGAAGCACCCCTGCCCCGTTGACGCCGCTCCTCCCCGCCGGGAAAATAATTCCGGCCCGGCCGCGGCCCGAAGCGAGGAAAATTGCCCCGGCGCGCAAAATTTGGCACGAAGCGGCGCATGCAAACTCCACTAAATCGATAGAGTATGGTCATTCAACGGAGGCAGACATGACCCAATTTCGACCGCGTTTCCTTCTTGCCGGCCTCCTCGCCGGTGCGGTGCAGTTCGGGGTTTTCGGCTTCGCATTCGCCGACACGACGATCCTGAATGTGTCCTATGATCCGACCCGCGAGCTCTACAAGGAATACAACGACGCCTTCGCCAGGCACTGGAAGACCGAAACTGGCGAGACGGTGACGATCCGCACCTCGCATGGCGGCTCCGGCAAGCAGGCGCGGGCCGTGATCGACGGGCTCGACGCCGACGTGGTGACGCTGGCGCTGGAAGGCGACATCGACGCCATCGCCGAGAAGACGGGCAAGATCGCGCCCGACTGGCGCGGCAAGCTGCCCAACAATTCCTCGCCCTACACCTCGACCATCGTCTTCCTGGTCCGCAAGGGTAATCCCAAGGACATCAAGGACTGGGGCGACCTGGTGAAGGACGACCTCCAGGTGATCACGCCCAACCCCAAGACTTCGGGCGGCGCACGCTGGAACTATCTGGCCGCCTGGGCCTGGGCGCACAACCAGTTCGGCGGCGACGAGGCCAGGATCAAGGACTACATCGCCAGCCTCTACAAGCATGTGCCGGTGCTCGACACAGGCGCGCGCGGCGCGACCGTGACATTCGCCGAGCGCGGCCTGGGCGACGTGCTGCTGGCCTGGGAAAACGAGGCCTATCTGGCGCTCGACGAATTCGGCGCCGACCAGTTTGACATCGTCATCCCGCCCTCCTCCATCCTGGCCGAGCCCCCGGTCGCCGTGGTCGACGGCAATGTCGACGCCAAGGGCACCCGCAAGGTGGCCGAGGCCTATCTCGGTTATCTCTATTCGCAAGAAGGCCAGCGCATCGCCGCCAGGCACCACTACCGGCCGGCCAAGCCAGACCTGGTTCCGGCCGAGGAGCTGCAAAAACTGTCCCAACTCAAGCTCGTCAGCATCGACGATCCGATCTTCGGCGGCTGGAAGAAGGTGCAGCCCGAGCACTTCGGGGACGGCGGCATCTTCGACCAGCTCTACAAGCCGGGCCAATAGCTGCTCTTTGCGATCCACCCCGCCGGGAAAAGCCTGACGCGACTTTGGACAGAGCCGCGTCATCCACCCCGGCAGGGCATGCTATGATGGCGCCTATGGCGACCGGCGACGACAAAAAAACGGGGAACACGTGAACACAGCAACCACCCAGGCAGGGTGGCGATTTAAGACGCCGAACGTCATTCCAGGTTTCGGACTGACGCTCGGCTTCTCGCTTGCCTACCTGACCCTCATCATCCTCATCCCGCTTTCGGGGCTGGTCTGGCGCTCGGCTTCGCTGGGCTGGACGGACTTTTGGGCCATCGCCACCGACCGGCGCACGGTCAGCGCGCTACGGGTCAGCTTCGGCACGGCCCTGATCGCGGCCGCTGTCAACGTCGTATTCGGCACGCTGGTGGCCTGGGTGCTGGTGCGCTATCGGTTTCCCGGCCGGCGCGTCATCGACGCCATGGTCGACCTGCCCTTCGCTCTGCCCACGGCGGTGGCGGGCATCGCGCTGACCTCGCTCTATGCGCCCAAGGGCTGGGTCGGCAGCCTGCTGGCGCCGTTCGGCGTCAAGGTGGCCTATACGCCGCTGGGCATCGTGATCGCGCTGATCTTCATCGGCCTGCCTTTCGTGGTGCGCACGGTGCAGCCGATCATCGAGGAGATCGACCGAGAAGTCGAGGAAGCCGCCGCAACGCTCGGCGCCAGCCGCTTCCAGACCATCACGCAGGTGCTGTTGCCGGGCCTGGCGCCGGCCATCGTCACCGGCTTCGCGCTCGCCTTCGCGCGCGGCGTTGGCGAATACGGCTCGGTGATCTTCATTGCCGGCAACTTGCCTTATGTATCTGAAATCGCGCCGCTTCTGATCGTCATCCGGCTGGAGGAATACCACTACGCCGCCGCGACCGCGATCGCCACGATCATGCTGGCCATTTCCTTCCTGATGCTGCTGGTCATCAACCTGATCCAGTCCTGGAGCCGCAAGCGCTATGGTTGACCTCTCCTTCACCGCCGCGGCCGACACCCGCGATACGCGCGCCTCGGCCATCAGCGAAAGCCGCGCCACGCGCTGGGTGCTGTTAGCGCTGGCCCTCGCCTTCGTCGCCGTCTTCCTGCTGCTCCCGCTGGTCCTGGTCTTTGCCGAGGCCTTCAAGCGCGGCTGGGCCCCCTATTTCGAAACGCTTGTCGATCCCGATACGATCTCCGCGATCCGTCTGACCCTGCTCGTGGCGGCGATCGCCGTGCCGCTCAACCTCGTCTTCGGCGTGGCCGCGGCCTGGGCGATCGCCAAGTTCGAGTTCAAGGGCAAGGCCTTCCTGATCACGCTGATCGACCTGCCCTTCTCGGTCTCGCCGGTGATTTCGGGGCTCGTCTATGTGCTGCTGTTCGGCGCAAGCAGCCTGCTCGGCGCCTGGCTGAAGAGCCACGGCATCCAGGTCCTGTTCGCGGTGCCCGGCATCGTGCTGGCGACCATGTTCGTGACCTTCCCCTTCGTGGCGCGGGAACTGATTCCGCTGATGCAGGAACAGGGCAGCGGCGACGAGGAGGCCGCGCTTTCGCTAGGCGCCAATGGCTGGCAGACCTTCTGGTACGTCACCCTGCCCAACATCAAATGGGGCCTGCTCTACGGCGTGCTTCTGTGCAACGCGCGCGCCATGGGCGAGTTCGGCGCGGTCTCGGTGGTGTCGGGCCACATTCGCGGGCTCACCAACACCATGCCGCTGCATGTCGAAATTCTCTACAACGAATACAACGCCGTCGGCGCCTTCGCGGTGGCTTCGCTGCTGGCGGGGCTGGCGCTGGTGACGCTGGCGCTGAAGACCATTCTGGAAATCCGCTACGGCCACGCCATCGCCGCCAGCCGCGGGCATTGACGAACGCATTCGGGGGACAAGGATAATTTCATGGAAGTTCGTGTTGCCAATGTGCGCAAGGAGTTCGACCAGTTTCCGGCGCTGCACGACGTCTCGCTGGACATCAAGTCGGGCGAGCTGATCGCGCTTCTGGGGCCGTCCGGCTCGGGCAAGACGACGCTCTTGCGCCTCATCGCCGGCCTGGAAAAGCCGACGCGCGGAAAGATCTATTTCGGCGACGAGGACGCCTCGCAGCGGACCATCCAGGAGCGCAATGTCGGCTTCGTCTTCCAGCACTATGCGCTGTTCCGGCACATGACGGTGGCCGACAATATCGGCTTCGGCCTGAAAGTGCGCCCCGGCGCGACGCGCCCGCCCAAGGCCGAAATTCGCCGCCGCGCCTCCGAATTACTCGATCTGGTGCAGCTTTCGGGGCTGGAAAAGCGCTATCCGGCCCAGCTTTCCGGCGGCCAGCGGCAGCGCGTGGCGCTCGCCCGCGCCATGGCGATCGAGCCCAAGGTGCTGCTGCTGGACGAACCCTTCGGCGCGCTCGACGCGCAGGTGCGGCGCGAGCTGCGCCGCTGGCTGCGCGAGATCCACGACGCTACCGGCCACACCACCGTCTTCGTGACCCACGACCAGGAGGAGGCGCTGGAGCTGGCCGACCGCGTGGTGGTGATGAGCCAGGGACGCATCGAGCAGGTCGGCACCGCCGACGAGGTCTACGACACGCCCAACTCGCCTTTCGTCTACGGTTTCGTCGGCGATTCCAGTTCCCTGCCGGTCAAGATTGAGGACGGGCAGCTCTGGGTCGCCGACCGGCCCATCGGGCTTTCCGCGCCCGACGCGCCCGATGGCAAGGCGACCCTCTATTTCCGTCCGCACGATGTCGAGCTGCTCGACGGCTGCAGCGGCTGCATCGCCGGCACGGTGGCAGCCAGCCGCCGCGTGGCCGGCACGCGGCGGGTGGAACTGGAGATCGGCGGCGCGCGGCAGCTGGTGGAGATCGAACTGCCCATCGAGCACCCGGCCGCGCAGAAGACCCGCGTCGCCTTCCGGCCGCGCCGGTGGAAGGTGTTTCCGGCGGCGTGAGGGGTTCGGCTTTTTGAGTTCTGGGCCGGCTTTGGCCTCGTCAAGGGCGAGGCATGGGTCCCCGGAACCTTCGCCCTTCGCTACGCTCGTGCTCCGGCCCGAGGACGACGGAAAAGGGTGCGCCTGCCCAAAAAAGGCATTCGACGCTGGAGGTCAGGGGCTAGGCGGGTGCAAGGCTGAAGGTTGGATAGGCGGATTTCCACGCTGGAGGCTGGCTAGACTGAGTGCGACGCCGAAGGTTAGCTGGACGACGCAACACGTCCGTCGTCCTCGGGCCGGAGCACGAGCGTGAGCGAAGTGCGGAGGTTCCGGGGACCCATGCCTCCACGCAGCCATCGGCTCGAGGGGACCAGGAATTTCTGCCTGCAGGCAGCCGACTGATTGAACCGTCCGGCCCCCTCCGCAGTTGGTCGGCGGACCGCCGGGATTCTCGCGGGTCGCCGGTCTCATGAAGCTACTAACCAGACTGCCCGCCCGCCGCACGCAGGACCGCCCTTTGCGAATTATCCGGCGATAGGCGGAAACGCTTTCCGGGTCCCAGCGAAACCGATTCTTCGGAAAAGAATTTTGGGCGAACTGAAAAACCACTGCCCCCCGCACCATGAATTCCATCTCCGAGAAATATTTTTCCAATCAAGAGAGCTCGTGGCCAGCAGCCTTTCCCCTGTTCAAGCGCAACGGGGGCGGCCATTCCTCGCGCGCTGCGCCACCTCTGGCTAGTTTGCCCATGATACCGGACACCAAGCCGTCCATTGATTCTGGAGTTGATTGAATGAGACGTTTCCTGCTCGTCGGCGCGGCCATTGCCGGCCTGCTCGCCGCCCCCGCTTCGGCGCTTGCCGCCGACAAGCTGCTCAACGCCTCCTATGACGTGGCGCGCGAACTGTTCGTGGACGTCAACAAGGCCTTCGCCGCCCAGCACCCGGGCGTCACCATCGACCAGTCGCATGCCGGCACCTCCAAGCAGGCCCGCGCCATCGTGGAAGGGCTCGAGGCCGACGTGGTGACCTTCAACCAGGTCACCGACGTCGACTTCCTGGTCAAGAACGGTTTCGTCTCGGAAGACTGGAAGAGCAACTTCGCCAACCAGGCCTCGCCCTTCTATTCGCTGCCCTCCTTCCTGGTGCGCGCCGGCAACCCCAAGAACATCAAGGACTGGGGCGATCTCGTCCGCGACGATGTGAAGGTTGTCTTCCCGAACCCGAAGACCTCGGGCAATGCCCGCTACACCTATCTGGCCGCCACGGCCTATGCCCGCGAGGCCTTCAACGGCGACGAGGAGAAGGTGAAGGAATTCATCTCCAAGCTGTTCAACAACGTGCCGGTGTTCGACACCGGCGGCCGCGCCGCCACCACCACCTTCGTGGAACGCAACATCGGCGACGTGCTGATCACCTTCGAATCCGAAACCACCGGCATCCGCAAGGAATTTGGCGAGGACAAGTTCGAGCAGGTCGCCCCCTCCGTCAGCCTGCTGGCCGAGTTCCCGGTTGCCATCGTCGACAAGGTGGCGGACAAGCAGGGCTCGCGCGAGTTGGCAAAGTCCTATCTCGACTTCCTCTACACGCCGGAAGGCCAGAAGATCCTGGCCGAGCACGGCAACCGCGTGCGCGACGAAAACGTCGTGGCCGAGTTCAAGGACAAGTTCCCCGAGGTTCGCCTCGTGACGGTCGAGGACGTGTTCGGCGGCTGGGACAAGGTGCAGGCCGAGCACTTCGCCTCCGGCGCGCTGCTGGACCAGATCTACGGCGAACGTTGACCTGACAGGTTCGCTGCTGTCCAAGGGCGGGAAGCCGGCATGAACCGGCTTTCCGTCTTTCCATTTCGACAATATCGGAAGGCTTCTTCGTGCAACGACGTGTCCTGCCGGGCCTGCATCTGACGCTCGGGCTCACGCTGCTCTATGTCTCGATCATCGTCGTGCTGCCGCTCGGCGCGCTGGTCTACAAGGCGGCGAGCCTGGGCTTCGCCGATTACTGGCGCATCGTTTCGTCCGGCCGCGCGGTGGCCAGCTACCGCGTGACGGTGCTGTGCGCGCTCGCGGCAACGGTCTTCAACGTGATCTTCGGCTTCGCGCTGGCCTGGGTTCTGGTGCGCTACCGCTTCCCCGGTCGGCGCTTCGTCGATGCGCTGGTGGACCTGCCCTTCGCGCTGCCTACGGCTGTGGCCGGCATTGCGCTGACGGCGCTGTTTGCGCCCAATGGCTGGTTCGGCGCCTATCTCGGCAAGGTCGGCATCCAGGTCGCCTATACGCCGCTCGGCATCATGATCGCCATGGCGTTTACCAGCCTGCCTTTCATCGTGCGCACGGTGCAGCCGGTTCTGGAAGACCTCGACCCCGCGCTGGAAGAGGCCGCCCAGTCGCTCGGCGGCTCGGACAGCGCGATCTTCCGCAAGGTGATCCTGCCGCTGCTGACTCCGGCCCTGCTGGCCGGCATCTCGCTCGCCTTCGCCCGCAGCCTGGGCGAATTCGGCGCCATCATCTTCATCGCCGGCAACCAGCCGTTCCAGACCGAGATCACCGCCCTGCTGACCTTCATCCGGCTCGAGGAATATGACTACCAGGCGGCCGCCGCGATTGCCTCGGTGCTCCTGATAACCGCCTTCGCGATGCTGGCAGTGACCAACCTGTTGCAGGCGCGCGCGCTGCGCTACACGCAAAGGGCCTGAGACATGAGCGCAAGCACAGCCAAGAAGCCGCCCCGCGTCGGCGACAATCCCACCTTCCGCCGCGCGGTGATCGCCATCGTCCTGGTGGTGACGGCGTTCTTCGTCGTCGCGCCGCTGGTCGTGATCGGCGTCGAGGCTTTCTCCAAGGGCTGGGCGGCCTATGCAGCTGCGATCACAGATGCCGACACGCGCCACGCCATCTATCTGACGGTGGTGACGGCGCTGATCGCGGTGCCGGTCAACACCGCCTTCGGCGTCGCGGCCGCCTGGGCGATCACCAAGTTCGATTTCCGGGGCCGCCGCTTCCTGCTGATCGTCATCGAGATCCCCTTCTCGATCTCGCCCATTGTAGCGGGTGTGGCCTATCTCTTTGTCTACGGTCTGCAAGGCCTGTTCGGCCCCGCGCTGCAGGCGGCCGACATAAAGATCC
>JAEWHN010000050.1 GCA_023387775.1 Pseudomonadota bacterium | reverse complement strand
GTCCTTGGCCAGGGTCTTCAACGCCCCCGATTCCGGATCGGCCTTGTCGACCCCAGCCTGCTTGCCGACGACGACGGTGGTGGTCATGACCTTGTCGGCCTCCTCGGAGCCGTCGAACAGGCTGGTCTCGTAAAAAGTCTCGCCGGCCTTGGCCTTGTCGATCAGCTCGACCAGGTGCTGGGTGGGAAATTGGGTTGCGGGCAGTTCAAGCGTGCTCTTTTCCGGCCTATCCATGGCGACCTTGACGCCGTTCGCCTCGCGCGTCGCCATGCCCTTGACCTCATGATCGAGATGCTGGTCCACGAAGGACTTGGTGACGAAGCTGAAGGTCTTGCCGTCGGCATCCTCGAAGGTAGTGGTCTGCTGATCGGTCGTGCGCGCGTTCCCGCCGGTCGCGATCTGGGTGACGAATCGGAACTTGACCGTGTAGCCTTCGCAGGGAGAGCCGTTGAACTCATACACCATCCGGCCTGCGAGGCTGGAAATGCCGGAGCGGTCGGACGCCTTGTCGAGAGACAGGTCATAGACGGCGCGGTGCGGCACCAGGGGAGCACCGGCGAAAGCCGGAACGGCGCCCAGGGCGAGAGAAGGGACCAAGGCGAGAAGTGCAAGGCGCGATGCGCGCATGAAGACGCTCCGGTGGCGCGATCCCCGCGGACCGCTGATGAGGTCAGTTTAAAAAAAGTCGTGGCGGAAGCTAGGCAAAAATAGCAGTTTGCGCGCGACAACCGTTTTCCACCCCAAGACATAGGGAATGACTATGACCGACACAATCGAAAACCGGCTCAGCCAGCTCGGCGTTACCTTGCCGGTGGCTTCCGCGCCGGCGGCCAACTACGTGCCTTTCATGCAGAGCGGCAACGTCGTGTTCACCGCCGGCCAGTTGCCTCTGAAGGACGGCAAGCTCGGGGCCACCGGGCTGCTCGGCCAGGACGTTGACACCGCGGCCGGCCAGGAAGCCGCCAAGCTTTGCGCCATCAATGTTCTCGCGCAGCTCAAGGCCGCACTGGGCGACCTGGAGCGGATCAAGCGCCTGGTGAAGATCACCGTCTTCGTGGCTTCCGCGCCCGGCTTCGCCGAACAGCACCTGGTGGCCAACGGCGCGTCCGACTTCCTCGTCGCCGCGCTGGGCGACGCTGGCAAGCATGCGCGCTCGGCTGTGGGCGTGGCGATGCTGCCGCTCAACGCCTCGGTCGAAGTCGAAGCCATCGTCGAAAGCGCCTGAAGGTAAGCAGACCATGACCGACCTGTCCTGGCTGGTGGCGCGGCCGATCGCGCATCGCGGCTACCACGACCTCAACAAGGCCGTGTGGGAGAACACGCTATCGGCTTTCGACCGTGCCATCGACCGGGGCTACGCCATCGAATGCGACGTGCACCTGTCGGCGGATGGCGTGCCCGTCGTGTTCCATGACGACGATCTGAAGCGTCTGGCGCGTACGGAAGGCTATGTCTGGCAGCGCACCGCCGCCGAAATGGGCGCACTGCGCATCGGCGGCACAGCCGACCATGTTCCCACCCTGCAGGAACTGCTCGATCATGTCCGCGGCCGCGTGCCGCTGGTGGTCGAACTGAAGGGCATTCCTGGCCGGGACGAAGGCCTGGTGGAAAAGGTGTGCGCGCTGCTGCGCGCCTATCGTGGCGAGGTGGCGATCATGTCCTTCGACCACTGGCTGATCCGCCAGTTTCCGGCGCATGCCGGCACCATTCCAACCGGCCTGACGGCCTACGGCACCAAGGACCACGAGCTGGAGGCGCATTTCTCCATGCTCGCGCACGACATCTCGTTTGTGTCCTACAGCGTGTCCGACCTGCCCAACCGCTTCGTGCGGTTCGTGCGCGAAAAGCTGAACATGCCGGTCATCACCTGGACGGTATGCACCCAGGCAGGGGTGGAGCAGACCTTCGTCCATGCCGACCAGATGACGTTCGAAGGCTTCGAGCCGGATCTGGTGCGGGCAGCCTGAATGTGCCGGCCGCCTCTTGTACTGTCGAAAGGGCCACGTATCTAAAACCCCATGGACAGCACGCGGGACGGCGACAGGGCAAGAGCGGATGGCGACTACGCCATCCGCATCGTGGACGGGATGGGCGGTTTCACCAAGGCGGAGTGGGACAGCCTGACCGGAACTTCACGTGACGTTTCATCCTTTCCGTACAACCCGTTCATTTCATTCGACTTCCTGAAAATACTTGAAGAGTCCGGCTGCGCCGTACGTCGTGCGGGGTGGATGGGGCACCATCTGCGCCTCGAAGACCCGCACGGCGCCCTGCTCGGCGCAGTGCCCTGCTATCTGAAATCCCACAGCCAGGGCGAATACGTCTTTGACCACGGCTGGGCGGATGCGTTCGAACGCGCCGGCGGGCGGTACTATCCAAAGCTGCAGGTTTCCGTGCCCTTCACGCCGGCAACGGGACCGAGACTGCTCGCAAGCCGTTCAGCCGATGCCGGCTCCGTCAGGGCCGCCCTCGCCTCCGGGCTCAGGCTGGTGACCGAGCGGCTCGGCGTGTCGTCGGCCCATGTCACCTTCGCCACACGGGATGACATGGCGGCGCTGAGCGCGGCCGGCTTCCTTACCCGCACCGACCAGCAGTTCCATTTCTTCAACGAAGGCTATTCGAGCTACGAGGATTTTCTGGAAACGCTCGCCTCGCGCAAGCGCAAGGCGCTGAGAAAAGAGCGGCGCGAGGCGCTGGCGCCCGGAATCGAAATAGACTGGCTGACCGGCAGCGACCTTACCGAGAGCGTGTGGGACGACTTCTTCGCCTTCTACATGGACACCGGCAGCCGCAAATGGGGCCGGCCCTATCTCAACCGCACGTTCTTTTCGCTCGTGGGCGAACGGATGCGCGACGACGTCCTGCTGGTGATGGCGCGGCGCAATGGCCGCTACGTGGCCGGCGCCATCAATTTCATCGGCTCCGACACGCTCTATGGCCGCAACTGGGGCTGCATAGAAGACCATCCCTTCCTGCATTTCGAGGTCTGCTATCACCAGGCTATCGACTTCGCGATCTCGCGCGGGCTCAGGGTCGTCGAAGCAGGCGCCCAGGGCGAGCACAAGCTGGCGCGCGGCTACCGGCCGGTCACCACCCAGTCCGCCCACTACATCGCCCATGCCGGCCTGCGTAACGCCGTTGCCGCCTATCTCGAGCGCGAGCGCGAGGAAGTACGGGAGATCGGCGAGTATCTCGACGAGCACGGGCCGTTCCGGAAGGACCCCTCCCTGCGTGAAGACTAGCCCCTAGTGCACCACGGTCTTTGAAAACAGGTTTATGATGCCAACGCCCACTACGATGAAGCCCATGCCGACCAGCGCCGGCAGGTCGAGCGCCTGGCGGAACCAGATCCAGCCGATTGCGGTGATGAGGACGATGCCGGCCCCGCTCCAGATGGCATAGACGATGCCGATCGGCATGCTGCGCACCGCAAGCGACAGGAAGTAGAACGCCAGCGCGTAGCCGATGGCGGTGGCCACGGACGGCAATGGACGTGTGAAGCCGTGCGTCTCCTTCAACGCCGCGGTTGCCATGACCTCGAAGACGATGGCGACGACCAGAAAGACATAGTTCAGCTGCATTCGCATTCCTGACCGGTTGATTGCGGGAAGCCCCCGAAACGACTATGACGCGAACACGCTGACGACGAGAGGGCAGATGATGAGATACGACGATACCAACGTGTTCGCCAAGATCCTTCGCGGCGAACTGCCGGCGCACAAGGTCTATGAGGACGAGCACGCGATTGCCTTCATGGATCTGATGCCACAAGGCACGGGCCACACGCTGGTGGTGCCCAGGGCGCCCTCGCGCAACCTTCTGGATGCCGACCCGGCAACCTTTGCCCCCCTCATGGCCGCCGTTCAGAAGATCGCCCGGGCGGCCAAGCAGGCCTTCGAAGCCGACGGCGTGACGGTGATGCAGTTCAACGAGCCCGCGGCGGGCCAGACGGTCTTCCACCTGCACGTCCACATATTGCCGCGGTTCGAGGGCGTGGCGCTGAAGCCGCACACGGGGCAGATGGAACAGCAGGAAGTGCTGGTCGCGAACGCCGAGAAGCTGCGCGCCGCTCTGGCTTCCGCCTGAGTCGACCTTTCGGCCGGAACCGAGGTGTTCCGGCCTCGCTCGGAGCTTATTGCGCCAAAAGCCCCGCGGCGAGGACAATCTCGGCGGCGACGATGCCGGCCAGCACGCGCCGGCCCAGCAGCATGTAGGCGGCAAAGCCAACGGCCACCGCACCGATTCGCAGCGCGATGGGCGCTGCCGCCAGCGCCCCGCTGGGAAATATGATCAGGTTTCCGATGACCGCCGCCACAAGCGCCGTTGCGATGGTGCGCACCAGCACCAGAATATCGGATTTTTCCGAAATGCGGCCGCCCAGATAGACGCCGAGGAACCGCCAGCTGTCGGTCGCGAGCCAGCCCGCGACAAGAATGAACAGGAACGGCCACCACCAGGCATCGACAGACTGAAAGGTCATGACAGCGCCTGCTTTTTCGAGAATCGGTGGTAGGCGTAGGCGCCGATGCCGCCGCAAAGCCCGGCCGCCAGAAGGTCGAAGCCCGGCCAGAACGCATGGAAGACGGGGCCAAGCGCGAGCCCCATCACCATCGCCACATGCCCTGCCCGCTCCCGCGCCGAGCCCCACAGCGAGGTCAGGAAATACATCGGCGTCAGCAGGAACAGCGCCGCCGAGACGAGCGGCGGCATGTTTTCCGCCAGAAGGAACACACAGGCCACCACGCCCACGTTGACCAGCAGCAGGGTCGAGCCGAGCCCTGCATAGTAGGTGGTACGCATCTCGCGCGGTATCTGGCCGAGCCGCTCCATTGCCAGCACCCAGGACGTCACCGCCACGAAATGGGACAGGAAGTAGAGCACCCATTTCGGCGTGCGCGGGCCCTTCAGTTCCGGCACAAGCGCCACCACCATTGGCGTGAGGCGAATGGAAGACAGCGCAACCGCCAGGGCGGCAGCGGGCAGCGAGGCTCCCGAAAGAATCGCGCCGATCAGCACCACCTTGGCCGGCAGCGCCCAGACGAAGCCAGTCATGAAAACGGCCTGGACGAGCGTGAGGCCTGATTCCTTTGCCAGGCCCGCAAAGCCGATGAAGGCGCTGGCCAGTATGAGGCCGGGCACCGAAACCGCCGTCTGCACCCCGCGCAGATACCATCTGCCGCGCCCGGCCTGGGCGAGCACAATGTTCCGGGTTATGGCGGCAGATTCGTCGGACATCGACGCGCTGATTAGCATGAGGCGAAAAGCGGGACGACGCCAAAGTCTTATGCCAGGCGGGGAAGGATTGTCAGGAGACAAACGCGTCGAACACAGTCGATTCTTGAACAGGCGGAAAGTAGCCGCTAGCCTTCGACCGTCTAAAAAGGCGGACCGGTTTGGTTAGCCCGGTCGTTTCCTCAGGGAAGCTCTGGCTGGCGCGTCGCGCCAAGTCCCATGACGGAAACCGCGCCGCATGGTGCGCCGCGGAAACGTTAGGGATGTGGCCATGCAACAGCAAATCTCAGTCATCACGCTCGGCATCCGCGATCTTGCCCGCTCGCGCCGGTTCTATGTCGAGGGTTTTGGATGGAAACCGGTGTTCGAGAACGACGAAATCGTGTTCTACCAGATGAACGGCTTCATGCTCGGCACGTGGCTGGAAAGCGCGCTTGCCGCCGATATGGGTCGGAAACCCGCGCAGCCCGGCGCATTCGCACTGGGCCACAACGTGCCGGAACGCAGCGACGTGCAGCCCACCATGGATCGGCTGATTACGAGCGGCGGCCGCCTGCTCAAGGCGCCGGTCGAACCGCCGCATGGCGGGTTCAGCGGCTATGTCGCCGATCCGGACGAGCATGCATGGGAGATCGCCTGGAACCCGGCCTGGGCGATCAGTGAGGCCGGGCTGGTCAGCTTCGGCGTGTGAACATAAAAAGACCGCCGGCCGCATCTTGCAGCCGGCGGTCCATTAACACCTGCGCCGTCAGATCAGCCCTTGCGGGGCAACTGCGGCACCAGGCTGCGCTTGTTTCCGTCGCGAGCCTTTGGCTTCTGCGCAACCGCCTTCTTGGCAGTCGCCTTCTTCGCCGCGGGCTTCTTGGCCGGGGTCTTGCGCGGCTCTTCCTTCTTCGGCTTGACCGGCACCTCGTCGGCGATGGTCTCGAGCTTAAGGCCGGTCTCGCCGTCTTCCTTCGTCTCGACCGTGACGCGGACCGTGCCGCCCTTCTTGAGCTTGCCGAACAGTACCTCCTCGGCAAGCGGCTTCTTGATGTGCTCCTGGATGACCCGGCCAAGCGGCCGCGCACCCATGCGCTCGTCGTAGCCCTTGTCGGCGAGCCAGGCGACTGCCTCGGGCGCCAGATCGAAAGTCACGCCGCGTTCCGAAAGCTGCGCTTCCAGCTGGAGCACGAACTTCTGCACCACCTGATGCACCACCGGCACCGGCAGCGAGCCGAAGGGGATGATGGCGTCGAGACGGTTGCGGAACTCCGGCGAGAACAGCCGGTTGATCGCCTCCATGTCGTCGCCTTCGCGCTTGGACGAGCCGAAGCCGATTGCCGCCTTGGCCATGTCGGCCGCGCCCGCATTGGTCGTCATGATCAGGATGACGTTGCGGAAGTCGACCTGCTTGCCGTTATGGTCGGTCAGCTTGCCGTGATCCATGACCTGCAACAGGATGTTGAACAGGTCCGGATGGGCCTTCTCGACCTCGTCGAGCAGCAGAACGCAGTGCGGATGCTGGTCGACACCATCGGTGAGCAAACCGCCCTGGTCGAAGCCGACATAGCCGGGAGGCGCGCCGATGAGCCGCGAGACGGTATGGCGCTCCATGTATTCCGACATGTCGAAGCGGATCAGTTCCACACCCAGTGACGAGGCGAGCTGCCGTGCAACCTCCGTCTTGCCGACGCCGGTGGGGCCGGAGAACAGATAGGAGCCGATCGGCTTCTCGGGCTCGCGCAGGCCCGCACGCGCCAGCTTGATTGCCGAGGCAAGTGCGGTGATGGCGGTATCCTGGCCATAGACGACCCGGCGCAGCTCGCTTTCCAGATTGGCCAGCACCTGCTCGTCGTCGGCCGAAACCGTCTTGGGCGGGATGCGCGCCATGGTGGCGACGGTCGCTTCGATCTCTTTGATGCCGATCGTCTTCTTGCGCCGGCCTTCCGGCAGCAGCATCTGCGAGGCGCCGGTCTCGTCGATCACGTCGATCGCCTTGTCGGGCAGCTTGCGGTCGCTGATATAGCGGGCCGACAGTTCCACCGCCGCCTTGATGGCGTCGTTGGTGTATTTCACCTTGTGGAACTCTTCATAGTAGGGCTTCAGGCC
>JAEWHN010000030.1 GCA_023387775.1 Pseudomonadota bacterium | reverse complement strand
AGGCTGCCTATTTCGTTACGCAGACGAGAATTTGGCAGCTGGGGGCCGGAGGGCTGCTCGCGCTCGGCGCGCCTGGACTTGGCGAAGGCAAACGGCGTGTGGCCGGCTTTGCCGGTGTCCTCATGATCGTGGCGTCGGCATTCCTGATGTCGTCGAAAACTGCATTTCCGGGCTATGCCGCGCTGGTTCCGACCCTAGGCGCGGTTCTCGTGCTGCTGTCGGGAGAGAGCAAGTCCGCGCTCAGCGTCTATTCGCTGCTGAGGGCAAAACCGCTGCAGTTTCTCGGAGATACGTCCTACTCTATCTATCTGTGGCATTGGCCACTGATCATATTCTACCAGCAGATCTTCCCGGGCCGTCTTTCGCCGGTCGAAGGAACGGTGATCATCGCTGTGACGATCCTTGCCGCATATCTCTCGCGCGAATTGATCGAGAGGCCATTCCTGAACAAGGGGCCTTTGACTTCGCTGAAGGACTATATGCCGTGGAAGACGGTGATGGCCGGCGGCGCCTCGACCGCAATGTGCGCGATGATCGCCGGAACCATGGTGATGTTCGTTCAGGCCCAGGACGCCGGCTTTGTCGAGGGCATCACGGCGGACAAGAACTATCCGGGCCCGGCCGTGCTGCTGTCGGGAGCAAAGGCGCCGCGCGATGTTGCGATGGTGCCTTCGCCGACAGCTCTCAAGAAGGACAAGCCGCAAGCCTATGAAGACGGCTGCCATCCTGCCCAGAGAGCCTCGAGCGTGCCGAGGCAGTGTGTCTACGGAGATCCGGACTCCGAGTTTCACGTGATCCTGGCCGGCGATTCCCACGCGGCTCAGTGGTTGCCGGCGATGGAGCAGGTGGCGAAGGCGAATGGCTGGAAACTCACGCTTGCCACGCGCTCGGCATGCATGCCCGTGCCATTCATGACCGGTGACAACGACGTCGAAACGAAGGTTCTTTGTAGCGAATGGGGTAAGCAGGTTCTGGATCAAATCGAGCGTGACCCTCCCAAGATGATCATCTGGTCGAATTTCAGGGGACAACGCATATGGCCGACGGGCGATAAAGCCTCAGACAAGCAGGCCACCGGAGATGCTATTGCAGAGCTTTGGACCGGCTGGCGCAAGCGCGGCATATCCGTCGTCGCCATTGCGGACACGCCGTACTTCGGTCGAGACCCTTCGAAATGCACTTCCACCCCGGACCGCTGTGTGGCCAAGAGGAAAAAGGCCTTGCAAGCGGATCCGGTCGGTATGGCACACGAGCGTGAGCCGGAAGTGCCGCTCATAGATATGAACGACGCCCTTTGCGACAGGAAGGTCTGCCCGGCGATAATCGGCAACGTGGTAGCCTGGCGCGATCGCCATCACATCACGGCCACCTACTCACGCATGCTTGCCCAGACGCTTGCGCAACGTTTGGCCAAAGCTACCGCTCCGGCGAGTTGATGCGAGGTCGCGACCACGGTTCGGATATCTCGGTCGGCGGGGCCGTGGATCGACCGTGGGGCCTCGACGCGCTGACAGCAGGTGAGTGGCTTGCAATTCAGCGCTGCGCAAGAGCGGTGACATGGGCAACCATGTCGCGGTAGATCCTGCGCGCGTCGAAGCGTTCATCAAAGATCGAGATACGGCGCTGCCTTTCGGACTGCCCGGCATTCTCCACGAGAGCTTTTTCAATGGCCGCCGCAAGCGCAGAGGGATCCCTGCTCGGGATGGTCGTTCCGGCGCCGGTCTCGGCATAGAGCGCCGCCGCGTCTCCCCGGAGCGTGGAAATCTGATAGGCGCCGTAGGCCATGTACTCGAACACCTTGTTGGGCAGGCCCTGCGGGGCATCTGCGACGTAAGGCAGTAGACCTATTGCGGAGCGGCCAAGACAGGCTGCGACTTTTTCGGGACCAATCCAGCCCGCCAGGCGCACGTTTGGCAGCCGGCTAAAAGCCTCCGCGAGTTGGGGCCGCGAGGCGTAGTTGCCTGCAAGCAGGAAGACGATATCGGGGCGGCCAGAGAGCTTTTGCGCCGTTTCCAGCAACAGTTCCAGGTCGTAGGTCGCCCCCCACGAACCGATGAACGAAACAAGGTGCTGGCCCGGAGAGATATCAAGCTCTCGACAGAACTTCTCCAGTTCGGCGGAAGTCGGCGCCAGGCTCCGCTGGTAGCCCAGCGGGAAAACCCGATCCCTCGTGGTGTCGCGACGCCCACCCTTCGCCTGCCCCCAGGCCAGATAGCCCTGCGAAATGCCGATGAGCGAAGTCGCGTGACGGCAGGCAAAGCGCGCTTGCGCCTCCAGCGGTTTCATGACGAGACGCGCGGCTGGGCGCGACCATGCCGGCACGAAATCCGCGAAAAAATCGGGCCAGAGGTCCCGGATCGAAACGACCACCGGCAGATTCTTGCGCAGGGCGAAGCCAACAGCAGCGCTTGCCGTTTCGGTGGTCGGCAGATCGGTCACGATCAGATCCGGAAGGGCCGTTGCCGAGTTGGCATGTTTCAGGAATCTCCTTGCGAACAGGTGGTTGTGAAAGATTCTCGGAAGGCCGATGTTCGACTTGTATCCCGGCGCCGGAAGGACGTTGATGGTCAAGCCTTCGTCGGCTTGAAAGGTCCCTGCCGGGCGTTTCTCTCGCGTGTAGTGGCTGAATGTCGAGGTGAACCAGGTCGTCTCGTGGCCACTTTCGGCCAGAGTTCGAGCAAACATTCCTGCGCGGAAAAGCCGGGGATCTCTATCGGTCGGTATCGGCTCGAGGTCTCGGACAACCCAAATTCGCATAAACGAGAAACCAGTATGTATGTTTCGCAGAGGCGCCAGCGGCGCAGGCCGCGACGCTATCCGTCATGAGACTTGATGGCCGCTTGGCCATCAAGCGGGGGGAGGGCTGCTGCGTCAAATTGCTGTCCAGCGAACAATGAACCCGGCCATCAAGGGTTGTTTGACGTGAGTATACCTGTGCTGTATCGAGCGACCTGACGTAACAAGCAAGAGCATTTTGTATGAAGGTCACCGTTTTCGGCACCGGTTATGTCGGTCTCGTCCAGGGCGCGGTGCTCGCGGAAGCGGGACATCAGGTCGTTTGCGTTGATGTCGACAGCCGCAAGATTCAAGGGCTTAACGAGGGCATCATTCCGATCTACGAGCCCGGGCTCGAGAATATCGTTCGGGAGTGCAGCGCGTCCGGCCGCCTGAGCTTCACGACCGACTCGAAAGCGGCGATCCAGCACGGTTCGATCCTCTTCATTGCCGTTGGTACGCCGCCTAACGAAGACGGCTCGGCCGATCTGAAATATGTCCTCTCGGTCGCGGAAACCATCGGCCGCGAGATGGAAACGCCCAAGGTCGTCGTCGGCAAGTCGACAGTACCTGTCGGCACCTGCGACAAGGTTCGGGAGACTATTGCCAAGGCGCTTGCGGAGCGAGGGCGCGCCGATCTTCGCTTCGACGTGGTCTCCAACCCCGAGTTTCTCAAGGAGGGGTCGGCGGTTGCCGACTGCATGAAACCGGACCGAATCATCGTCGGCACCGACAGCGCCGAGGCTGAGCAGGCGATGCGCGAACTATATGCTCCGTTCAACCGCAACCATGAGAAGATGATCGTCATGGACGTGCGGAGCGCCGAACTGACCAAATACGCCGCCAATTGCATGCTGGCGACGAAGATCAGCTTCATGAACGAGGTGGCCAACATCGCCGAGCGGCTGGGCTGCGACATCGAGCAGGTGAGGCGCGGCATCGGCAGCGATCCCCGCATCGGCTACCACTTCATCTACCCGGGAATGGGCTATGGCGGCTCCTGCTTCCCCAAGGAT
>JAEWHN010000011.1 GCA_023387775.1 Pseudomonadota bacterium | reverse complement strand
GTCCTTGGTGATGCGCGGTGCGCCGAAGGACTTGTCGATGACGACGTTACGGCCCTTGGGGCCAAGCGTTACCTTGACAGCGTCGGCGAGAATGTTGACGCCGCGCAGCATGCGCTCACGGGCATCGCGGGAAAACTTTACTTCTTTAGCAGCCATTTCTAAGCTCCTGGAGCGGGCCGTTTCCGGACCCGAAATTCAAAATTCTATGGGTGCGGTTGCTGAATTCAGCCGATGATGCCCATGATGTCGGATTCCTTCATGATCAGAAGGTCTTCGCCATTGAGCTTGACTTCGGTGCCCGACCACTTGCCGAACAGAACGCGGTCGCCGGCCTTGACTTCCAGCGGAACCACCTTGCCGGAGTCGTCGCGAGCACCCGAGCCGACGGCAACGATTTCGCCTTCCTGCGGCTTTTCCTTCGCGGTGTCCGGAATGATGATGCCGCCAGCAGTCTTCTCTTCAGACTCGACCCGGCGAACGACCACGCGGTCATGAAGCGGGCGGAAATTCGACTTTGCCATTTTGGTTATCCTTGGTGCGGATGTTGAACGATTCCTCCGTCCGGGCTTCCCGGACCAGTGTTAGCACTCGTTGGGACGGAGTGCTAACGCGAGGATCAAATAAGCTGGGGCCGTTTCGGAGTCAAGAACCGCTGGTCGAGCGTATGGCCAAACGCAGCGATTGCTAACACCTGTGAATTGCAGCATAAATATTCCTACTCAGATGTACGTGGGCCTTTGTGACCGTAACGGTCGGTTGGCAGTTCATCCGGCCTGAGTTTGCGTTGCGCGTTCCTCGCGCGCGCCCCTTCGGGCTGGATTGAACGATGTCGCTGGACACCGAAACCGAATTGTCTGCCGCACAGGCTGCGATCTCTCTCGCTGTGGACGGGGATTGGTCGCGTGCTCGCGCCGAGCGCGCGGGCGTGCCCGCCAAGAAGAAGAAGCGGTGGGGCAGGTACAAGTACTGGACCAAGAGGGACATCGACAAGCTGCGGCGGCTGGCGGCCGAGCAATTGCGGCCATCCGAAATAGCGCGCCGGTTCAACTTGCCGGTGCGTGCCGTCCGGTCCCGTGCTTTGCGGGAACGCATCAGCTTGGCCAGTCGGGCTGAAGGCTGAGTCGCCGCGACGGGACCGGCCAAACGCTTTCAAACAAGGACCTGAATGAAGCGCGCCCGCGCCTCGTGTGCTGCCGGAGCAATTGCCGCCCGGGCTGATGCGGGCCGCTGTTTGGCCTCTGGAGAGGCGGGCGGCGGATCGAGGCTTCCCGTCGTGTGGGCAAGTCAAATTTCTGCGATCCGCGCAAGACGGCTGTTGAATGCTAAGCATGCTTATAATATATCGCGCTCATGGAATTCGAAGGTACGGAAAGGCTCGGCTTTCTCATTCACGACGCGGCGCGCTTGATGCGCAGGCGCTTCGAGAAGCTGGGTCGCGAATATGGACTTTCCTCGGCGCAGTGGCGGCTGCTGGTGCGCGTGGTGAAGGATGAAGGGGTCGCGCAGGCCCGCCTGGCTGAATTGCTCGAAGTCGAGCCGATCAGCGTGTCGCGGCTGCTCGACCGAATGGAGGAAGGCGGCTGGATCGAGCGGCGGCAGGATGCTGCCGACCGGCGCGTGCGGATGATTTTTCCGAGCGACAAAAGCCGCGACACATTTGGAGCGATCAGGGCGGTGGCGGGGGACGTGTTCGAGCAGGCACTGACCGGCCTTTCACCCAGCGAGCGCCAGGGGGTTCTCCGTGGGCTTGCAAAGATCATTGAAAATCTCTCCGACGCCGAAGCGCCGGACCAGAAACAGACATTGTCAAAGGGTGCAACAGGATGAATGCCGTTTCGAAACTCAACGACCATGTCACCGAGGTCGAAGCGGAAAAGCTCTCGCCGACGGTGACCGTCGCCCAAGCTGATCAACAGGCGGCAAAGCCGGTGCGAAAGCGCCGCGCAGGCCGCATGTTCCTCATGCTGGCGCTGCCCTTGGCGCTGGTCGTTGGTGGCGGCTACGTCTGGGTGACCGGCGGCCGCTACCAGGAAACCGACAACGCCAACCTGCGCCAGGCCAAGGTTTCGATCGCCTCGCAGGAGGCTGGCCGCGTGATCAGCGTGAACGTGTCCGACAACCAGATGGTCAAGGCGGGAGACGTTCTCTTCGTCGTCGACCCCGAGCCGTATCGCATCGCTCTGGCGCAGGCGGACGCCGCGCTGGCAGCAGCAAAGCTGAACGTCGAGCAACTGCGGGCCGCCTACAGCCAGGCGGTGGCGCAGGAGCGCGTGACCGCCGGTGACGTGACCTATCTCCAGTCGCAGTTCAATCGCAGCATGGAGCTCGAAAGCCGCGGCTTCAGCTCGAAGTCGAACCTGGATCAGGCGCGCCGCGACCTGGCCAAGGCGCAAGAGCAGCATGCCGCCGCGGTTCAGGGTATCGCCAGCGCGCAAGCCGCCCTCGGCGGCAATCCCGACATCGAAACCGACAAGCACCCGACGGTGCTCGCCGCGCAGGCAACGCGCGACAACGCAGCCTACGCGCTGGAGCAGACGACCGTACGCGCCCCGGCCGACGGCATGATTGCCCAGGCCTCTTCGTTCAAGGTGGGCCAGTTCGTCGGCGTCGGCACGCCGCTGTTCAGCCTGGTGGAGACCGACGAATTGTGGGTGGACGCCAACTTCAAGGAAACCCAGCTCACCAATGTGAAGCCGGGGCAGAAGGCTGAAGTCACGCTCGACACCTATCCCAACCATCCGCTGAAGGCCACGGTCGAGGCGATCGGCGCAGGTACCGGCGCGGAGTTTTCGCTGCTTCCGGCGCAGAACGCGACCGGCAACTGGGTGAAGGTTACCCAGCGCATCCCGGTGCGGCTGAAGGTCGATACCGATCATCTCGACGTTGCCCTGCGCACTGGCATGAGCGCCACCGTAACGGTGGATACCGGCGTCGCCCGCGGATTGCCGGGGCTGCTGTCCAGCGCGGTCGCAGCCGACAACGTGAAGTAACAGGAAAATCCGGCGGGCGCCTTCCGAGATGGCGTCCCGCATTTCAGGTCCTAACCCATGAGCCCGACAACCCACGCCGAGGTCCCGCATCGGGGACTGATAACGGTGTCGATCATGCTTGCGACGGTCATGCAGGTGCTCGACACCACGATCGCGAATGTCGCGCTGCCTTCGATGGTGGGCGACCTCGGTGCGTCGGCCGACACCATCAACTGGGTGCTGACCTCTTACATCGTTGCCGCCGCCATCATGACGCCGGTGACCGGCTGGCTGTCCGACCGTTTCGGGCGCAAGGAACTGTTCCTCGCTTCGGTCGTGGGCTTCACCATCACCTCCATGGCCTGCGGCGTCGCATGGAGCCTGGAGAGCATGGTGGCCTTCCGACTGCTCCAGGGTGTGTTCGGGGCCGCGATCGTGCCTCTGTCGCAGACTTTCCTGCTCGACATCAATCCCAAGGAGCGTCACGGCCAGGCCATGGCGCTGTGGGGCGCGGGCATCATGGTCGGCCCCATCATCGGCCCGACGCTGGGCGGCTGGCTGACTGAAAGCTTCAACTGGCGCTGGGTTTTCTTCATCAACCTGCCGGTCGGCATCATCGCCTTCCTCGGCTCGGCCGCTTACCTGCCGGCCGTCGCAAGGCGTCTGCGCGGTTTCGACTTCTTCGGCTTTGCCATGCTCAGCCTGGGCGTTGGCGCGCTGCAGCTCATGCTCGACCGCGGCGCCGAGGTGGACTGGTTCTCCTCGGTCGAAATTTGGATCGAACTCGGCCTGTCGATCATCGGCTTCTGGGTCTTCATCGTGCACCTGCTGACTGGGCGGAACACCTTCATCGACCCCAAGATATTCAAGGACCGCAATTTCGCGACCGGCCTGGTGTTCATCTTCGTCATCGGCGTGATCCTGCTGGCGAGCCTGGCGCTGCTGCCGCCGATGCTGTCGACGCTTTTCAACTATCCGACCATCACCACCGGCCTCATCATGGCGCCGCGCGGTGTCGGCACGATGATCTCGATGCTCATGGTCGGGCGGCTGGTGCGTATCATCGACGCTCGCCTTCTGGTCGTCACCGGCCTGTTGCTGACGGCGCAGTCGCTCTACACGATGTCCGGCTTCTCGCCGCAGATGGACTCCCATCTGATCATCGTTACCGGCATCGTGCAGGGGCTGGGTCTCGGTCTTGTTTTCGTGCCGCTGTCGACGGTTGCCTTCGCAACGCTGGACCCGCGCTACCGCACCGACGCCACCAGCCTGTTCAGCCTTGTGCGCAATATCGGGTCTTCCATCGGCATCTCGGTGGTGACGGTGATGCTGACCCAGAACACGCAGATCAACCATTCCGAGCTGATCGCCAACATCACGCCCTACAACCAAAGCCTGCAGGCGCTGTCGCCGGACGCGGCGTCGGGAAACCTGGCTGCTCTGGCCCAGATTGACCGGCTGGTCACGCAGCAGGCGATGATGATTTCCTACGTCAACGACTTCAAGTTGATGATGATCGTCTCGCTCTGCGCCATTCCGCTGGCCCTGCTTCTGCGCAAGCCGAAGGTGGCGCCGGTCGGGGCAGCCGCGCCCGCCGCCCATATGGATTGATGCCGCGACCGGCCGCCTGAACAGCGGCGGCCGGTTCCGTGTTCCCTTTCGCCGGGCGCTCAGGCCCCGCCCCTGGCCTGAGCGAAAGGTGGTGACACGCTGCGGCGCTTGGGCTAATCCCGGGCCGCCGGGCCATTCGCCCCAAGCAATCCCACGGAAGCCGACAGTGAAGGAAATGCCATGACGGGGTCGCCCGAAACGATCGGAACGCTGGACGCCCTGACCGACCGCTACGCCGCCCTGCTGTGCGATGTCTGGGGCGTGCTGCACAACGGGATCGATCCCTTCCCCGAAGCCGGGGAGGCCTTGCGCCGTGCTCGGGAGAGCGGGCTGGCCGTTGTGCTGATCACCAATTCGCCGCGCCCGCGCGACGGGGTGGTGGAGCAACTGGCGTCTATCGGCGTGCCGGAGAACGCATGGGATCGCATCGTCACCTCCGGCGATGTCACCCGCGACCTGATCCGCACGGCCCCGCGCAAGATCTTCCACCTCGGCCCCGAGCGCGACCAGGCCATCTACGATGGTATCGATTGCGAACTGGTCGAGGAGTTCGAAGCGGATGCCGTGGTTTGCACTGGCCTGTTCGACGACGAAGTCGAAGCGCCCGAGGACTATGCCGAGATGCTGGCTCGGCTGCGTTCGCGCAACCTGCCTTTCATCTGCGCCAATCCCGACATCGTGGTGGAGCGCGGCGACAGGCTGATCTGGTGCGCCGGCGCACTGGCGCGCGATTATACGCAGCTTGGCGGGCGAACCCTGATTTCGGGCAAGCCGCACCGCCCGATCTATGCCGCCGCGCTTGAGGCAGCCGGCGAAGTTCTGGGCCGCCAGGTTGCCCCCGAAGAAGCGCTGGGCATTGGCGATGGCATGATGACCGACGTGAAGGGCGCGGCCGACAACGGTCTGGACGTGCTCTATGTCTCTGGCGGCATCCACGCGGGCGACTACGGCGATGCACTCAACCCCGATCTGGAGCGGCTTTCGGATTTCCTCGAAAAGCACGGCCATCGTCCGCTGGCGGTCATCCCCAGGCTTCGGTAGAAGAACGCATGAGCCAGTCCTTCCAGCGCATTCGCGATGCCCAGAGATTGCCCGATCCGCTGCGTGGCGGCGTGGTGGCCATCGGCAATTTCGACGGGGTGCATCGAGGCCATCAGGCTGTTCTGGACCGGGCGCTGGAGGAGGCGCAGCGGCGCGGAGTGCCGGCGCTGGTGCTGACTTTCGATCCGCATCCGCGCATGGTGTTCCGCCCCGAGACGCCGCTGTTTCTTTTGACCCCGCCGCCGTTGAAGGCTCATATTCTGGCCGAGCTCGGCTTTGCCGCCGTGGTCGAGCAGCCCTTCACCCGCGAATTCGCGAGCCTCGATGCCGAGCGCTTCGTAACCGAGACACTTCACGACAAGCTCGGCATTTGCTACGCGGTGACCGGCTTCGATTTCCACTTCGGCAAGAACCGCCAGGGCGGGCCGGCCTACCTGATGGATGCCGGCGAGCGCCTCGGCTTTGGCGTCACGCTGGTTGACGCATTTCGCGACGAGGGGGCGGAGATCGTCTCCTCCAGCCGCATACGCGAGCTCCTCTGCGAGGGCGAAGTGGCGGAAGCGGCAGGCCTGCTGGGCTATCGCTTCACCGTCGAAGCCGAGGTGACGGGCGGCAAGCAGCTTGGCCGGACCCTCGGGTTTCCCACCGCCAATATGGCGCTGCCGGAAAGCACCGCGCTGAAGCAAGGCATCTATGCCGTGCGCTTCCGTCGAGGCGACGGCACGTTGCATGACGGCGTTGCCAGCTTCGGCCGTCGTCCGACGGTGGACGACAATGGAGCGCCCCTGCTGGAAACTTTCCTCTTCGACTACTCGGGCGATCTCTACGGCCAGATCTGCCGGGTCTCGCTGTTCGGCTATCTGCGCGGCGAAGAGAAGTTCGACGGGCTTGACGCGCTCGTCGCGCAGATGAAGCGCGACGAACAGGAAGCCCGCGCATTGCTTGCCGGGGTCAGGCCGCTTTCCGAGCTCGACCGGCGGCTGACATTCGCGAACGAGCCGGCGTAGAGCGGGCGCGCTCGCGATCTCACCTCGCCGGAAAGGCGTCCGCGTCACGCCCTTGCCGGGGGCATGTGGCTGGGCATGGCGCTGCGAAGTGCAAGGCCGAAAGCGATGAAGGTCCAGCCCTGGAAGATCAGGTCAATGGACAAGAACAGGCCCAGCACCCAAAGGCTGTTGACCGGCCAGCCGCTGGCAATGATCAGGCCGGCGATGATCGACACAACGCCGCCAGCCACGATCCAGCCCCAGCCGCGCTCCCTGCGATTCCTGATGCCGATCCACAGCCGCAACAGGCCCGAGGCGATCAGGCTTACCGCGAGGAGAAAGGTCAGGACCGCTGATGCCAGCAGCGGGTTGTAGAAGGCCAGGAAGCCAGCGATGGCGTAGAGCAGGCCGCTCAGCAGCCACCAGAAGAAGCCGCCCCAGGTTTTTACACCGAAGGAGTGGATGATCTCGACGATGCCGCCGACGAGCATCAGGGTGCCGACCAAATACACAGAAGCGACGGTGGCGATAAACAGGTTTCCAAGCGCAATTCCGCCGAAGATCAGCAGAAGTATACCAAGGGCGACGAACCAGCCCCATTTGGTCCTGGTCTCGCTGACCGCTTCCCTCAGTGCATCAGGCATTTCAGAGTGCAAAGTCATCGCCGCCTCCATTGGCTGTTGGCGCTGCCCGATCTTACATGCAGGAAGCTAGTGCGCTGGGGCGGCCCGTCCAGTGAAGTAACAGCTTGTTCGATATGCAAAAGAGCGCCCCGGGTCAGGCGCAGTTAATTCAAATTTTACCGACCACCGGCGAAAGCGGCTGTCACAAGCGTTTGTGTAAAGAGTACGCGGAAATGACAGTGTCTTTTGATCGGGTTTCGGTGGCCTGCGCGGCTGCAATCTTGCTGGCCGGCACGGCCGACGCGGCGGCCGAGGGGTGGTTCAGCGGCGACTGGTATCTGACGGTGGGAGCCAGCGGCTTCGTGGCCCCCAACTACGAAGGTGCCAAATACATGCTCATGGGCGCCTCGCCGCTGGTTTCGTTCGGCAGGGCAGGCACTCAGGCGCGCTTCACTTCCCGCAACGACAACATATCGATTGCGCTTTTCGATGCCGGTGCGGTGCGCGCCGGCCCCGTGGGCAAGATCGTCTGGGGTCGCGATGGCGACGATGCCGATGAACTCAAGGGCCTTGATCCGGTTCGTTGGGGTGCGGAGGCCGGCGTGTTTGCCGAGGTCTACCCGACCGACTGGCTGCGCGTGCGAGGCGAGGTGCGGCACGGGCTGCGGTCGCATACCGGTGTGGTGGCCGACCTGCATGTCGACGCATTCGAGGATGTCACGCCGACCGTGCGTGTTTCCGGCGGTCCGAGGGTGTCGGTTGCCTCCGCCAGGTTTCTCGATGCCTATTACGGCGTTAGCCCGAGGGAATCCGCCGCATCGGGGCTGAGCCCGTTCAAGTCGGAAAGCGGCATGCGTGCGCTGGGCTTCGGCGGTGCCGTGACCTGGAGGACGACCGACAAGATCACCACGAGCCTCTTTGGCGAATATGCGCGGCTCATGGGCTCGGCGCGCGACTCCAGCCTGGTG
>JAEWHN010000254.1 GCA_023387775.1 Pseudomonadota bacterium | reverse complement strand
GGCCAAGGCCGTTTGCGCCGGCCAGAAGCCCGATGCCCAGGAACAGAAGCAGCAGCGGCGCGCCGAAGCGAAAGGCGATCAGGCTGGAGAATGCCGCAGCGACCACCAGTGCCGTACCGACCAGCGTCGCGAGATAGATTGCCTGATCCATTGACGGCGCATTTCCCCTAGCTTCGCTGTTTTTTGAATTTTCCTACAGTGAGGCGAAGACAAGGCGATGCGCAAGCACAGTCATTACGGCGCATGCATTTTTTTCAGAGGGAGAGAATTTTTCCTGTCCGGAAAACAAAACGCCCGGCCGAAGCCGGGCGTTTCAGAGGATATTGGCTGCTGCCGCTGGTCGCGTCAGGCGATGACCTTGCCGAAGGCGACGGCGGTGTCGGCCATGCGGTTGGAGAAGCCCCACTCGTTGTCATACCAGGACATGACGCGCACCAGGTTTCCGTCGATGACCTTGGTCTGGTCGAGCGCGAAGGTGGACGAGGCCGCGTTGTGGTTGAGGTCGATCGAGACCAGCGGCTCGTTGGTGTAGGCCAGAATGCCCTTGAGCGGGCCGTCGGCAGCCGCCACCAGCGCGGCGTTGACCTCCTCCACCGTGACCGGCTTCTTCGACACGAACTTGAAGTCGATGACCGAGACGTTCGGGGTCGGCACGCGGATGGAAACGCCGTCGAGCTTGCCCTTGAGCTCCGGCAGCACGAGGCCGACGGCCTTGGCCGCGCCCGTCGAGGTCGGGATCATCGACATGGCCGCGGCGCGGGCGCGGTAGAGGTCCTTGTGCATGGTGTCCAGCGTCGGCTGGTCGCCGGTATAGGCGTGCACCGTGGTCATGAAGCCCTTCTCGATGCCGAAGGCATTGTTGAGCACCATGGCCACCGGCGCCAGGCAGTTCGTGGTGCACGACGCGTTGGAGATGACGACGTGATCGTTGCTGATCTTGTCGTGGTTGACGCCGTAGACGACGGTCAGGTCAGCGCCGTCGGCCGGGGCCGAGACGATGACGCGCTTGGCGCCGGCGGTGAGATGCGCCGATGCCTTCTCCTTCGAGGTGAAGATGCCGGTGCATTCGAGCGCGATGTCGACACCCAACTCCGCATGCGGCAGCTGCGCCGGGTCCTTGATCGCGGTGACCTTGATGGCGCCGCCGCCGATGTTGATGGTGTCGCCGTCGACCCTCACCTCGTGCGGGAAGCGGCCATGAACGGAATCGTAGCGCAGCAGGTGCGCGTTGGTCTCGACCGGGCCGAGGTCGTTGATGGCGACGACCTCGATGTCCTTGCGGCCGGATTCGTAGATGGCGCGCAGGATGTTGCGGCCGATGCGGCCGAACCCGTTGATGGCTACTCTGACGGTCATATGTGGTTCTCCCTGGGAGCGAAAATTCAGTTCGACTTCTTGGACAGGCGCGCTTCGGCGGCTTGCACCGCAGCCTCGGCGGTGATGCCGAAGTGCTGGTAGAGCTGCTCGATGGGCGCGCTGGCGCCGAAGCCATGCATGCCGATGAAGATGCCGTCGACACCGATGAAGCGGTCCCAGCCCATGCGGATCGCCGCCTCGATGGCGATCTTGACCGGCGCGTCCCCGATGAGGGCGGCCTTGTAGCTGTCGCTCTGCTGCTCGAACTGCTCGAAGCAGGGCACCGAGACGACGCGGGCCGGGTGCCCGCGCGCCTGCAGCTGGTCACGCGCGGCAAGCGCGATCTCGACCTCGGAGCCGCTGGCGAAGATGGTCACCTCTGCCTCGCCCTCGGCCGTGGCCAGCTCGTAGGCACCGTAGGCGCAGAGGTTTTCCTCGACATACTCCGTGCGCACGGCAGGCAGGTTCTGGCGGGTCAGCGCCAGCGTCGACGGGGTCCTGGTCGTCTCCAGCGCCAGCTGCCAGCACTCGGTGGCTTCCGTGGCGTCGGCCGGGCGGAACACGTTGTGGTTGGGGATGGCGCGCAGCGCGGCCAGATGCTCGATCGGCTGGTGGGTCGGGCCGTCCTCGCCGAGGCCGATGGAATCATGCGTCATGACGAAGATGGAGCGGATGCCCATCAGCGAGGCCAGGCGCATGGCCGGGCGGGCGTAGTCGGAGAAGGTCAGGAAGGTGCCGCCATAGGGGATGACGCCGCCGTGCAGGGTCATGCCGTTCATGGCAGCGGCCATGCCGTGCTCGCGGATGCCGTAGTAGACGTAGCGGCCGCCATAGTCGCCAGGGGCGATCGGCTTGGTCTGGCTGGTCTTGGTGTTGTTGGAGCCGGTCAGGTCGGCCGAGCCGCCGATCGTCTCGGGCACCACGGCGTTGATGACCTCCAGCGCCATTTCCGAAGACTTGCGGGTGGCGACCTTCGGCTTGTCGGCGGCCAGCTTCTGCTTGTACTCGGCGATCACCGCATCGAAGCCGCCCGGCAGCTCGCCGCGCATGCGGCGCTCGAACTCGGCGCGGATCTCGGCGTCGGCGGCAGCAAGACGCGCCTCCCATTCGTTGCGCTTCTTGCAGGCGTTGAGGCCCGAGACGCGCCAGGCGTCGAGAATGTCGGAAGGCACCTCAAACGGCGGATAGTCCCAGCCCAGAGCCTTGCGGGCGCCGGCGATCTCTTCCGCGCCGAGCGGCGAGCCGTGGACCTTGCTGGTGCCGGCCTTGGTCGGCGCGCCGAAGCCGATGGTGGTCTTGCAGGCGATCAGCGTCGGCCGGTCGGAACGGCGGGCTGCCTCAATGGCGGCGGCGATGGCTTCCGGATCGTGGCCGTCGACCCGCGCCGTGTTCCAGCCGGATGCGGCGACGCGCGCAAGCTGGTCGGTGGAGTCGGTCAGCGACAGGGCGCCGTCGATGGTGATGTTGTTGTCGTCCCACATCAGGATCAGCTTGTTGAGCTTCAGGTGGCCGGCAAGCGCGATGGCCTCCTGGCTGATGCCTTCCATGAGGCAGCCGTCGCCCGACAGGACATAGGTGTAGTGGTCGACCAGCTCGTCGCCGAACTTGGCGTTCAGGATGCGTTCGGCCAGCGCCATGCCGACCGCGTTGGCGATACCCTGGCCGAGCGGGCCGGTGGTCGTCTCGATGCCGGCGGCATGGCCGTATTCCGGATGGCCGGCGGTACGGTAGCCGAGCTGGCGGAAATTCTTGATCTGGTCGAGGGTGATGTCCTCGTAACCGGTCAGGTAGAGCAGCGAATAAAGCAGCATCGAACCATGGCCGGCCGACAGCACGAACCGGTCGCGGTCGGGCCAGTGCGGGTTCTGCGGGTCGTGCTTCATGAAGCGCGTGTAGAGCACCGTGGCGATGTCGGCCGCGCCCATGGGCAGGCCGGGATGGCCGGAATTCGCCTTCTCGACGGCATCCATGGACAGAAAGCGGATCGCGTTGGCCATCCGGTCGTGGTTTTCTCGTGAGGTCATGATTGCTCGCCAAGCCCTGATTTTTGGGGGCTTTGCCCCTGTAAAAAAGCAGTGGACACATAGCAGGCACGCCGGATGAGTCAACCAAAGCACCGGCTTTTCGCGGGGAACTTGCGGCCCTTGCGACGAGATGCGCCACGATAGCAGGGGAAAGCCCGAATCGCTTTGTTGACGGCGCGTTTGCACGGAGCATAATGTTTTAAGTGTAAGTCGTTCTGAACGCGAACGATTCGGTGATGGGCGGGAGTTTTGACGGAGCCATGACCGGGGAAAGCACGCTCAAAGAGGTAATAAGCCGGCTCGGCAGGGCCATGGATGCCCTGGAGCAGAGCGCCGCGGCGCGCCTTGAGCATGAACAAGACTACATGGAAGCCGAGGCCGAGGTTCAGCGCATGAACGCTGACAGGAGCCGCCTGGCCCAGGAACTCGACAACTCTGAGGCGCGCGCCGAGCGCCTTGAGGAGGCCAACAAGGAGGTGTCGCGCCGGCTGGTGACCGCTATGGAGACCATCCGCGCAGTGCTGGACAGGTAGGGTGTCATGGCGCAAGTGACTGTCACGATCGACGGCAAGGCCTACCGGATGGCCTGCGACGAGGGCCAGGAAGAACACCTGATCGACCTCGCGCAGAGTTTCGACCTCTATGTCTCGCACCTGAAGGACTCCTTCGGCGAGATCGGCGACCAGCGGCTGACGGTGATGGCCGGCATCATGGTGATGGATGAGCTGTCCGAGCTGCGCAAGCGCGTGCAGGGTATGGAAAGCGAGATCAGCACCCTGCGCAAGACCCGCGACGAAGCGCTGATGAAGGCCGACAAGAACGACGCAGCCCTGACCGGCGCGCTGAGCACGCTCGCCCAGCGCATGGAAGACCTTGCCGAAAAGCTGGCGCGGAAGGGGTAAGGGCAGTCGCGACCGCCTTGGGCTGGAGCCCGCACGAAGCTTTAAAAGTGTGCGGAAATTTCGTGAGTGGCAAATCCGTCGGACTGTGGCCCGGAAGCAGGATACCTCGTCATCCAAGGGCAAGCTGGCCTGTTCCGGCTTGAGCTAGTCAGGCCGGCACCTGTTTCTGGCCCGACCGAGCCTGCATCAAGGGCGAGGCATGGGTCCCCGGAACCTCCGCACTTCGCTACCGCTCGTGCTCCGGCCCGAGGACGACGGAGGTATTGTCGTTTCCGGCCAATCTGCAGCGTTGCTATCGAGCTATCACCGCGACATTCACGAGATACAAAGCCCGGCCAAGGCGCCAAGCTGAAGCATCAAAGATTTGCGCAGGTGCTTTTTCTCTCCGTCGTCCTCGGGCCCGAAGCCCCGCAGGGGCGCAGGGTTCCGGGGACCCATGCCTCGCCCGTCCCCAAGCCAAAGCCGGTCCAGAAACGCGAACGGTCACCACGGTTTAGATACAGCAAGTCGCAAGCACCTCAAAGCAAGTGCCACGCAATGTCATGCCAGTACGGGTTATGCTCCTCGATCAGATTGATCTTCCACTGGCGCGGCCACTTCTTCAGTATTTTCTCCC
>JAEWHN010000362.1 GCA_023387775.1 Pseudomonadota bacterium | reverse complement strand
GCCCGCCATAGAACAGCGCGACCCCCGGCAGCGTCATGAACAGCACCAGCACGGTCGAGGCCAGCATCCAGGCTGTGTCGCCCTTGTCTGGCACCGGCAGCGCAGGCGCGGCGGCGGGCGCAGCCTCCTGCGCGAAGGCCGAGAGCGTGCCCAGGGCGCCGAGCGTGAGCAGCCCCAAAAGGGCCACGCGCGCCGGCAGCGCAATGGAAGGCGGAATTTTCATCGAAATCTCCATCGGTTATGGTTTGGCTGGCGGAAATGTCTTGCTGCCGGCAGGCGATGGCCGGCACCGGAAAAGGCAGGCTTCGAAAGCTCAGAGCGCATCGGCGTCGGTCTCGCCGGTGCGGATGCGCACAGCCTGGTCTATGCCGAAGACGAAGATCTTGCCGTCGCCGATCTGCCCGGTCTTGGCCGCGGCGATGATGGCCTCAACGGTCTTGTCGACCATCTCGCTGGCCACGGCGACTTCGATCTTGACCTTGGGCAGGAAGCTGAAAGCGTATTCGGCACCGCGGTAGATTTCCGTGTGCCCCTTTTGGCGCCCGTAACCTTTGACCTCGGTGACGGTCATGCCTTCGACGCCGATCGCGGTCAGCGCTTCGCGCACCACCTCGAGCTTGAACGGCTTGATGATAGCCATCACGATTTTCATCGGCTTCACCCTTTGCTGACGCGCACGACACGCGCCGCGCGCATTCAGGGTGAATCAAGCTCCGTGCCAAACTGGCGGATGCGGCATAACGGTTTGGAATTCATACGCATTCAGCGCCGGCGTTTTCCGGGCATCGAAAACGACCGCCGTAAAATGCTTGAAAATTAGGCAGCTCTGGAAAAATGCCTATTCTGCAGGCGAATGCCGCAACCGAATAAGGCCCTCCTGGGCCACGGAAGCGATCAGCGTGCCGTCCTGCGCATAGAGCGCGCCGCGCGTGAAGCCGCGCGCGCCGGAAGTGGAAGGGCTGTCCTGCGTATAGAGCAGCCAGCCGTCGAGCGGGTGCGAGCGATGGAACCACATGGCGTGGTCAAGGCTCGCCGCCTGGATGTCGCGGTCGAAGATCGCCCGGCCATGCGCGAAGGTGGAGGTGTCCAGAAGGGTCATGTCCGACAGATAGGCCAGCACCGCCGCCTGCATGGCGCGATCGTCGGGCACCGGCCCCGTGGTGCGGATCCAGATCTTCTGCTGCGGCGCCAGTTTCTCGCGGCTGGTGTAGTGCTTGAGAAACACCGGCTTCATCTCGATCGGCCGGTCACGCTCCCAGTAGCGGCGGATGCCTTCCGGCACTGCATCGCCAAACTTGGCGATCAGCTCCTGCTGGGTTCCCAGCGTTTCGGGCGCAGGCACGTCCAGCGGCATCGGCATCTGGTGGTTCAACCCGTCCTCGTCCACCTGGAATGACGCCTCAAGCGAGAAGATGGCGTGGCCGTGCTGGATGGCCACGACGCGGCGCGTGGTGAAGCTGGTGCCGTCGCGAATGCGATCGACCTCGTAGACGATCGGCACCTTGGTGTCGCCCGGCCGCATGAAGTAGCCATGCAGCGAGTGGACGTGGCGATCCGGCGAGACGGTGCGCTGGGCAGCGACGAGGGCCTGCGCGATGGTCTGGCCGCCGAACACGCGCTGCCAGTCCGACTGGGGGCTGCGACCACGATAGAGGTTGTGTTCCAGCTTCTCGAGGTCAAGAATGGCGAGAAGCTCTTGCATGGCCGCCGTCATGTTTCGCACCTTTCCGAACTCTCGATCCGGAACGGTTTCAACGGAACGTCCGGTCAAGTCAAGGCAGCACAGGCGAAGGCGCAAGTACCCGGAGGACAGGGCAATGGTCGAGAACGAATCAGCGGCCGAAAGGCATCCCATGCTCGATGTGCTGATTGCCGGCGCCGGCTATGTCGGCCTTGCGGCCGCGGTGTCGCTGAAGCAGGCGCGACCCAACCTGGGCGTTGCCGTGGTCGACGCAGCCCCCAAGGGCGTCTGGCAGCGCGACACCCGCTCTTCGGCCGTGGCCGCGGCAGCCTGCCGAATGCTGGGCCAGCTCGGCTGTTGGGACGAGATCCGGCCCGAGGCACAGCCGATCGTCGACATGCTGATCACCGATTCGCGCACCGCCGATCCGGTGCGGCCGGTTTATCTGACCTTCGACGGCGAGGTCGCGCCCGGCGAACCCTTCGCGCACATGGTGGCCAACAAGGTCATCAACGCGGCTCTGCGCCGCCGCGCCGGCGAGCTCGGCATCGACATCATCGAGGGCGTTGCGGTTCAGGCCTTCGAGACCGGCATCGCCAGCGTGGCGATCCATCTTGCCGACGGCACCTCGCTCGACGCCCGGCTGCTGGTTGCAGCCGATGGCGTGAATTCTCGCCTGCGCGACATGGCCGGCATCAAGACGGTGAAGTGGGAATACGGGCAGTCCGGCATCGTCTGCACGGTGGCGCATGAGCGGCCGCACAATGGCCGCGCCGAGGAGCACTTCCTGCCGGCCGGTCCCTTCGCCATACTGCCTCTCACCGGCAATCGCTCCTGCATCGTGTGGACCGAGCGCACGGAAGATGCCGACCGGCTGCTCGCCAGCGACGAACTGGTTTTCGAAACGGAGCTGGAGCACCGCTTCGGGCTGAAGCTGGGCGAGCTTCGCGTCGAGGGAAAGCCGCGCGCATGGCCGCTCGGCCTGATGCTTGCCCGCGATTTCGTGGCGCCGCGCTTTGCGCTGGCGGGAGACGCGGCGCACGGCATCCACCCCATTGCAGGCCAGGGCCTCAACCTCGGCTTCAAGGACGTCGCAGCCCTCGCCGAAACCATCGTGGAGGCCGACCGCCTCGGCCAGGACATCGGGGCGCTGGATGTGCTGCAACGCTACGAGCAGTGGCGCCGGTTCGACACGGTGCAGATGGGCGTCACCACCGACGTGCTCAACCGGCTGTTCTCCAACGACTTCGGCCCGCTGCGCGCCTTGCGCGATTTCGGGCTCGGCCTCGTCGACCGCATGCCGCAGCTGAAATCCTATTTCATCCGCCAGGCCTCGGGGCTCTCCGGCGACATGCCCCGGCTGCTCAAGGGCGAAGCGATCTAGCCGGAAACGGCTTGCGCCAAAGTCCTCATGGCCCGAGCCGCCGCGGGCCCTATATTCGCGGGGTCGCCGCACGCGCGGCGCGTCACCAAGAGGGAGGAGGATAATCATGCATCGTCAAGCAACCGCCGTCTGGAAAGGATCGCTGACCGAAGGCAGCGGCACGCTCGAAACGCAGAGCGGCGCGTTCAGCGGCACGCCCTATTCGTTCAAGGGCCGCTTTCAGGACGAGAGCGGCAAGTCCGGCACCAATCCGGAGGAACTGATCGCCGCTGCCCATGCCGGCTGCTTCGCCATGCAGCTTTCGCACTTCCTGGCCGAGAACGGCACACCGGCCGAGGAACTCGACGCCAAGGCGGTCGTCACTTACGGCCCGGCCGCGGACGGCGGCTTCGAGATCACCGAAAGCGCGCTCACCCTCAC
>JAEWHN010000308.1 GCA_023387775.1 Pseudomonadota bacterium | reverse complement strand
CTCCTGAGGGGCGCAATGATTGGAATGCCGTGAAACACGGCGTCCGGCATCGAACTGGCAAGGACGGCGCCCAGGATGTATCATGGCTCCGGTTTTAAAGGTTCGGTCTGCTCACCTGGAGGGTGGGAGAATGACCCTTGCCCAGACGCTCCAGGCATTTCTCGAGCGCAAATGCGTCGAGTACGATCTGGTCGAGCACAAGCCGACCAGTTCTTCGATCTCGACTGCGCGGGCTTGCCGCATCCCGGCCGGTGCCCTGGCCAAAGCCGTCGTGCTGCGTGGTCGCGACGGCTACTTTCTCGCGATCCTGCCCGCCTCCAGGCGCCTCGAGTTCGATGGCCTCAAGACGCTGTTCGGGGAGGGGCTTACCCTCGCAACCGAGCTTGAGCTGGACCAATTGATCACGGATTGCAAGCGCGGCGCCGTTCCTGCGGTCGGCGAATGCTATGGGCTCGACGTCATTATCGAGGACAAGCTGCTTCAGCAGCCGGAGGTGTATTTCGAAGGGGGCGACCACGCCACGCTCGTCCACATGAGGCAGGCCCAGTTCGCGCGGCTGACGGGGAAGGCGCGCCATGGCCGGTTCAGCGCCGGCCATGGAGGTTCATTGTCGGCGAACGGCTGAACAGACGTGCCGAAGGACCTGACGGAGCGGCGACAGAAGGCGCGGAGACGCGCGCATCGCCAGCGGCACTCGGCCTGGGACCGGGCGATCTAGACAGGGAAAGGAAACGCCAATGCCTTGCAACTGCGCCAGTCCGGACGACGTTCTCCGGCTCATCAAGGATGAAAACATCGAGATGGTCGATCTGCGCTTCGTGGACCTTCCCGGTTTGTGGCAGCACTTCTCCGTGCCGCCGAAAACCATCGGGCCGGACAGCTTCACCGATGGCGTCGGCTTCGACGGTTCCTCCATCCGCGGCTTTCAGGAAATCCAGGAAAGCGACATGCTCGTCGTGCCTGATCCGACCACGGCATTCCTGGACCCTTTTACCGAGGTGCCGACGCTGGTCCTGATCTGCAATATCATGGACCCGACCAACACCTTGCCTTACAGCCGCGATCCCCGCTTTGTCGCCCAGAAGGCCGAGACCCACCTCAAGGCCACAGGCATCGGCGATGTCGCCTATTTCGGGCCCGAACTCGAATTCTTCGTGTTCAACGAGGTCCATTACGATCAGGGCACAAACTACGGCTACTACGACATCGACGCGGTCGAGGCGAACTGGACCGGGCGCGGCGGCCTGGGGCTTGGGCACAAGCTGCGCCCCAAGGAAGGCTACTTCCCGGTGCCACCGGCCGACTCTCTCCAGGATGTTCGCACCGAAATGGTGAGACTGCTGGAAGAGATCGGCATCCCGGTCGAGGCGCATCACCACGAAGTTGCAACCGGCGGCCAGGGCGAGATCGACATGCGGTTCGCATCGCTGACGCGCATGGCCGACAATGTGATGATCTATAAATACGTGGTGAAGAACGTCGCCCGCCGGCGGGGCCTGACCGCCACCTTCATGCCAAAGCCGCTGTTCGGCGACAATGGCTCGGGCATGCATGTTCACCAGAGCATCTGGCAGAAGGACCGTCCGATCTTTGCCGGCGACGGCTATGCCGGCTCCAGCGAGGTGATGCGCTATTACATCGGTGGGCTTCTCAAGCACGCGCCGGCGCTGCTCGGCATCTGCGCACCGACCGTCAATTCCTACCGGCGGCTGGTTCCGGGCTTCGAGGCACCGGTCAATCTGGGCTATTCGCGCCGCAACCGCTCGGCAGCGTGCCGGATCCCGATGTACTCGCCCGACCCCAAGGCGAGGCGCGTGGAGTTCCGCTGCCCGGACCCTTCCAGCAACCCGTACCTGGCATTTGCGGCCATGCTGATGGCCGGGCTGGACGGGATTCGCAGCCGCCTCGACCCGGGTGAACCGATCGACAAGAATCTCTATGACCTGCCGCCGGTGGAACGCGCCCAAATCCCGTCGACACCGGGCTCGCTCGATGAGGCTCTCAACGCGCTTCAGGCCGACGGCAAGTTCCTGCTGGCACAGGACGTCTTCACCGCCGATGTCATCGAGACCTACCTGAGCTACAAACGCGCGCACGAGATCGAAGAGATACGCACAAGACCGCACCCCTACGAGTTCGTGCTGTACTACGACATCTAGGCTTGTGGCGTTGCGCACCTGCCGCGATCGTCCCGCATCGCTCTAGCAGCGACGCGGGTTGTTCGCGCGGAAACATTCGATTGCTTCGACAGTTGCCACCCCGCCTTGCGGGCCCTCGATTGTGACGGCGCGCGAGGCGGCGGCGACGGCGAATTCGAGCGCGGATGCCAGGTCGGGCTTCCGGCCGATTGCGTAGACGAGGGCGCCGCCGAACGTGTCGCCCGCACCCGTCACGTCCACCGCCTGCACCTCATAGCCGGGCACCTTCACCATGCCGGTTCCGTCATAGGCTTCCGCTCCGGCAGCCGCGAGGGTGCGGATGACGATGCGGACCCGGTGCTCGCGCATCCAGGCGTTGATCGCGGGAAGGTCGGGCGTGCCGAAGGAGAGGCCGAAGCCGATCTCGTTCATGATGACGATGTCGGCACCGCGCAGATAGTCGAGGTCTGCCGGCTGGAAGCCGTGGACATCGAGGTCGAACACCAGCTTCCGGCCATGGGCGCGAAGGTCGGCCAGCAGTTCCGCTCCGGCAAGGCCTTCGCCGCGCAGCCGCTTGGCGCGGGCGGTGGTGATGTAGAGATAGCCGGGCTTGCGCAACGCCTCGAGTGCTGGCGCGGGCAGGGCCATCGGAGGCTCGCCGGTGTCGCCGATCAGCACCACATGCTCGCCGCCGACGAGGAAGATCATGTTGTGGGAATCGGGAACGTCGGCGTCGTGCAGCATGTGCGTGGTGGCGACACCAACCCGGTTGAGCTCGTCGCAGAGCCGGCGCGACAGGGGGCTGTGGTTGAGCAGCGAGATGAATTCGGTCGGCCCGCCCAGGCCCGCATGCACGCTTGCGGCGTTGGCGATCATGCCGCCGACATAGCTCTTGTTCTCGCGGATATAGGCCTTGTCGGCGAGGCCGGGCCAGCGCTCGGCGGTGTAGTAATCGTCGAGCGCGACGTCGCCAATGAAGAACGCCGTTTCTTGCGCGTCAGCCATGCGTCGGCTCCGGTGCGGTCACGAGCACAGGACCATTCTTGACCTCGACCCAGGGCGAGGCCCCGAGACCGCAGGTCGCCATCCAATAATAGCGGGCTTGCCTGTCCACGCCATGGCAGGCGTCGTGCCAGGTGCCCTTCCTCCGTGGCCCTGGCGCGGAGCAGCTTCAGGATAGACCCGGATGGGCCGTCTTCGATGGCTGCGGGCCAGCACTTGGCGATCGGTTGTTGGCCACGCGCGGGAGGACCGTCGACACGGCTCTACAAATTGATTGGCCTGGCCGAAGCGGTCAGGTGACCAGGCGTGACTGGTCGCGGCGGCGCTGGGGTGCGCGGCTGCTGCAGCATTTCTTGTACTTCTTGCCCGAGCCACACGGGCAGGGGTCGTTGCCGTTGCGTTGCAGCCTGCCGATCAAGGGCGACAGCAAAGCCGAGGGCACCAATGCTGCGAAAAGAGCGGCAAGCTTGGCCGAAGTGCCCGGTATGACCAGCCGACGGCGTGACTTGAACCCTTGCCAGGCGCGTTCGGCTACCTCATCCGAAGTCAGCCTTGGCAAGACCTTGAACAGCAGGGTCAGATCGGCACCCGAACTCTGGAGGAACGCCGTGTCCACGGGCCCGGGCGCTACACAGGTTACGGTTACGCCGCTTCGACGCGTTTCCTGATGCAGCGCTTCCGAAAAGCTGCGCACGAAGGCTTTGCTTGAATAGTAGAAGGCCATGTAAGGGCCTGGAGTGAAGGCGGCGACCGAACCGATATTGAGTATCCCGCCGCGCCGTCGCGCCACCATTCCCGGCAAGAAGCGCAGCGTGAGGTCGCAAAGGGCGCGAATGTTGAGGTCGATGATGCCGAGCTGGTCATCGGCGGGGAGTGCCGTTGCCGCGCCGCGCAGGCCGTAGGCCGCGCTGTTGACCAGGACATCGCAGGTCAGGCCTTGCGCGGCCAGGAAGGTCTCCAGCCGCGCCGCCGCATCATGCGCCACAAGATCCAGTGCAAGGGTGAACGGCTCGCCGCCGGCTGCTCGCACCTCGGCCGCGGCGGCGGCCAATTCTTCAGCCGAACGCGCAATGAGCACGACCACGCCACGCTCGCGGGCAACGACCCTGGCGATGGCTCTGCCGATCCCGCGGGAGGCGCCGACGACGACCACCGCCGGGCGAGGCTCTTCACTCATGCTCATGCATCTGTCTCTGAAAGGTGCCGCACCGGCAAGGACTGCGCTTGGGCCAGGTCTTCCACTTCGCCAGCCACGATGCTGTTCAGGATTTCTTCGAATCTCACCAGCGCACGCGCGACATTCGCCCCGTCCATGACCCTGTGGTCATAGTGGATGCGGACATTCACCGAGCCGTCTTCGCCGATGGGGCCGTAATTGAGCAGGGTGGTCAAAGGCGTAAGAGGGTTGAGGGATTCCGCCCCAAGACCGGAATAGACCGAAAGCTGGAAAGTGCCGAAATAGCGTGCCCGCTGTCGACCAATATTCAGCCCCAGCCACATGAGGAGCCATCGGACGGGCGCCGGCGCGCGAGCCATCTTGAGAGCGCGCCGGAATTCCTTGATTTCCGATATCGGACGCGATCGCGCTGCCTGGATCAGCGCTTCGAGCTGGGCGATGGAACTGCGCTCGGGGCCCTTGATGGTGCTCAGCAGGACGACGCGTTCACCGTCATGCTCTCGCTCATGCGCGACCGAGGCTACGCTCATCGGGAATTCGTAAAGATGCGGCCTGGGAAATTTGACGTAGGCGCGCCGCAGCTCCGGAACTTCGCGCGCGAGAAGGGCATATCCCTTCAGGAAAAGCACGGTCCACGACGATCTGTGCTTCTGCGAGGTCCTGGCTTTCTGCAGGGTCTCAAGGCGCATCTGGCGCTGCACCGTGACCCGCGGCACCCCCATCGAAAACCTCATCAGGTCTCCGACGAGACGTCGCGGTTCCGAAAGCTTGAGGGCTCGGCCTCGCATCATGCCAGCTCCGCTATGATGACAATCAATAGAAATAAGGGATAAGCCGTTTTGTCCTTTCCATATAGGCTTTATATCGCGGACCGAATATTTCGAGCATCATGCGCTCTTCCTTGTCCACCCGAAGAAAGAAAAGAACCGCAAACCCGACCAATCCTGCTGCCCCTGCGAACCAGTTCGACAACAGGAAGGCCTGCCCCACTCCCATCAGCAAAAAGGAGGTGTACATGGGGTGGCGGATGAAGGCGTATGGGCCGCCGCTTACCAGTTCGTGTTGCTGGCGAATCTCCAGGGTGATCGACCAGTTGCGGCCCAGTTCCTTGTGGGACCTGCGAAAAACCCACAGCGCCTTGCAAAAGATGGCCGCTCCAACGGCGATGGCCCACCCCTGCGCCGGGTAGTCGGCCCCTGCGGGGATGCCGGTGGCGACATAGATGGCGGGCACGATGGCAAGACCGAGCAAGGCACAGGCGAGCCCGAAGATGTCGGTGGGGGAGCGGCGATCGCTCACCACCCGGACACGCTTGGCGCGGCGTTCGAAAGGATAGCGGATGACATACCAGGCAATGATGCCGAGCACCCAAGCAATCTGGCCGACCGAAGCTATCGATATCGTCAATTTACGCTCCCCGCGCCACTGAACGGCTCGTAAGTGACCCCATCAATGCGCAACTTTCGCGCGGTCTCGGCGATGGAATCTTACGATTGTCTCGCATTCAGCTCGCGAAGCTTGGTGACGAATTGCTGCGGCCGAAGCTGGATGCTCGGCGTCTTGTAACCCATCGAGCGGGCAATGTCCGCAACAAACGCGTTACAGTTATACAGTGCCGCGTGCCAAACGGGTGAACTGGCCTGCAGCTTGCGAATATTGGCGACAACTTTCTTGTACTCGGCTTCGGTCAGCATCACGCGCCAACTCGCGGACCTGTATTGTTCTTCCAGGTCTCCGTCGCTCCATCCAGTCTCCGCTTCCACGGGGAGGAAGTGGCCCAGAACATAGGGAACCGCGCTTTCCGAGCGCGGATGCAGGCCCGCAACCTCCGGATTGATCATTTCCCCGTTTTTGGTGGAACGGCCAAATACAACATAGGTGTGGCCATAGCTGAGTGCGTAACGCGAGCGGAACTCGATGAAATATCCGTATGTTTTGTTCTTGGATGTGTCTTCCTTGAGTTCGCGTGCGGCCGCGGGCGCCGCCAAGACCGGCTTCATGCCGTTAGCACTCGACACAAATCTCGGTGCGGGACTGGTGTCCTGGCATGCTGCTGTCGAAAGCGCCAAAAAAGCCACAACTGATACGCGGACGCCTAATAGAAGCGCCATTCCCGTGGCTCCACTCCTGAGTTTGAACGATATCGGCCCAGTTCGTTCCGACGACTTTGGCCTGCCGGGTCGAAAGCCTGCCGCAGTCGGCACTGCGGACTATGGTGGGAGGGACGACTACGGCCCTCCCACCAATCTCTGCTACTTGTAGATGGGTTCTGGTTCGACCACGGGCGCGGGCGGCGGGGCTTTGCCCTTGCCTTTGCCGATGGTGGTGCAGCCGCTCAGGCTGGCGACGGCGAGTACTGCGACTAATGCGATCAGAAATCTGCTCATAAGCTATCCTTCCCGCTTATGGTGGATTATTTCCATGCAGCCCCCACAGCAAGTGTGGGCAATCACAACATAACTGTCAAATACGACAAGGCATAGTGCAGCAATGACACATTTTGTAAAGCAGTTTACGCGGTCTTAGCGGAGTATTCCGGTGTGACATCATCAAAGCACCAGTACCTCTGTTCCAACATTCGTACGTTCGTACAGGTCGATTATATCTTCATTGGTTAGTCGGATGCATCCACTCGAAACCGCAGTGCCGATGGTCCATGGCTCATTTGTACCATGTAGACGAAGCATAGTATCTTTTCCATCACGATACAGATAAAGGGCGCGTGCGCCGAGTGGATTGTTTGGCCCGCCGGGTACTCCACCTGCATATTTGAGGAGGCGCGGCTTTCGTTGCATCATGCTTACGGTGGGTGTCCACGCCGGCCAGTCCGCCTTTCGGCCGATGATCGCCTTGCCTTTGACCGTGCGCCCCTCTTCGCCGACGCCGACGCCGTAGCGCACCGCCCACCCGCCATCTTCGATGGCGTATAGGAAACGTTCGGATGTATTGACCACGATCGTACCGACAGGCGCAGTGCCGTCGTACTTCACGCGCGTTCGCTTGTAGCGCGGATCGACGGCGAACTGCGTATTGTTGGCCATGACGGACGTCTGCGTTCCCACTGACGTGCAGCCCGAACCCAGGACTGTCAAACCGCCGAACACCAAGCTGCGTCGTGACAGGTTGTTCATGTGTCGAGCCCTCAGAAGACCGAACGTTGCGCTATTTTATACTGTCGAGAAGCTGTGTCTAGCTCAGCAACGTAACTCTGATTCAGTGTTCTAACGCCAATCATAGGCGAGGCGTGGTATGCCTTGATACACTTTCAGGTGGATCGCTATGTAGGAACTTGGCGGAGTTGGCGCATGACTTGCGGAATGGGGTGGCATTGAGTGTGACCTCCCGACAATCCAATGACGTTTCTGGCCGATGCAGTGGATGTCGGCGCATAGTCTTGGATTTTCGGTGTTTTTCCAGGAAGGCCGCCGTCGTTATCGGCGGAGGTCTCGGCCGCTCGCCATTGTCTGCGGACAACCTGGCAGCCATCATCTCGTCGACGGAGCCTACGCCGTGCGCTTCGTGTTTTGTCTGAGATTTGATGGATTGGGTTGAGTCGAGCCGCCGAGGGTCCTTTGTCCAGGGCGTACAGATGAATTCCTGGAAGGCGGTTGTGCCTGAAGTGGGCATCAGCTCGCCGATCGGCAACAGCGGCTCAACGGCGCTGCGTGCCCTTCCGGTCGCCGGCTGACCCTCACCGGTTAAATAGCCGAGCCGCGGAGCGGGCAGATGGGGCTTTGCTGCTCGGGAGGCGACACGCCTCCCGAGCAGCATTCGTCAAATTGGCACGCGATCAAGAAACAGCCGTTTCGGCCGCTCTCCGTCGGCCAGGGCCAGTTTTACTTGCTGACCATTTCCGGTGCTGGTGCTGCGAACGGATTCCCCAGGGGTATGATAACGCGGGCCCAGCCACGTGTATCACGTCCGCCGTAATTCCTTTCCCACACATCGGTGGTCACATAAGCCTGCAGAGTGACCGGTCCAAAATTGTATCCGACGAGTCCGCCGACGGCGAACTGGCTCTGCTTGTGATAATCAGGAACCGGCCGGTTGAGGTCGGTCGAATAGAACCCGACAGGCCCAATCTCCCATTTGTCGAATTTCTTGGTGGCGGTCAGGTCGATGTTGAGAAAATTGGGATTGACCGTCTCGGTGAAGCCGTGTTCGTGGATGCCCCAGATTGCATTGGCGGTCAGGTTCCAGTCGTTACCTGTATAGCTGAGCGCAAATCGCTGGTTGAGCGACGTTGAGTCGAAGGCGACCTCGTTGTCAACGCGGATATAGGCGCCAATTGCGTAGCTGAATCCGAAGTTGTTGCCGAGATCCCATGCCAGTTGCCCGGCGAAGTATGGATTGTACATCCCGGAGGCAAAATCCGTATCGGCTTCGCCTACTGCGACTTGGGGTGCGGCTGCCAGGAACTGCAGCCTGCCGCCGAGCAGCGTCCAGGGCGTGGACCAGGCAAGCACGGGGATGTTGACGCCCACGCTCGTTGACTCGGGCGATGTATTTCTTTGGCCCCAATCGGCTGTATCGACGAAGTAAAAACCTTCCGGAAGCGGTGCGCCCGTTGCGATGCCGACGGTTTCACCCGGTTGGGTCACCGATCCGGCGAGGACGGCGTCGCTTGTCCCGCAGACGGCAAGAGTTGCGATTGCGACGCGTGCCAACAGCCTTGTTTGCATTTGTTCTTCCCCTCTGCGAACATAGTATCGGGTGCGGTCGGCCACCCGCGTTAAGTTCAGAAATTCTATGGATCCCGCCCACTCGCGAATATCGGAGCCACGCCCGGATCTAGATGCACTGAGAAACGCTGTTACTCATGTAGCCAAGAAAGGCGATATGCGCTTACAAATAAATACCGCATGTCCACTCGGCAGGTTCAAAGGGGCATGCTGATGCCTCCGCCAAGTACACAGTGAATCTATACCTTATTTCCGCACGCCGCTACTGACCGACGACAGTGAAGCGGATTCTTGCGCGTACTGTTGCAAAATTGTGTCACAGCGGATTTCGCACGCGAAAACCTAACGCGCGGGGGCGTCGACGCACCAACCGCTCCCGCCGTGGCCTGAGTAAGCCCCGCTCAGCTCTTTATAGCTTGCTGCTGTTTGCCGTGTCCGAGGTCCGGGAACCTTTTTGGCCCGGCAGCATCTATTGATGGGTCAGGAGAAAGCTCATGCCGCAGGTTCCAGGAGACGCGGTCAAGATCGTGGCCGCCGATGATTTGGATTTGACGCGACGGGCGCTTGCCCGCGACGGCCACGCATTCCGCACCATCATGCGGAAATACAACCAGCGGCTCTATCGCATCGCCCGAGGCGTGTTTCCCAATAATAGCGAAGCCGAGGACATCGTTCAGGAAGCCTATGTCCGCGCTTTTGCCAACCTTGGGAGCTTTCGCGGCGAGTCCACGCTGGCGACATGGCTTTCCCGCATCGTCATCAACGAGGCGCTTGGACGCCTGCGCAAGAAACGGCGCGCCGCGGAAGTGCCCGGCTCCAGCGATCGCGCGGCGGAAGCCGAAATCATCCAGTTCCCGCTTGGCACAGGCTTCGACGATCCGGAGCGGACGATGGCGCAACGGCAGATCCTGCAGCTTGTCGAACGTGCTACCGACAACCTCCCCGACCTCTACCGGGCCGTCTTCGTGGCCAGGGTGATCGAGGGCTTGAGCGTCGACGAGACGGCGGATTTGCTGAACATACGCCCCGAGACGGTCAAGACGCGGCTGCATCGCGCCCGCGCGCTGGTGCGCAAGGAACTGGATGCGCAGATCGGCCCCGTGCTGCTGGACGCCTTTCCCTTTGCCGGCCGGCGCTGCGAACGCCTGGCCAGCGCGGTGATGAAGCGGCTCGGTTTCGAGGCTTGAATTTCCGGGAACCTTTTACGCTCCGCCGCATCCAAGCATCGTCACTTCGAGACAACGCCGGCGCCATCGTGCCGGGTGAAGGAGGTTTTCATGCATATTCGTCCGATCGCGATATTGGCCACGCTCTGCCTGCTCGGGGCAGCACCCCTGGCGCAGGCTGCCGACAAGCCCAGCGACCCGCAGATCGCCCACATCGCCTACACGGCCGGGGTGATAGATATCGAGGCAGCCAAGCAGGCGGTGGCCAAATCCAAGAACAAGGAAGTTGTGGCTTTTGCGAAGGACATGGTGCGCGACCATGAAGCCGTGAACACGCAGGCGCTCGACCTGCTCAAGAAGCTCAACGTCACGCCGCAAGACAATGCCACCAGCGAGGCGCTGAGCAAGGCCGCCGCCGCGGAACGCGACAAGCTCGCCAAGCTCGACGGGGCAGCCTTCGACAAGGCCTATGTGCAAAACGAGGTCGCGTTCCACAAGCAGGTGAACGGCGCTCTCCAAACGGTACTTATTCCTTCGGCGAGCAACGCCCAGCTGAAGAGCCTGCTCGAGACTGGCTTGAAGATATTCCAGGGCCACGAGCAGCACGCCGAGCACGTCGCCGCCGAGCTCAAGTGAGGCAGGCCATGTTGCGCAAACAGCTTGTCCGGGCTGCCAGCGCCGCCCTTGCGCTGGGCCTGGGCGCCGCTCCGCTCCGGGCAGAAACCGTCCAGGTCACGATCGAGAACATGGAGTTCTCGCCGGCACAGATCGATGTGAAGGTCGGCGACAGGATCGAATGGGTCAACAAGGACATACTGGCCCACACCGCCACGGTGAACGGCGGCTGGGACGTGATGATCCCGCCCAAGAAGTCGGCAAGCCTGGTCGTGGGGGCGGCGAAGTCGGTTGACTATTACTGCCGCTTCCACCCCAACATGAAAGGCCGCATCACCGTGACGGCACAGTAGCCGTCAAGCTGGAACGCAGTTCCGACATCACCCGATCGACCCGGTCGGAGGCCATCAAAGGTGAGTCAGTTCTCGCCGAAGTCAACGAATTGGCGATGACAAGCTTGCTCGTCACATTATATATGATTGTTTGCATGTATAGCCGATCAGTTCAGTCGGAGGAAAAGATGGGGACTTGTGAATGAAATTCAGGACGCTTGTTGCATCTATCTGCTTTGTCGCATTCTCGTCTATTGCGCAGGCTGGTCCCGACGGCCCTTCGAAATTCGATCCGGTGAGATACGGCGCACAGAAATTTCTTTATGACTTCAATTTCGGTGCTCCTGAGGATGGGTTTAAGGCGCTCAGTTTTGTTAAAAACCACATTAGAGCGATGAAGGAATTCGGAGATTTTGAGAAGTCCCGCATCGTGATCGTGGCCCATGGCAACGAACTTCATGCCTTCTCACGCAAGAACAAGGCTGCTTTTCCAGACGCTTACGCCGCGTTCAAGGAACTCACCGACCAAGGCGTCGATATTCACATTTGCCGAAACGCTGCAAAGAGCCGTGGATACGAGCCGGATGAATTCTATGACGTTATGACAGTCGTTCCTGCTGCCGTCATCGATATCGCCAAATATGCCGGTGAAGGTTATGGTTATATATACCCGGCGATGTTTTCCGGTGTCACTCGGGAAGACATTATCGCCAAACATCCAGAGATTGAGATGGAATAGCCCGGCCAGATGCCATAACACCCCCGTTTTGGTGGCGGCCGCAAGGCAAAGACGCCCCGCGACGGCAAAGGCACAATCGAGGCCGTGTTCGGAGATGGCTATGTTGATTGCTGCTCGGACCGTCGCCAACACCCGTTGAATGGACGATGTGGTTAGGCCCTTTCCGATTAGGTAATCACGGAAACGGCCTGCATCGACTCGCCCGATAGCGGCAATGGAAGCGTTGCGGAACAGTCGAGAGCGTATCCAAGATTTCGGTCGGTATAGGCGCGGAACGCCTTTCCTTTCCCTCGGCCCTTTAGTCGCACGTAGATGTCATAGGCTTCCGAAGGCGGACCGCCGCTTGCGCCTCCTGGCGTTCACGCTCGGACTCGGGGGTGATTGGCGCGCTGGGGAGAACTCGGAGGCCAAGCCTTTCGATATGGGCTTGGTTCCAGACGGTCCCCAAGAGGGCTGCCAGTCGATCCGCCGCTTTTTGCGCCTTTGCCGGGGAACGGGTCCGCAAACAGACAACTACCCGGGTCTTATTGAACGATGACCGGAGGGCCCTCGGAACGCGTCGGGAGAAATAATACACCCCCCTTCGTAAAGAGGTATTTCGGATTTTGGTCTACCACGTGGTCTACCCATTTGATCACGCATTGTCAGAAACGCTTGCGCATCAGAGGGTTGAGGACGATTTGAGGAGAAGATTGGCGCACCCGACAGGATTCGAACCTGTGACCTCTGCCTTCGGAGGGCAGCGCTCTATCCAGCTGAGCTACGGGTG
>JAEWHN010000253.1 GCA_023387775.1 Pseudomonadota bacterium | reverse complement strand
GGCGAAGACCATGTTGCCGTCCTTGCCGCACAGGCCGATCGCCCATTCGCCCTCGGCGTTGATGAGCGCGACGATCTCCTTGTTGATCGAACCGGCCAGCACCATCTCGACGATCTCGACTGTCTTCTGGTCGGTCACGCGCAGGCCGCCCTCGAACTTGGATTCGATGCCCATCTTGGCCAGCATGGCGCCGATCTGCGGGCCGCCCCCGTGGACGACGATGGGATTGACGCCCGACTGCTTGAGCAGCGCGATGTCGCGCGCGAAGGCCTTGCCGAGCTCATTGTCGCCCATGGCATGGCCGCCATATTTCACCACCACGGTCTTGTTTTCGTAGCGTTGCATGTAGGGCAACGCGGCAGAAAGAAGGCTCGCCTGCTCCGCTGCCTTGGCCGCGATGTCGGTCGGTGTCATGAGAGGGCCCCCTTCGGATGGAAATCGGCGGTTACTTAGCGGCAAAGCCGGCGGTGGGCAATCGGCAAGCGGCGAAAGCTCATGCTGTTGCGGGCCTGAATTTCAATGCCACGCCGTTGAGGCAGTGGCGCTTGCCCGTGGGCGGCGGGCCGTCGTCGAAGATGTGGCCCAGATGACCGCCGCAGCGGCGACAATGCACCTCGGTGCGCGTCATGAACAATGAGTTGTCCTGCCTGGTGCCCACCGCGTCCGGCAGCGATTGCCAGAAGCTCGGCCAGCCGGTTCCGGAATCGAATTTCGCCTCCGAGGAATAGACCGCAAGGTCGCAGCCCGCGCAGTAATAGGTGCCTTTTCTCTTTTCATGGTCGAGCGGGCTGGAGCCGGCGCGCTCGGTGCCTTGCTTTCGAAGGACGGTAAACTGCTCGGGCGTCAAGATCTTGCGCCATTCGGCTTCGGACTTGTCGATCTCGAATGTCTCCGCCCAGGCATGCTCTGGCCCGACGCCGCGCCGGAACATCCAGACGCTGCCGGCTGCAGCCGCCGTTGCGGCACCGGCCAATAGAACGCTGCGACGATTCATCTTCGGCCCTCCCTTGCGCAAGCTAAGCCAAATCAGATCAGAAGCGCCAATCAACTCCGATTGAGCGCCCAAGCCAAGATGCAACGCTTGTCAGATGCTTTTGAGCTCGCCCTTCGCAATGATGGGGCCAGTGGGCTGGCCGGAAGGAGAGCCGCCGGCAGGCTCCAGGCTGATGGCGAGAGAAGCGCCGGCGATGAACTCCTTCTCGATATCGGGCGATATGGCGACATGCGCCGTGTCGCCGGCGGGCAGCAGGCCGACGGATACGGGCGCCTTCGCGTCCTGGATCACCCATAGCTGGAAATCATGGCCTTCGACACGTTCCCCGGAAAGACGCGACAGCCTGGCTTCGCCGCGCGGCGCATCGAAGACGGCGATGTAGCGGACCTCGCCACCCTGCCCGGCCAATGAAGCCACGAGGCTGATATCCGGCGGGGTGCCGGCGCGCATATGAATGCGGCCTATGGTCAAGGGCAGCGCAATCGCAAGGACGGCGAACGCGGCGGCGATGCCCCACAGTTTGCGTCGCCGCGGCCGCGGCCTTGGGGCCGGCTCTGCATCGGCAGGCGGCGCAGGCTCGGGAAACAGCCGGCGGTCGATCGCCGCCTTCATGGAGGCAGGAGGCTCGACAACCGGATACCCGGACGCCAGCGGTGAGAGATGCATCGCCCATTTGTCCACCAACTGGGCGAAACCGCGCTCGCTGTCGATGCGCGCCCGCACCGCCTGCCGCCTGTCGGCAGGCGTGACGCCCAGCACAAACTCGGCCGCGATCAGGTCGTCGCCGACGTCTCCAGGGGCATCCCTGCCGAATGGCCTCATCGGTCGAGACATTCCTTCAGCCTCAGAACGCTGTGGCGCAGCCAGGTGCGCATGGTGCCGGGCGGAACGCCGTGCCGCGCCGCCAGTTCGGCATAGCTGTCGCCGCCAAGATAGGCTTCTCGAAGCGCCGTTGCGCGCTCCGCGTCCAGCTTTTCCAGGCAGCGGCGGATGCGCGCGGAGGCGGCACCGGCTTCCAGCATTTCCACCGCGTCCTGGGCGGAGGCGACGGAAGCGTCAGCAACTGCGGCATCGCCTGGTGGCCGCCCCTTGCTCCGTAGGCGGTCGATGGCATGGTTGCGGGCAATCCCCACCAGCCAAGCCATCGGGCTGAGATCCGAGACGGCGAAGCGCCCGGCCTCCTCCCATATGCGGCAGAAGACTTCCTGCAAGGTCTGCTCGGCTTCGGCCGGGTCGTTGAGCATGTGCAGGCAAACGCCGAAAAGCCGCGCGCTGGTCTGCTGGTACAACAGGTCGAACGCCTCCCGGTCACGCATGGCAATGCGGACGATAAGCGTTGCGATGTCTTGCTGGGCCATCGCCGCCTAACTAGGGCTTCACGCCTGATTTGCAACGGCAGCGGCCAACCGGGCGCGATTGCGAAGGCGGCGCATGCCCGCTAGGGTTTTGCCATCGGCAATGTCTTGGGAGGGGTGGCATGTCGCTGGAATCGGTTCTGTGGGAGAACGACGCCACGGCGCTGGCCGGGCTGGTCAGGAAAGGGGAGATTTCCCCGGCCGAACTGGTCGACATCGCAATCGCACGGGCGGAGCGTACGCAACCGCAAATCAACGCCACCGCCGAAAAGCTCTACGAAGCCGCCCGCAGCCGTGCCAGGAACCTCGACCGCTCGCTGCCACTGGCCGGCGTGCCGACCGCGCTGAAGGACCTGGGCATCGCCATGAAGGGCGTGCCAAACCATTCCGGCAGCAGGATGCCGCCCTTCGTACCGGACTACGATTCCGTGCTCACCCAGCGCCTGCTGGCCGCCGGGCTGATACCCATCGTCACCAGCACCTCGCCCGAACTCGGGCTGCGGCTGGTGACGGAATCGGCCGCCTTCGGCGTGACCCGCAATCCGTGGGATACCGATCACATCACCGGCGGCTCGTCGGGAGGGGCCGCGGCACTTGTGGCCGCCGGCGTGGTGCCGGTGGCGCATGCCTCCGATGGCGGCGGCTCCATCCGCGTGCCGGCGGCCTGCAACGGGCTGGTGGGGCTGAAGACCTCGCGCGGGCGCATTCCGTTGACGCCGCTGGCCTCAGAGGCCTGGTACGGCTTCGTGGTGGACCACGCGGTGACGCGCTCGGTGCGCGACAGCGCGCTGCTGCTCGACCTGACCCATGGCCCCGACGGGCTGGCGCCCTACGCGGCGCGCCCGCCGCGCGGCTCTTTCGCGGCCGCTGCCGCGCGGGACCCCGGCCGGCTGAGGCTCGCCGTCTACCGGCAGTCGCCGCTCGGCCTCGAAATCTCGCACGAAACGCTGGCGGCGCTGGACACTGCGGTTGCGCTCGCGCGCGAAGGCGGCCATTCGGTCGAAGAGATCGACCTGCCCTTCATCGGCCGCGACTTCATCGCCGATTTCGCCAGAACCGTCGCGTCCGCGGTAGCCGGCACCTTGCGGGGCGCAGCCCAGCGCACCGGGCGGCCGGTTTCCGGCGAGGTCGAGCGCGCCACGCGCGTGCTGGCCCGCTATGGCGAGCTTCTGTCAGCCGGCGAGATCTATGCCGGGCTCGAGCGCCTGCAGGCGGCCTCGCGGCAGCTGTTTGCGGAAACCGCCCAGTACGACGCGGTGCTGATGCCGCTGATTTCGCAGCCGCCGCTGAAATGCGGGGCGATGGACCCGAAGGGCATGGACGCGTTTCTGGAGGACATGCTCGACAAGCTGCGGCTGACGCGCCTGCTTCGGCTGAAGCCGCTGCTCGGCCAGCTTCTGGACAACAGCCTATGGTTCACCCACTGGCCGGCGATCCAGAACGTTTCCGGCCAGCCTTCGATCGCCCTGCCGGTGCATGTCACTGCCGAAGGGCTGCCGCTGGGCGTACAGGCGGCGGGAAGGCCCGGCGACGAGGAGACGCTGTTGTCACTGGCAGCGCAGATGGAGCGGCTTTCGGGCTGGCTCGACCGGCGCGCGCCGCTGCTGCGACCCGCGCCGCGGGCCGGAGCGAGTCACAATCACGCCGAAGCGCTTTGACGCGATGGCAGTTCGGCCGCGCTTGCGTGGCGGCCGACACAACCGGGAACAGGTGCGCGCGGCCTCAACCGCCGCGCACGGCCAGCGCGATCGCCTCGCGCAGTTCCTCCATGCCGTCGCCCTTCTCCGATGAGGTGGCGATGATGGCCGGGAAGGCTGCCGGGCGCTTGCGAATCTTTTCCTGCGTCTCGGCGATCAGACGCGGCACGCCCGCGGCCTTGATCTTGTCGGTCTTGGTCAGAACGATCTGGTAGGAAACGGCGGCCTTGTCGAGCAGGGACAAGACCTCCTCGTCGTTCTTCTTGATGCCGTGGCGCGAGTCGATCAGCACATAGACGCGCTTCAGCGTCACGCGGCCGCGCAGATAGTCGAAGACCAGCTTCGTCCAGGCATCCACCTGGTCCTTGGGCGCCTTGGCATAGCCGTAGCCCGGCATGTCGACCAGCGCCATCGGCGGCAGGTCGCCGTCCGTTCCGGAGAATCCGTCGGGCACGAAATAGTTCAGTTCCTGCGTGCGGCCCGGCGTGTTGGAGGTGCGCGCCAGCCCCTTCTGCCCCACCAGCCCGTTGATCAGCGACGACTTGCCGACATTGGAGCGGCCGGCGAATGCGATCTCCGGCGGGCCTTCAGGCGGCAGGAACTTCATCGACGGCACGCCGCGGATGAAGACCCACGGTGCGTTGAAGAGGCTGCTCGCCACCGGCGGCAGGGTTCTGGATTCTGTCTGTTCGGTCACGCTGCTTGCTCCAGCCGGGATATGTCGGCGCCGCGTATGGCATCAAGGTTGCGGGTCACCTTGTCAACCGGCCAGTCCCACCATGCCACCGCCAGCAGGCGCTCCACAGTGTCGGGATCGAACCGGGTCTTCACCACCTTGGCCGGGTTGCCGGCGACGATTGCATAGGGCGGCACGTCGCCGCTGACCACCGCCCGCGCCGCCACGATCGCGCCGTGGCCGATTGTGACACCTGGCATGACCAGTGCTTCCATGCCGATCCACACATCGTTGCCGATCACCGTGTCGCCGCGCAGTTCCTGCGACCAGGTGGCCGGGTCGAAGCCCTCTTCCCAGCCATTGCCGAAGATGTTGAACGGATAGGTCGAAAAGCCCGACATGGCATGGTTGGCGCCGTTCATGACGAATTTCGCGCCCTCGGCGATGGCGCAGAAGCGGCCTATCACCAGCCGGTCCCCGATGAACGGATAATGGTAGAGCACGCATCTCTCGACGAAGTGCTCCGGCCCGGCCGGGTCGTCGTAATAGGTGAAGTCGCCGATCTCGATATTCTCGGCGTCGACCAGTGATTTCAGGAAACCGACGCGGGGATGAAGGGGCATGGGATGCCTGATGTCGGGATTGGGGCCATGCATGGGCAGGTTCCGTCGTGAAAAGCTTCGCAAAGGGATGAAAACGAATGCGATCCGCTCTGGTGTGCCGACACCCGACGAAACGGATCCTGCCTAGCTGATCATCGAAACCACTCCTGCCAGAGGCCCTGTTTATCGGCCGCCTCCGCCCACGTCCATAGCCGGCAACGAAAAAGCCCCGGACGATGCCGGGGCTTTCGAGAGGTCGGGGCGCCCGCTATTCGGCGGGCTTTGGTTTCTTCTTGAACATCCCCGCAAGGTTGTCCCACAGCTCGATCTTGGCGCCCTGGCGCTTCATGATCACGCCCTGCTGGATGATCGACAGCGTGTTGTTCCAGGCCCAGTAGATGACGAGGCCCGCCGGGAACGACGCCAGCATGAAGGTGAAGATGATCGGCATCCAGGTGAAGATCATCGCCTGCGTCGGGTCCGGCGGCGTCGGGTTCATGCGCATCTGCAGGAACATGGTGACGCCCATGATCAGCGGCCAGACACCGATGTGCAGGAAGTCGGGCACGGCATAGGGCAGAAGACCGAATAGGTTGAACAGCGACGTCGGATCCGGCGCGGCCAGGTCGTGGATCCAGCCGAAGAACGGCGCATGGCGCATCTCGATAGTGATGTAGAGCACCTTGTAGAGCGCGAAGAACACCGGGATTTGCACCAGCACCGGCCAGCAGCCTGCAAGCGGATTGATCTTCTCCGTCTTGTAGAGCTCCATCATCGCCTGCTGCTGCTTCATCTTGTCGTCCGCGTATTTCTCGCGGATTTCCATCATCTTCGGCTGCACCTTCTTCATGTTCGCCATCGAAGCATAGGACTTGTTGGCGAGCGGGAAGAACACGGCCTTCACCAGAACGGTGGTGGCGAGGATGGCCAGGCCGAAATTGCCGAGCATCTTGTAGAGATTGTCGATGAGCCAGAACATCGGCTTGGTGATGAAATAGAACCAGCCCCAGTCGATCAGCAGGTCGAACTGGCGGATGTTGCGGTCCTTTTCATAGGCATTGATCTTGGCCACTTCCTTGGCGCCGGCAAAAACCAGCGTCTCGACGGTGCTCGACTGGCCGGGCTCTACGGTCACCGCGTCGCCCAGGAAGTCCGACTGGTAGCGCGGGCGGCCATCGTCGAAATAGCTGAAGCGCGGCTGGAAGGGCTGCTTGGACGACGGTACCATGGCCACCGCCCAGTATTTGTCGGTGATGCCGAGCCAGCCGTCGTTCGACTTGCCCGGAACGACCTGCTTGTCCTTCTCGATCGACGAGTATTTGATCTCGTGCAGGCCTTCGTCGCCGGTCACGCCGATGAGGCCCTCGAACAGCACATAGGTGCTGGCCACAAGCGGCTTGTCGAAGCGGATGACGCGGCCATAGTTCGAAAGCGAAACCGGCGCCGAACCACCATTGTCCACCGTGTCGGAGACGGTGAACATGTAGTCGTTGTCGACGCTGATGGTGCGCTTGAAGGTCAGGCCCTTGTCGTTGGTGTAGGTCAGCGTCACCGGAGTGGCGGGCGTCAGCACCGCGTTGGGCTCCGCGGTCCAGACCGTGTCCGGCCCCGGAACGCTGCCGGTCTCGGCGTTTCCGACGAAGCCGATCTCGGCGTAGTAGCCGTTCGGCAGCGTGGACGGGTTCAAGAGGTCGATATTGGGCGAATTCTTTTCGACCGTGACGTGGTAGTCCTTCAGCAGCACATCGTCGATGCGCGCGCCGGCGAGGTTGATGGAGCCGGAAATGCTCGGCGTGTCGATCTTGACGCGCTGGGCGGAAGCCACGGCGTGCTCGCGGCTTTGCGGCGTAGTGCCTTCCGCGCCGGGCACACCGGGTACGCCGCCCTGCGGCGAGGCCGGAATTTCACCCGACGCGCCGGGTTGCGTCGACTTCTGGGACTGGACGTGCTGGGCCTCGATGCGGGCCCCTTCGCGCTCCTTCTCGACGCGGGGGTTCATGTAGAACACCTGCCACAGCGTCAGGATCAGCACGGAAAGCGCGATCGTGATTAAGAAATTCCGGTTGTTTTCCATCGAAAACCCTTAACGCGTTCCGCGAATTCTTCGGGAGATTTCGGCAGCAAGCTGCTCGAAGGGGGCTGTCAGAACGTCTTCCCGCCCCACGATCACATAGTCCTTGCCGGGCAGCATGTCACCTGCGGCATGGACGCGAACCGCCTCCTTGAGGCGGCGGCGAATGCGGTTGCGGACAACCGCATTGCCAACTTTCTTGGTCACTGTGAACCCGACGCGCGGCGCATCATTGTTGCCGCGGTCCAGAACTTCCAAGAGGAAAAGCCGCCCGCGTCGCTTTTCGCCACGCCGGACGGCCAAAAACTCTGCTCGCTTGCGAAGCCGCAGCGGAGACGGAAATTCTGTCTTGCCGGCATCCGGCAATGTCTCGTCTCTCGCTTAGGCGGAGAGCCGCTTGCGGCCGCGGTTACGGCGAGCGGCGATGACGGCACGACCACCGGTGGTGGCCATGCGCGCACGGAAGCCGTGGCGGCGCTTGCGGACGAGTTTGGATGGCTGATAGGTACGCTTCATTTATTTTAATACCGCGGTGTGCGGCCCTTCTTAATTCTGTCACACGGTAACAGGAGCTATGCCGAGCCTCGTCTTGGACGCAATCGAAACCGCGCCGGACTTGATGGCCCATGCGTGAGCGGGCTTATAGTAAAGATGCCCCCCGTGAGTCAATTGGCGGCTTTTGTGCCGTCAACATTGGCAACATAGTCACAAAGGGGTGACCAGCGTCGCCAAGATGTTCAACACAGGGTGATATGACGGGTAGCAAGTTGCACCCGTCCACAAAGCTGCCCAACTGAGAAACACAACGAATTGGCCTCTTGCCGCGGCACGCTGTGCGGAACCATGATGGCAGCCGGGCTTCTAGCAAAGAGGCGACCAGGATAGACATGATCGAAGATTGCGACACGGGCAAAGGCGCGCCGGGACGCTGGCGATTTGCGCCGCTCGCAATCGTCGCGGCCGGCCTGGTCGTCGGCTACGCCCTGGGCTGGCAGCACTATCTCTCGCTCGACTACCTGGCCGAAAGCCGACAGGTGCTGAAGGATTTTGCCGCCGACAACCCGGTTCTGGCGCCGCTGGGCTTCCTGGCGATCTACATCGGCGCGGTCGCCTTCTCGTTTCCGGCTGCATCGATCCTGACCATTTTCGGCGGCTTCCTGTTCGGCTGGCTGTTCGGCGGCGCGCTCGCCATCGTCGGCGCCACGGTGGGCGCGACGGCGATCTTCCTGGCGGCACGCTCGGCCTGCACCGCCTCCGTCAGGCGGCGCCTGGGCGGGCTGGGCGAAAAGCTCTCCGCCGGGTTCGAACGAAATGCCTTCGGCTATCTTCTGGTGCTGCGGATTGCGCCATTCATTCCCTTCTTCATGGTCAATATCGCCCCTGCCCTGTTCAATGTCAGGCTGGGCACCTATGTCGCCGCCACCTTCATCGGCATCATGCCGGCGGCCTTTGCCTATGCCTGGCTTGGCCAGGGCTGCGACAGCGTGCTGATGGCCGCGGAGAGCGCCGGCCAGCAGGTGACGCTGGGCGATCTGGTCACCCCGCAGATAACCATTGCCTTCATCGCCCTTGCGCTTGTCGCCGCCTTGGCCACCGTCGTAAGAAGGGCATGGGCGTCGCGCCTCTGACATTCGTTTCCAACGGCGCCCGCCCGTATCCACGTTCCGTGCAACAGGCGGGAGAATGACCAAGACGCTGACACCGGACATCTGCGTCATCGGCGCCGGCTCGGGCGGGCTGTCGGTTGCGGCCGCCGCTGCGGCCTTCGGCGTCAGCGTTGTGCTGGTCGAGCGCGGCAAGATGGGCGGCGATTGCCTGAACTACGGCTGCGTGCCTTCCAAGGCGCTGATTGCGGCCGCGCGGAAGGCGCACGCCATGCGCAGCGGCCAGCCCTTCGGCATCGGCGCGGCCGAGCCCGAGATCGACTTCGCGGCCGTGCAGCGCCATGTGCGCGGCACGATCGCCGCGATCGCCCCCAACGATTCCGCCGAGCGCTTCGCGGCGCTGGGCGTGCAGGTCGTCAAGGCGGAGGGCCGGTTCAAGGACCGGCGCACGCTGATGGCCGGCGACATGGAAATCCGCGCCCGCCGCTTCGTCATCGCCACCGGCTCCTCGCCGCTGATTCCGCCGATCCCCGGCCTCGACGCCGTCGACTACTTGACCAACGAGACGCTCTTCGACCTTGCCGAAATGCCGGAACACCTGCTGATAGTCGGCGCAGGGCCCTTCGGCCTCGAAATGGCGCAGGCCTATCGCCGGCTCGGCGCGCAGGTGACGGTGGTCGAGGCGGGCGCGGCCCTTGCCAAGGAGGACAGGGAGCTTTCCGCCGTCGTACTCGCGCGGTTGCGCAGCGAAGGCGTGGAGGTCCGCGAACACACCCGTGTAGCGGCCGTAGAGCGGCGCGGCAGGCATGGGGTGCGGCTGCGCCTGCAGGCGGACGCGCGCCCCCGCATCCTGGAAGGCACGCATCTGCTGCTGGCCACCGGCCGCACGGCCAATGTCGCCGAGCTTGGGCTCGACAAGGCCGGCGTCAGGCACGATGCCGACGGCATCAAGACCAACGCCCGGCTGCGCAGCAGCAACCGCCGCATCTATGCCGTTGGCGACGTCGCCGGCTCGCTGCAGTTCACCCATGCAGCGAATTACCACGCGGGCCTGGTGGTGCGATCCATGCTGTTCCGGCTGCCGGCGCGTGAGAGACGCGAGATCATCCCTCGCGTGACCTTCACCGACCCCGAGATCGCCCATGTCGGCATGAGCGAGGCCGAAGCCGGGCGGGCATATCGCGCCATCCGCGTGCTGCGCTGGCCCTATTCGGAGAACGACCGGGCCCATGCCGAGCACCGCACGGACGGCCACATCAAGCTCGTGACCAGCGGCAGGGGCCGGCTGCTCGGCGTTTCCATTGTCGGCCTGCACGCCGGCGAGATGATCAATTTCTGGGCTCTGGCCCTGGCGCGCAAGATGACGGCGCGCGACATCGCCAGCTATGTGGCGCCGTACCCCACCATAAGCGAAATTGGCAAACGTGCCGCCGTCGCCTACTTTATCCCCACGACGCGCAACGCGCTGGTGCGCCGGGTGGTGGGCCTGCTGCGCATGTTCGGCTGAAGGGCGCCTGGAGTAGCGAACGCCAGATGGGTGGCAATGCAGTTACCGATGTCGGCACGGAGGCGGCCCGCACCGTGCCCCTGTCGCGCGGGCTTTCGGCCAAGCTGGTCGCGCTGACGATCATTTTCGTGCTTGCCGCCGAAGTCCTGATCTTCCTGCCTTCGGTTGCCAATTTCCGCCTGCGCTGGCTGGAAGCGCGTCTCGGCACCGCTGCCACGGTTTCGCTGCTCCTCATCCAGAACAACCCGCCCGACCTGCCACGGCAGGTGCAGGACGACGTGCTGAAATCCATCGGCGCCAGGGCGATCGCCGTGCGCGACGGCGGCGTGTCGCGGCTGCTGGTGGTTTCGGAGATGCCGCCGCAGGTGGACGAGCATATCGACCTCGCCCACACCAGGCCGCTGGAAGCCATGCGTGCGGCGCTGGATACGCTGTTTTTCGGCGGCAACCGCATGCTGCGCGTCTTCGGGCCGGTCGGCGACAGCGACAAGGAATTCCAGCTCATCATTCCCGACGACATGCTGCGCAAGGCGATGCTGATCTATTCGCGAAATGTCGCGCTGCTGTCGCTGCTGATCTCGCTGTTTACGGCAACGGCGGTCTTCTATGCCATCAACCGCATCATGATCCGCCCGATCCGCGACATGACGCGCTCCATGCTCGACTTCTCGCAGGCCCCGGACGACCCCGCACGCGTGATCGTGGCCGAAGGCCGCGCCGACGAGATCGGCGTGGCCGAGCGGGAACTCGCCGGCATGCAGCAGCGCCTGCAGAAGACGCTGAGCGAGCAGAAGCACCTTGCCGATCTCGGCCTCGCCGTGTCCAAGATCAATCACGACATGCGCAACATCCTGGCCTCCGCACAGCTGATGTCGGATCGCCTCGGCCTGGTCAAGGACCCCACGGTGCAGGCGCTGGTGCCCAAGCTGGTGCGGGCGCTCAATCGCGCCGTCTCCTATTCGGAAGGGGTCCTCACCTATGGCCGCACGCAGGAAGCGCCGCCCTCTCGTCGGCGCCTGCGGCTGCGCCAGACGGTGGAGGACGTGCAGGGGCTTCTGGGCATCGAGCCTGGCGGCGAGGTCGAATTCGTCAATGCGGTGGACCCGGACTTCGAGATCGACGCCGATTCGGAGCAGCTGGTGCGCGTGCTCACCAATCTGTGCCGCAATTCCGTGCAGGCCATGGCTGCCGACAGCGAAGGCGCCATCGTCAAGCGGCTGACCATTTCGGCCGAGCGCAACGGCAGCGTGAGCCGCATCCTGGTGGCCGATACCGGCCCCGGCCTGCCGCAAAAAGCGCGCGAAAACCTGTTTTCGGCCTTCCGCGGCTCGGCACGCAGCGGCGGCACGGGCCTCGGCCTGGCGATCGCCTACGAGCTGGTGCGGGCCCATGGCGGCGCGCTGGAACTGGTGGAAAGCGTGGGTGGGCGCACGGTATTCTCGATCACCATTCCCGACCAGCCCGTGCGCCTGGAAGAGGCGCGCAGCCTGCGCCGCCCGGCGTGACGGCAGGCGCGGGCAGCGTGCCGCCCCCTCGCGGAGCGCCAGCATCCCGAAGGGATACGATGCGGGCCGCCAGCCTCCACGGCGCATCTCTCTCTCCGCAGCCGGGTGATTCGGTCCTTGACCGGCCGGCCGGCGCCCGAAACGGCCGCTCGAGCATGGAGGCACGGCGAATCGCTGCATCCGTGCGGTCAATGCAGCGCGCTGTCCGGCCCGATCTGGCGCCTGAAAACTGCCGTGAGCCAAGGGCCTATAACGAATCGCTGCATCCACGGCCGTCAATGCAGCCCGCTGTCAGGCCCGATCCGGCAGTCATCGGCCATCCAATGCAGCGATTCGGCGCCGACGTCCCGGCATGCAGCGGAAGGGCGCGACATTTCCGAAACCGCGCCGACGCGTGCCCTTGTTGATGGCCATGGCTCTTGCGACGCCAAGAACTCCGACATTCCTGCCTGAAAGGCGTCTTCGGCCGCCACCATCGGGACTGCCCGGCAACATTTGTGGGCAAGCAAAAAGTTTTTCGGACGGTGCTTGCATTTCGTCGTTTCAGCCGCTAGTTAGCACCATCTCTTCGCGACCGGAACAAACGCCGGTCTGCGGCGATCGCCGAAAAAGCGATCAAATGCGCGCCCGTAGCTCAGCTGGATAGAGCACCAGACTACGAATCTGGGGGTCAGAGGTTCGAATCCTTTCGGGCGCGCCATTCAAACCCTCTAAATCGTCGGATAAGCGGCCTGACCGGGAATTGCGTTGGCCGGCGTGACCCGACCAAGCGCAGACTAATTTCTCGGCGTGCGCTGCCGGTTTCGTTTTGTGGGAGCGCGATGCTGCGCTCCCACACCTCCGCAGGTCTCAGCGTAACAGCATCGCTGTCGCGACTATTGCGACAATGGCGAGCAGGGCAATGGCAGCAATGACAAGAAGCGCGCTGTTGCTTCCTGGCTTCGGCACACCATCCATCGGCCGCATCGCGTTGGCGAAAGTCGCCGCATTCCTGAAACGCGACGGCTCGGAACCATGAACTGTCAAGGGATCGGTGTGGGTATTGGCCGCCTCGGCATCCGTTTCCATGGGAGCCGCGGCGGGGTCGAAGCCGGGTGTCTTGTCGCCCCTTCGGCCTGCATCAATGTCGGAGCGCTCCTGCTCGGGGGTTCGTTCATCTTGCTTTCTGGTCATTGCGGATTCTCCGGATGAACAGAAACCCTGAGCCTGAAATGATGTTCCGCCAAGCCTTCCTTCACGCTCTTCGGAGCTAGGCCGCTGAAGCCGCGGCGCGCGAAGGAACGGTCTCCCCTCGTTGCCGCAACGCGAACATCCCACCCATTATCGAAACACATCCGGCAGCTGCCACGATCGGCGCGAAGCCGACGAGATCGGCGACCGCGCTCGACCCGCTGACCAGAACCAGGAAGGCAAGCGCCTCGACCCCGGAGAACACGGAGACATCGGTTGCCTTGCGCCCCTCGGAGCAGTAGCCGAGCAGGATGCTCTTCGTCGCCGGAATGAGGCCGAAACTCAGGAAGCTGATCACGAGGACGAGCGCGACGACGGCGTTCTTGTCCAGACCGCTTGCAAGCAGCGTTGCAAACGCGAGACAAGATGCGCCGAGAGCCAGGCCCAGAACGCCGGCTGCCATGTAGCCTCCGAGGCGCTCGACGAGATAGCGAGCGGCGAGCGCTCCGACCGCCCCGACAGCGGCCGCGACGACCATCGTGATCAGCGCCGCCTGCGAGACGGCGAAGCCTGCATCGATGAGCATGATGGACTGCAGACCATAGGTCGTGGCAACGGCCCCGTTGACCCCGAGCGAAATGAGAAGCACGCGGCGTGGTCCGGGGCGCCAGAGGACAGCGAACTGGTTCCGCAGGTTGACGGACGACGGGGGCGAAGCGCCACCTGCGTCGAGCTTCAGCGGCAGCTGATATGGCCAGGCCGAACAGCCCGAACACGAAAATCGCTGCAGTGGTGGTCGCCCAGCCATGGTCGCCGAGCCAGTAGAGGATGCCGGCCCCCATCAAGACGCCGGCGGCAGCGAAGGCGATCGCCTTTATCGTCATCCCCTTGGACCTGTCTTTCTCGGCAAGCCGTGCCGCCATCAGGCCCAGGATCGCCGACTGCTGCCTGCCCATGATCGCAGCGAGGACGGCGAGCAGCGCCAGGAGGGCATAGGGTGAGGTCAACGGAGCGACGCCGGTCAGGAACAGGAGGCCGAAGGTGATGGCGATTTGCGTGGCGATGATCCAGCTTCGGAAGTGGCGCCGGCTGCCTTAGCGGTCGATGAGCGGCGCCCATAAAAACCGAAGGAGCCACGGAAAGCCGGTCAAATAGACCAGCCCGATCACTTGCGAGGGCTGTCCGGCCTCACGCATGAACAACACCGTTCCTTGCCACAGGAACTGCACGAGCGCTGACAGCGAAAGCGTCAGCAGGGCAATGGACAGGAAAATTCCCGGCGCGCTGGCTTCAGAAACTGCATTCCCTGGCAATGCGCTCTGATCCATCGCTTCCCCCCGACCAACTTTCCGAATGGCCCAGAGCCATTGTGTTGCAGACCACAGACGATCGGGAGTTGGTTCAGCCCGGCAAGCTCAGGCGGTGTAAACGGCGGGCAATCACCAGATCATCGCCATGGTTGATAGCTTGATTGTCCCCCTTTGCCGGAAGGGTGCGGAAAATCGCGAAAGACGTCAATCCTTCCGAAGGGCGTAGCTTCCCCCAATCAGGCGCATGGACGTCCCGGACCTCGATCGCGCCGACCAGCCGATGCGAAGAAAAGCGCGCGCCGTTCTCTGTGGCTGTGCAGCCCGGATCAAGCGGTGGCAAGAAGCTCGAAACCTTCGCAGACGGTGGCTAGGTCTTCACGCCAGGGAACGCCCCATTCGGCGCATTGAAGCTCGAAATATTCGCGGTGAACTTTCGCCCAATAGGCCAGGCTGCTGTCGCCCTCCCCTTCCCGCTCGGCGAACGACTGCTCGACCTGATCGAAGGGTCTGACATCCACGTCGGTGATGCAAATCAGAAAGCGCGGTTCGGACACGGTATTGAGCACGACCCAATAGTCGCCGATGTTGCGGCGGCGAATGTTGTTGCGCTCGAAATCCAGATCCAGATGAGCCGTGGCCCGCTTCTTGCCGGCGGTGACCAGCCCCAGCAGTTCATCGTGGTAGGTGGCGAACCTCACATCGGCGAAGGTGCTGGCATGGTACAGCTCGGTCTCGATGCCCAGCGCCGTTCGCTGGCGCTCCCAGAAAGCGCGCACTTCCGCTGTCTTTTCTCCGATCATTCCCACTCTCCCTCAATCGACCTGTACCCAAGGTTCAACCGCGCCGGTCCCGGCAGCCACGGCGCCTATTCTTCGGGAGATTGCGGCCGGCATAAACCCCCGCGCATTGAATGACGAGCATTGATCACATCAATGCTTTGCGGGTTGCCGGCGAGGCACGCCGGGGAGTGCCCTGCCGCGATACCACGGCAAGCTTGGCGAGGTTCCCTCGCCAAGCCCGCAGACGCGATGGCAGTTCTTCGAACGCCGGTGCGCCCGGCTCGCAGAGACGGGCCTAGCCTTGCTTGCACGCCGCGATGATGCTGGCCTCGAACCACTTCTCGCTTGCCTTGACCAGCGAGCCGTCGTTGATCAGCTCGCAGAGCGCCGCATCGATCTTGGCTTTCAGTTCCGCGTCCTCGTGGCGGATGCCCACGCCCACGCCCTCGCCGAGGCTTGGATGCGACGAGCTCAGGATCTTGACGTTCACCAGCGCGAAGTTTGCCCCAGCCGGACGGCCGAGAAAATCCTTGGCGGCGGACACGTCGGAAAAGCCCGCATCGAGACGGCCGGCCTCCAGGTCGATCTGCATCTGGTCCAGCGATTCATAGGTCTTCAGGTCCACGCCCGGCATGGTCGCCTGCACATAGGCGCCGCGGGCAGTGCCCTGCTGCACGCCGACGCGCTTGCCGACCAGCGAGGCGCGGAGCGTCTCCAGATCGGCGACGTTCATCA
>JAEWHN010000227.1 GCA_023387775.1 Pseudomonadota bacterium | reverse complement strand
GAATGTCGCTGGTGACGGCGAAGCTGCCAGCCTTCCAGCAGAGATAGACGGCAAGGATCAGCATCATGATCCAGACAGCCGGTCCAGCCCAGTCCTGGAACCGCCGGACGGTCTCCATGCCACGCTGAATGATCAGCAACTGCAGCGCCCAGACCACGAGGAAGCACACCACCTCAAGACCGGAGTGGCCGAGCACATGCACATTCTGGTGGAAGCTCGCAAACCACTCGGTACGGATCAGCAGCGCCACGATGGCACCTGACGCCGCCGCGGTCTGCGCGCCGTACCAGAAACAGGCCACAACCGCCCGCACCAGCGCCGGGATGTTAGCGCCCCATATTCCGAACGACGCGCGCGCCAGAACGGGGAAGGGCACGCCGGTTTTCACGCCGGCATTGCCGATCAGGTTCATGAGCACGAAGATGATCAGCGAGCCGATGCCGATTGCGATCAGGAAGTTTACAAAGGTGCCGCAGAATAGAAACAGGCTGGCGGCAAGATAATAGCCCCAAAGGCTGTGAACGTCCGATGTCCAGACGTTGAATATGCTGAACGCTCTCCAGTTGCGCACTTTCGCCGGGGCCAGATCCTCGTTGTAAAGAGATGGCGATGCGTCGGTAATGCTCATTTGGTCTTCTCCCAAGACTCAGTCAGGCATTTGCGCGATCGCCGAAAGCTATGCCTGTGGGTGGGCGATGTCCATCGTTTCGAACAAGGGGTCGTGAATGAGCATGTGCTCCGCTCACACGATTTTGAGTGGGCTTCAGCCGCACACATCGTTCACCAAACGACACCTAATTCATCCGATACCGTTCACTTATCTTGGCTGTATCGGCGCTGCACCGCAGCTGACCGAAAGGTTTGAAAAGAGACTATTGGAGAATTGAAATGAACAAGACCATTCTTGCCGTCGCAGCCGTCCTGCTCGCTTCGGGCACCGCTTTTGCCAGCGAGCGTCAGGGCGATGCCGCGCCGGCCGTGGTCGTCAATCAAGACGCCGTTGCCGCTTCCACGGCCGCGCCTGTGCCGCTGCCGCGCCAGGGCGATGCGGTTCCGGCTTCGTCCGTCGTCAATGCGCCCAGTTCCGAAAGCTACGGCTCCAGCGCTTCGATCGGCACCTATGGTGGCCGTCAAGTCGGCAATAGCCCCCGCTTGATCGGCCGCGGCAACTGAGTGCTGGTCAACTAATCTGGTCGTTAGGGGCGGCGGGCTTCGGCCTTGCCGCCCTTGCCATGCCTGGCGGTCAGATGCGCTGCATGAAGGCGATTGCGCCCTGCGGCGCATGTATTTTTCCGGACGTGATGAAATAGACGAACACGTCCCGCGGCTTCACCGGTGCCTCATAGGCCGGGTCCGCGTGTGGCAAGTCGGCGGGCACGCCGCCTCGCGCCCAGACCTTCGCGCGGTCGGCCCACTCGTCCAGCGTCTTGGGCGCATAGCAGGTCGCAATGTCGTCCGAGCCGGTCTGCAGCCGTGCATAGACGAAGTCTCCGGTAATGTCGGCGATGGCCGGATAGGTGGCATGGTCGGCATAGACCACGGGCACATTGTATCTGCGCGCCAGCGCCACGAATTCCGGCACGACGAAGGAGGGGTGGCGCACTTCAACCGTGTGGCGCAGCGGCACGCCGTCCTGCTTTTCCGGCAGCAGTTTCAGGAAGGCTTCGAAATCGTCCTGGTCGAATTTCTTGGTCGGCGCGAACTGCCACAGTATCGGCCCGAGCTTTTCGCCCAGCGCCACAATGCCTGAGCCCAGGAAGCGCATCATGGATTCGCCGGCCTCGCCGAGCACGCGGCGATTGGTGACGAAGCGGTTGCCCTTCAGCGAATAGACGAACCCGTCCGGCGCCTCGCTGGCCCATTTGACGAAGGTCGGCTCCTTGAAGCTCGAATAATAGGTGCCGTTGACCTCGATGGTCGGCACCTGTCGGCTGGCATATTGGAGTTGCTTCGCCTTGGGCAACTTTTCAGGATAGAAGGAGGTCTCCCAGGGCTCGAACGTCCAGCCGCCCATGCCCGCGCGAATGGTCCCCGATTTGGTCATACGCTCCTCCACTTAGTTCGAAAAATTCAGCTTCTGCAATAAACTCGCCCGGTAGGCGGGACCGGGTTCATTAACGCTCGACGCCCGCCGCCAGGGCGGTCACATTGGCAAGCCCCCTCGCCAATGCTTCCACCGCCTGCCGGCTTGCCGCACCGAGCCCGTGCCTGGCGGCGATCCATTCCGCCTCGTTATAGGAAAGCCAGACCTTGCCGGTCTCGTCCTCCCAGGCCAACGCCTTGACCGGCAGGTCGATCCCCGCGATCTGCCAGTCTTGCATCAGCGGCGTGCCGCCTTTTGGATTGCCGAAAATAAGCAGTTCGGTGGGGCGCAGCGCCATGTCCACCTTCGTCGCGGCCGCGGCATGGTCTATGCGGGCAAAGACGGTAAGGCCGAGATTCGTCACCGTTTCCGCCAGCCGGTCGATGGTCTCGGAAACCCCGAACCGGCTTTCGATCGAAACGATACCGCTCTCGTCCATCACTCCGCCGCTTCCCGCTTCCCTTTCGGCCGCCGCTCCAGCAACTCCTTCAGGAACTGCCCGGTGTAGCTGCGCGGCTCGGCGATGATGTCCTCGGGCGTGCCGGAGGCCACCAGTTCGCCGCCGCCATCGCCGCCTTCAGGGCCAAGGTCCAGGATCCAGTCCGCGGTCTTGATGACTTCGAGATTGTGCTCGATCACCACCACCGTGTTGCCTTGTTCGACCAACTCGTGCAGCACTTCGAGCAACTTGGCCACGTCGTGGAAATGCAGGCCGGTCGTCGGCTCGTCAAGGATATACAGCGTCTTGCCGGTTGCCTTGCGCGACAGTTCTTTCGCAAGCTTGATGCGCTGCGCCTCGCCGCCCGAAAGCGTCGTCGCCTGCTGGCCGACATGGATGTAGCCAAGGCCAACCTTGGCAAGCGTCTCCAGCTTGTCGCGCACCGCAGGCACGGCGGAAAAGAACTCGACGCCTTCCTCCACCGTCATCTCCAGCACGTCGGCGATCGACTTACCCTTGAAGGTGACGTCCAGCGTCTCACGGTTGTAGCGTTTGCCGTGGCAGACGTCGCAGGTGACGTAGACGTCGGGCAGGAAGTGCATCTCGATCTTGATGACGCCGTCGCCCTGGCAGGCTTCGCAGCGGCCGCCCTTCACGTTGAAGGAGAAGCGGCCGGGCTGGTAGCCGCGCGCCTTGGCCTCCGGCAGGCCTGCGAACCAGTCGCGGATCGGCGTGAATGCGCCGGTATAAGTCGCAGGGTTGGAGCGCGGCGTGCGGCCGATGGGCGACTGGTCGATGTCGATGACCTTGTCGAGAAATTCCAGTCCCTCGATGCGGTCGTGCTCGGCCGGGTGCTCGCGCGAGCCCATGATGCGCCGGGACGCTGCTTTGAACAGCGTCTCGATCAGGAAGGTCGACTTGCCGCCACCCGAAACGCCGGTCACCGCCGTGAAGGTCCCGAGCGGAATTTCCGCAGTCACATTCTTGAGGTTGTTGCCGCGCGCGCCTACCACCTTGATGCGCCGGCCCTTCTTCATCTGCCGGCGCGCCTCGGGCATCCGCACCTCGAGCTCGCCGCTGAGATACTTGCCGGTGATCGAGTTCGGGTTGGCCATGATCTCCGCCGGCGTACCCTGCGCGATGATCTGCCCGCCATGGATGCCGGCTGCGGGGCCGATATCGACGACATAGTCGGCGGTGAGGATCGCGTCCTCGTCATGCTCCACCACGATCACGGTGTTGCCGAGGTCGCGCAGATGTTTCAGCGTATCGAGCAACCGGTCGTTGTCGCGCTGGTGCAGGCCGATCGACGGCTCGTCCAGCACATAGAGCACGCCGGTCAGGCCCGAGCCGATCTGCGAGGCAAGGCGGATACGCTGGCTTTCGCCGCCCGACAGCGTGCCGGAATTGCGCGCCAGCGTCAGATATTCGAGGCCGACATCATTGAGGAAACGCAGCCGCTCGCGGATCTCCTTGAGGATGCGCACCGCAATCTCGTTCTGCTTGTCGTTGAGCTGCGCCGGAAGTTCCTCGAACCAGGTATTGGCCTTGCGGATAGAAAGCTCCGTCACCTGTCCGATATGCCTGCCGCCCACCTTCACGGCAAGCGCCTCCGGCTTCAGGCGATAGCCATTGCAGGCGGGGCAGGGAGTAGCCGACATGAAGCGCTCGATCTCTTCGCGCATCCAGGCCGACTCGGTCTCCTTCCAGCGGCGCTCGAGGTTGGGTATCACGCCCTCGAAGGTCTTGGTCGTCTTGTAGGAGCGCAGGCCGTCGTCATAGTTGAAGGTGATCTCGCGGCTGCCGGTGCCGTGCAGAATGGCCTGCCGGGCCGCGTCGTTCAGGTCCTTGAACTTGTCGCCCAGCTTGAAGCCATACGCCTTGCCCAGCGCTTCCAGCGTCTGCGCGTAATAGGGCGAGGTGGATTTCGCCCACGGGCTCACCGCGCCGTCGCGCAGAGAAACGTTGTCGTCCGGCACCACCAGATTGGGGTTGATGGCCCGCTGGCTGCCCAGCCCGTCGCAGGCGGGGCAGGCGCCGAATGGGTTGTTGAACGAGAACAGGCGTGGCTCGATTTCCGGAATGGTGAAACCGGAAACCGGGCAGGCGAACTTTTCCGAGAACAGGATACGCTCATGCGTCTCGTTGGCCGACTTGTTGGCCGCGCCGCCCTCCGCAGTTTCTTCCGGCGGCAGCGGCTTGTCGGCGAACTCGGCAACCGCAAGGCCGTCGGCCAGCTTCAGCGCGGTTTCCATCGAGTCGGCAAGTCGCGTCGCCAGGTCGCCGCGCACCACGATACGGTCGACGACGACATCGATGTCGTGCTTGTACTTCTTGTCCAGCGCGGGCACGTCGGCGATCTCGTAGAAGGTGCCGTCCACCTTGACCCGCTGAAAACCCTTCTTCTGCAGCTCCGCCAGTTCCTTGCGGTATTCGCCTTTGCGGCCCCGCACCAGCGGCGCCATGATGTAGAGGCGCGTGCCTTCGTCGAGCGCCAGCACCCGGTCCACCATCTGGCTCACCGTCTGGCTTTCGATCGGCAGGCCGGTGGCCGGCGAATAGGGAACGCCCACGCGCGCGAACAGCAGGCGCATGTAGTCGTAGATTTCGGTGACAGTGCCGACCGTCGAGCGCGGGTTGCGCGAGGTCGTCTTCTGCTCGATGGAAATGGCCGGCGACAGGCCGTCGATCTGGTCGACGTCCGGCTTCTGCATCATCTCGAGGAACTGCCGCGCATAGGCCGACAGGCTTTCCACATAGCGCCGCTGGCCTTCCGCATAGATCGTGTCGAAAGCCAGCGAAGACTTGCCCGAGCCCGACAGGCCGGTCATCACGATCAGCGAGTCGCGGGGCAGGTCTAGATCGACGTTCTTGAGGTTGTGTTCGCGCGCGCCGCGAATGGAGAGGAATTTGTGCTCGGCCATGCCGGGTCGCCGCCTCGATTTCTAGATGTTACCTGGCTTGGCTGGTATGCTCGGCCAAACCCGTCATGTAGGTATTCTCTCAACCGTGTCGAGGGATGCCTAAAGCTCCTCAAGCCGGGGTTTAGCCGCCTTTGGGCGCGTGCGGCAAGTGAAAAGAACAAAGGTCGAACGCCCTGCTGACATTTCCCCTCGGTACGAAGCACTCGGCATAACAATTTTTACACGGCCGGGATTTGCGCATTGACCCCATGGCGCGCGGGGCGCACAATGATTTTGTTATCCGCGGCTGAGCAAGTTGCTCTTCGCTGCCAAGGGGCGGTTTGCGAGACGCCACAAACCTGCGAACGGAAGTCGTGGAGACGTTGGAGCAAGCGACTCAGGAGGGAGGCATGATCCCACCGGACAGTCTCAATTGGCTCCCCTTGATGGAGCCGCAGCGGGTCTGACAACCCGATGGTACCCGGCTAGTCGGCCTCTGTAATCAAGAAAAATAAGCTGAAACACCAGTCGGATCGTCGGCCGAATGCCGCGAAGCATCCGAAAAAGCCGGTGAAATACTCCCGGCAAGTCAGGCAGATATGCCAGCAGGGCCTCGCGCGCTCCTGACAGAGAGCGGCGAGGCCGCTTTATGTCGGGCCTATGGAACAGCTCGGTCGGCCAAACGCGCGTTCTCACCTCCAAGGCGCTTGAAATTTGCCGAAAGTCCGTCTAGAACAAAAATAGAACAAAACATTTGTGGACATTGTTCGATTTTCGCAGCCGCATGCGCCCGGCGCGGTCGCGATCGGATAGGATGCGCGGGCAATTCGGTGCAGTAGAGTTAGGACGAGCGCGGGAGCGGTGTTATGGCGGGTAGCGTCAACAAGGTCATTTTGGTCGGCAATCTCGGCGCGGACCCTGAAATCCGGCGGCTGAATTCCGGCGAGCCGGTCGTGAACCTTCGCATCGCGACCTCCGAATCCTGGCGCGACAAGAACTCGGGCGAGCGCAAGGAAAAGACCGAGTGGCACAGTGTCGTGATCTTCAACGACAACCTCGCCAAGGTCGCCGAGCAGTACCTGAAGAAGGGCATGAAGGTCTATATCGAGGGCCAGTTGCAGACCCGCAAATGGCAGGACCAGAACGGCAATGAGCGCTACACCACCGAGGTGGTGCTGCAGAAATTCCGCGGCGAACTGCAGATGCTCGACGCGCGCGGGCAGGGCGGCGAGGGCGGCCAGGTCGGCTACGGCGGCGGTCGTGGTGGCTCCGATTTCGGCCAGTCCGGCCCGAACGACGATTATGGTCGCGGCGGCGGCGGCGGTGGCTTCGGTGGCGGCCGCAGCGGCGGCGGAACCGGCGGCGGCGGCGGTGGCTCGCGCGATTTCGACGACGAGATCCCGTTCTGAGCTTCCGCATCAGCCGCGCATCTGGCCGGTTATCAATCAGAAAGGGCAGCCCATCGGCTGCCCTTTTTGTTGGTAACTTCGCCGTCCTTATGCCCGTCCGCCAAACTGTTGCATCTTGCGAAGCACGCCTGCTCCGAGCCTGCAAGCGGGAAATCCTATCCGCGGCGGCTACATAGCCGCGAGCGCCTTGATGCCATCGGCCACGAACTGCACGGCAAGCGCCGCCAGGATCACGCCCAGCAACCGTGTCAGGATTGAGCGTCCGGTCTGCCCGAGCAGGCTGTCGATGCGCTCGGCCAGGAAGAAGACCAGATAGGTCAGCACCAGGCTGGCAAAGATGATGCCGACCAGCGCCGCCTGCGCGGCCCAGCCCTGGAACGAGCCGGAAAGCAGCACCGTGGCAGAAATCGCGCCCGGCCCGGCAATCAGCGGAATGGCCAGCGGAAAGGCTGCGATGTTGTGGATGTGGTCTCGCGTGATCGCCACGTCCGAAATCTTCTCCTTCCGGTCCTGCCGCTTCTCGAAGACCATCTCGAAGGCGATGAAGAAGAGCAGGAAGCCGCCCGCCACCCGGAAGGCCGGCAGCGTGATCCCGAACACCGATAGGATCGCCGAGCCGGCAATGGCAAACAGCGCCAGAACCCCGAAACCGATCACACTGGCGCGGATCGAGACCTGACGGCGCTCGTGCCGCGTCATGCCGCGTGTCACCGCAAGAAAGATCGGCGCCAGTCCCGGCGGGTCGATGGTGACGAGGATCGTCACGAAGGCATTGAAAACGTTCTCGAAATTCAGCATCCATCACCCTCCGGGGTGCACGCTAGCCTGCCGCCTTCGTCTGCGCCAGTCCCGTTTTTCGGTGGCGACACGGCGTCTTGGACAAACCTTGCCCTGTTTTCCCGCCATGGTGTCGCACGCTTTGCAAATTCTTGTATCTTCTTGAAATCGCGATGTAAAACAGTTCTGGAAAAGCCAGCGACGCGTTGGAGAATTCCAATCCGTTCCTATATAAGGGAGAAGTGATTCCCAACGACTCAGTGATCTAATTTGACCGAACAGAAAATACCGGGTGGACCCGGCGGCCCCTCCGACATCGAGCCTGTCTCGATTATCGAGGAGATGCAGCGTTCATATCTCGACTATGCGATGAGCGTCATCGTCAGTCGTGCGCTTCCGGACGTCCGTGACGGTTTGAAGCCGGTTCACCGGCGCATTCTCTACGCCTCCCATGAGAGCGGCTACCACTGGAACCGCAAATATGTGAAGTCGGCGCGCCCGGTGGCCGACGTCATGGGTAAGTATCACCCGCACGGCGACGCCTCGATCTACGACGCCTTGGTCCGCATGGCGCAGGACTGGTCGATGCGCGTGCCGATGATCGATGGGCAGGGCAATTTCGGCTCGATCGACGGCGATCCCCCGGCGGCGATGCGTTATACCGAGTCGCGCCTCACCAAGGTCGCGCACGAGCTTCTCGAGGACATCGACAAGGAAACGGTCGATTTCCAGGACACCTACGATGCTTCAGGCAGGGAGCCGCGTGTCCTTCCGGCCCGCTTCCCCAACCTGCTGGTCAACGGCTCGGGCGGCATCGCCGTCGGCATGGCCACCAACATTCCGCCGCACAACCTCATCGAGGTCTGCAACGGCGCCATCGCCATCATCGAAAATCCGGCTATCGATCTGCCGTCGCTGATGGAAATCGTGCCCGGTCCGGACTTCCCGACCGGCGGCATCGTGCTCGGCCGGTCCGGCATCCATAATGCCTATTCCAGCGGCCGCGGCTCCATCATCATGCGCGGGCGCGTGCATATCGAGGAGATCCGCAACGACCGCGAAGCTATCGTCATCACCGAGGTTCCCTATCAGGTGAACAAGGCGACGATGATCGAGAAGATGGCCGAGCTGGTGCGCGACAAGCGCATCGAGGGCATCTCCGACATCCGCGACGAGTCCGACCGCCAGGGCTACCGCGTCGTCATCGAGCTCAAGCGCGACGCCAACGCCGAGGTCATCCTCAACCAGCTCTATCGCTTTACTCCGCTGCAGACCTCCTTCGGCGCCAACATGGTGGCGCTGAACGGCGGCAAGCCGGAAGTGATGACGCTGGTCGACATGCTGAGGGCCTTCGTCAGCTTCCGCGAGGAGGTAATCAGCCGTCGTACCAAGTACCTGCTGCGCAAGGCGCGCGAGCGCGCCCATGTCCTGGTGGGCCTGGCAATCGCGGTTGCCAACATCGACGAGGTCATCAAGCTCATCCGCCATGCGCCCGATCCGCATACGGCGCGCGAACAGTTGATGGAGCGTCGCTGGCCCGCGGCTGATGTCGAGGCGCTGATCCTTCTCATCGACGATCCGCGCCACCGCATCAACGAAGACGGCACCTACAACCTGTCCGAGGAACAGGCGCGAGCCATCCTCGAACTGCGCCTGCAGCGCCTTACCGCGCTGGGCCGCGACGAAATCGCAGACGAATTGAACACGATCGGCGCCGAGATCACCAATTATCTCGACATCCTGTCGTCTCGCGCGCGTATCCAGCAGATCGTCAAGGACGAGCTTGCCCTGGTTCGCGACGAATTCGGCACGCCGCGCCGCACGGAGCTGTCGGAAGGCGGCGCCGACATGGAGGACGAGGACCTCATTCCGCGCGAGGACATGGTCGTCACCGTCAGCCATTCCGGCTACATCAAGCGCGTGCCGCTTTCGCTCTATCGGGCGCAGCGCCGCGGCGGCAAGGGCCGCTCGGGCATGTCGACCAAGGACGAGGATTTCGTCACGCGGCTGTTCGTGGTCAATACGCATACGCCGGTGCTGTTCTTCTCCTCGCGCGGCATCGTCTACAAGGAAAAGGTCTGGCGCCTGCCCATCGGCAATCCGCAATCGCGCGGCAAGGCGTTGATCAACATGCTGCCGCTGGAGCAGGGCGAGCGCATCACCACCATCATGCCCCTGCCTGAGGATGAGTCGAGCTGGGGCGACCTCGACGTGATGTTCGCCACCACGCGCGGCACGGTGCGCCGCAACAAGCTGTCCGACTTCGTCCAGGTCAACCGCAACGGCAAGATCGCCATGAAACTCGAGGAGGAGGGCGACGAGATTCTCGGCGTCGAGACCTGCACCGAGTTCGACGACGTGCTGCTGACGGCGGCTTCGGGGCAGTGCATCCGCTTCCCCGTCAGCGACGTACGCGTCTTCCAGAGTCGCAACTCGGTCGGCGTGCGCGGCATTTCCATGCCGGAGACCGATCGCGCCATCTCCATGACCATCCTGCACCACGTCGACGCCACCCCGGCGGAGCGCGCGGCCTATCTCAAGCAGTCGGTTGCCGAGCGCAAGCTGGCGACGGGCGAGGACGAGGAGATCGCGCTCACCAACGAGGATGTCGGCGAGGAGACGAGCCTGTCTGCCGAGCGCTACGAAGAACTGAAGGTGCGCGAACAATTCGTGCTGACGGTCACCGAGTACGGCTATGGCAAGCGCTCGTCGTCCTACGATTTCCGCCTCACCGGCCGTGGCGGCAAGGGCATCCGCGCCACCGATGTCTCCAAGACCGCCGAGATCGGCCAGCTGGTTGCCGCCTTCCCGGTGGGCAACGACGACCAGATCATGCTGGTATCGGACGGCGGCCAGGTCATCCGCGTGCCGGTCGATGGCATCCGCATCGCCAGCCGCGCCACCAAGGGCGTCACCATCTTCAACACCGCCGAGGACGAGAAGGTCGTCTCCGTCGAACGGATTTCCGAGCCTCAGGGCGAGGGTGAGGATGAGGAAGGTGAAGCGTCGAACGGTTTGCCGGAAGCTTCGGCGACCGAGGGTGACGAGACGAATTGAGGAAAACTTTGCCGGAAGTCGTGTGCTTCCGGCATGGGCCGCCTCGTCAGGGCGACGAGGCGGGGTTGATGGGTCAGTGCGGACCGAAGGGCTTCGAGCGCACCTTCACCTTCTGCTCCTGATGCCGGAGGCGCTGCGTTTCCTGGTGAAGGGCGAACGCAGTTGCAATCAGCATCGCGACGGTCATTGCGGTAGCAAGCACATAGATCATCATCGTCGTGGTCTCCTGGCCCTGCAATGCTGATGTGGCGATTTGGTTGCATCCGTTCCACCCGGACATTATTCGCTTCGACTTGAACTTGTTGTGATCGCAGCCCTTATCTGTGGTTCATGCTTGTCCGCCGGCAATTGCCTTTGATCGAAGCCCTCGCTAGAAAACTGCCATGATAGAGCGCATCGCCATTTACGCCGGGTCGTTCGACCCTCTGACCAACGGCCATCTCGAGGTGCTCAGGGCGTCGCTGGCCGTGGCCGACACCATCTATGCCGCCATCGGCATCCACCCGGCCAAGAAGCCGCTGTTCTCCTTCGACGAGCGGGTGGAGCTGATCCAAACGGCCGCCTTCGCGGCGTTCGGCGAGGATGCGCGGCGAATCAAGGTCGTCTCCTTCAGCGGCCTGGTCATCGATGCGGCCAGGAAACACAACGCCGCGATCATGATCCGCGGCCTGCGCGACGGCACCGATCTCGACTATGAGATGCAGATGGCCGGCATGAACGAGACCATGGCGCCGGAGCTCCACACGGTGTTCCTGCCGGCAAGCCCGTCTGTGCGCACAATTACCGCCACACTCGTGCGGCAGATAGCTTCCATGGGCGGCGACATCCGCCCCTTCGTGCCAGAGGTCGTCGCTGGCGCCCTGGCCGCTAAATTCGCAAAGTAGGAACGGAGAGCATTTCCATGCAGTTCAGAAGACTTGCCTCGTCTTTCGTCGTCATGGCCAGCCTCGCCGGCGCCTCGCTCCCGGCCTGGGCAGCGGACCCCGACAACACCATGATCATCACGCTGAAGGATGGCGACGTGACCATCGGGCTACGGCCGGACCTGGCGCCCAAGCACGTGGCCCAGATCAAGCAACTGGTGCGTGACGGCGCTTATGACAACGTCGCCTTCCACCGCGTCATCGAGGGTTTCATGGCCCAGACCGGCGACGTCAAGTTCGGCAACATGGCCAAGGACTTCAGCCCGGACCGCGCGGGCACCGGCGGCTCGGACCTTCCCAACCTGCCGGCGGAATTTTCCACCGAGCATTTCGTACGCGGCACGGTCGGCATGGCGCGGGCGCAAAACCCGAACTCCGCCAATTCCCAGTTCTTTATCATGTACGCGGCCAACCCGGGCCTCGACGGCAACTACACCATCGTCGGCAATGTCGAGAGCGGCATGGAATTCGTCGACAAGATAAAAAAGGGTGATCCCGCCGCCAACGGGGTTGTCAGCGAGCCTGATCGCATGATCAAGGTGCGCATCGCCGGCGACGGCAAGTAAAACGGCATCCGAGAAGGAATCTGAACATGGCCGAAATCAAGGATCGCGAAAACGCGCTCATCATGGAGACCACGAAGGGGAGGGTCGTCATCGAACTCTTCCCCGATCTCGCTCCCGGCCATGTCGGCCGCATCAAGGAACTGGCGCGCGAAGGCGCTTATGATGGCGTCGTGTTCCACCGCGTCATCGACGGCTTCATGGCCCAGACCGGCGACGTCAAGTTCGGCAAGTCCGACGGCCCGAACTTCAACCCGGCCCGTGCCGGCATGGGCGGCTCCGACAAGCCGGACCTGAAGGCCGAGTTCTCCAACATGAATCACGGCCGCGGGACCTGCTCGATGGCGCGCGCCCAGAACCCGAATTCCGCCAACTCGCAGTTCTTCATCTGCTTTGAGGATGCCGGCTTCCTCAACCGCCAGTACTCGGTCTGGGGCCAGGTCATCGAAGGCATGGAAAATGTCGACAAGATCAAGCGCGGCGAGCCGGTGCAGGATCCCGACAAGATCGTGTCGATGAAGGTCGCGGCCGACGTTCAGGAATAAGGCGCAAGCGGCAGTGGCGGGTATTTTCTGGTCTATGCTCGGCATCATGGCTGGCGCGTTCATCGCCATCCAGGCGCCGATCAATTCCGAGCTCAGCAAGGGGCTTGGCCTTCCTGTCGCGGCCGCCGCGTTCTCCTTCCTGTCGGGCGCAATCGTGCTCGGCATCGTTTCGGTTGCCGTCACCCGCCTGCAGGGCGTCTCGCTCGACTGGCGGGCGCCGGCACCGTGGATGTTCGTTGGCGGAGGCCTGCTTGGCGCCGCCTATGTCACCAGCGCCACCATCCTCACGCCGCGCCTCGGCGCGGCAGCGCTGATGGCTTTCCTTGTTGCCGGCCAGCTGCTGGCCGGCATGCTCATCGACCGCGTTGGCTTCCTCGGCGTAGCGGTCCGCGAGATCACCATGGGCCGCGTCGCCGGCGCGGTGCTGCTGCTGGCCGGGGCCTTGATGATCCGCCTGTTCTGATGCGCGTAGACCTTTTCGATTTTCACCTGCCGGAAGAGCGCATCGCGCTTCGTCCCGCCGAACCGCGCGACACCGCACGGCTGCTCGTGGTGCACCCGGGCGCCGCCCTGGAAGACGGACAGGTCGGCGACCTGCCGTCGTTGCTGCAGCCGGGCGACCTGCTCGTTTTCAACGACACGAAAGTAATCCCCGCGCAGTTGAAAGGCGTGCGCCAGCGCGGCGAGGCGATCGCCCATGTCGACGCCACCTTGCACATGCGCGTGGGCCCGGACCGCTGGCGCGCCTTCGTGCGCCCGGGCAAGCGGGTCGCCGAGGGCGACCGCATCCAGTTCGGCCACAGTGCCGAAGCCTGCATGCTCGGCGCGCTCGACGCCACAGTTGTCGAAAAGGGCGAGGCGGGCGAAGTGCTGCTGGCCTTCGACCTGTCCGGCCCGATGCTGGACGAGGCATTGCACGCCGTCGGTCACATTCCGCTGCCGCCCTACATCGCGTCCAAGCGGCCCGACGACGCGCGCGACCGCGCCGACTACCAGACCGTCTACGCCCGCGAAGAGGGTGCCGTGGCCGCGCCCACCGCCGGGCTGCATTTCACGCCGGAATTGTTCGCCGCGCTGGATGCCCGCGGCGTCGAGCGGCGGTTCGTTACGCTCCATGTCGGCGCAGGCACCTTCCTGCCGGTGAAGGCCGACGACACCGCCGACCACAAGATGCATGCCGAGATCGGCCATGTGTCGGCGGAGGTCGCCGCCGCCGTCAACGCCGCACGCGCCCAGGGGCGCCGCGTCATCGCGGTCGGCACCACCTCGCTGCGCCTTCTGGAAAGCGCTGCCGCGCCCGACGGCTCCATGGCCGCCTGGTCCGGGGCGACCGACATCTTCATCACCCCCGGTTACAGTTTTCGGGCGGTTGACGTTCTGATGACCAATTTCCACCTGCCGCGTTCGACGCTTTTCATGCTGGTTTCCGCCTTCAGCGGTTTGGAAACCATGCGCGCCGCTTACGCCCATGCTATCGACAGCGGCTATCGTTTCTATTCCTATGGCGATGCCAGCCTGCTGTTCAGGGCCCGCGAATGAGTACCGAGTTTTCCTTCAATATTCTTGCTACGGACGGCAACGCCCGGCGCGGCGAAATCACCATGCCGCGCGGCACCATCCGCACGCCGGCCTTCATGCCTGTGGGCACCGGCGGCACGGTGAAGGCCATGTATATGGACCAGGTGAGGGGCGTCGGCGCCGACATCATCCTGGGCAACACCTATCACCTGATGCTGCGGCCGGGTGCCGAGCGCGTCGCCAGGCTTGGTGGACTGCATGAATTCGCGCGCTGGCCGCACCCGATCCTGACCGATTCCGGCGGCTTCCAGGTCATGTCGCTGTCCAATCTGCGCAAGATCACCGAGCAGGGAGTCACCTTCCGCTCGCATATCGACGGCGCGCCCTATGAAATGTCGCCCGAACGTTCGATCGAAATCCAGGGCCTGCTCGATTCGGACATCCAGATGCAGCTCGACGAATGCACCGCGCTGCCGGCCAAGGAGCGCGAGATCGAGCGGGCGATGGAGCTTTCGCTGCGCTGGGCCGAGCGCTGCAAGACCGCCTTCGGCGACCAGCCGGGCAAGGCCATGTTCGGCAT
>JAEWHN010000184.1 GCA_023387775.1 Pseudomonadota bacterium | reverse complement strand
GCCATACGCTGCGCGACGGCTTCTTCCACGCGGATATGCATCCCGGCAATCTGTTCGTGGAGGCGGACGGCACCATCGTGGCGGTCGATCTCGGCATTGCCGGGCGGCTGGGGCACAAGGAACGGCGCTTCCTTGCCGAAATCCTCTACGGCTTCATCGTGCGGGATTATAACCGCGTCGCCGAGGTGCATTTCGAGGCCGGCTATGTGCCGGCCAGGCACGATGTCGCGGCCTTCGCGCAGGCGATCCGCGCCATCGGCGAGCCGATCCACGGCCAGCCGGCCGAAACCATCTCCATGGCCAAGCTGCTGACGCTGCTGTTCGAGGTGACCGAGCTGTTCGACATGCAGACGCGGCCCGAACTGATCCTGCTGCAGAAGACCATGGTGGTTGTGGAAGGCGTGGCCCGCACGCTCGATCCGCACTTCAACATGTGGAAGACGTCCGAGCCGGTGGTGGGCAGCTGGATCGCCGCCAATCTGGGCCCGCGCGGCATGCTGAGCGACGCGCGCGACGGTGTGAACGCGCTGCTTTCACTGGCCCGCCAGGCGCCGGACTTCGCCGCCCGCACCGAGCGCCTGTCGCGCGAGATCGATGCGATGGCCGAGCATGGCCTGCGCTTCGACCCGGCCACCGCGGAGGCCATCGGCAAGGCCGAAGCGCGCCACACCCGCTGGGGCCGAGCGGCGCTGTGGGTGATTGCACTGGCGCTGATCTGGATCGGCTGGAAGCTGGTGTAGGGCCCAAGTGACAGCATTGCTAGCAGTGCTGTCATTGAAAGCATCGCTTTCAGGCGCTATCTTTCGTGAGAGGGGGCCAGCCTATGAGCACGTTGACGATCCGCAACCTCGATGAAAGCGTTAAACAGGCGCTACGCAAGCGCGCCGCCGAACGTGGGGTTTCCATGGAGCAGGAAGCGCGGGAAGCGCTGGCTGAAAGTGTTGCCAAGCCCCGCCGGAGGCAATCGATACTCCAGGATTTGAGGCGACTGGGCGTCAAGCCTGATAAGCCTTTCGACCAGAAAAAGATCAGCGACGAAATGTGGGATGAAGGGCTGCTTTGAGCGGCTTTGTCATAGATACGTCGGCGATTGTTGCGATCCTGCTCAGAGAGGATGATGCTGACCGTTTCAGGTTCTATCTGGATCGGAATTTTTTACCGGCGATCAGCGCGGGGACACTGCATGAGGTCTATTGTGTTTCCAGGCGCGAGGACTTTCCAAACGGAGCAAGGCAGGTCGATGGGTTCCTTGCATTGGTCGAGCCTGAAATAGCCGCTTTTGATATCGATCAGTTGGTCGCTGCCCGCTCAGCCTATGCCCATTATGGGCGCGGCTCCGGCCACAAGGCAAACCTCAACATGGGCGACTGCTTTTCCTACGCTCTCGCCAAGACCCGCAAGCTACCTCTGCTTTTCAAGGGCGACGATTTCGTCCATACGGATATCGAGCCGGCGTTGAAGCCGGCGTGAGGGCAGGCAAGGCATGACACTTTCGGGCAAGCGCGTACTGCTCATCATCGGCGGCGGCATTGCGGCCTACAAGTCGCTCGACCTCATGCGTCGGCTGCGCGAACGGGGTGCGGCGGTGCGTTGCATCATGACGGATGCCGCGCAGCAGTTCGTCACCCCGCTTGCCGTAGGCGCGCTCAGCGCGGATCATGTCTTCACTGACCTGTTCGACCGGCAGGACGAGCAGGATGTCGGCCACATTCGCCTGTCGCGCGAAGCCGACCTGATCGTCGTGGCGCCCGCCACCGCAGACCTGATGGCCAAGCTGGCCCACGGGCTCGCCAACGACCTAGCGTCGGCCGTGCTGCTTGCCACGGATAAGAAAGTGCTGATGGCGCCGGCGATGAACCCGAGGATGTGGGCGCATCCGGCCACCCGCCGCAACCATGCCACGCTGCAGAAGGATGGCGTCGGCTTCATCGGCCCCAACATGGGCGAGATGGCCGAAAGCGGTGAGGCCGGCGAGGGCCGCATGGCCGAGCCGCTGGAGATCGTGGCGGCCATCGAAACGCTGTTCGACACGCGGCGGAAGCCGCTGACGGGCCGCAGGATCATCGTCACTTCCGGCCCCACCCATGAGCCGATCGACCCGGTGCGCTACATCGCCAATCGCTCGTCGGGCAAGCAGGGACACGCGATCGCGGCGGCGCTAGCCCGGCTCGGCGCGGATGTGCGGCTGGTGTCCGGCCCCGTCACTATCCCTGATCCGACCGGCGTTCAAACGACCCATGTCGAGACAGCGCGCGAAATGCGCGATGCGGTGGAAGGCCTGCTGCCGGCAGACGCGGCCGTCTTCGTCGCGGCCGTTGCCGACTGGCGCACCGCAAGTTCGGCGGATGAAAAAATCAAGAAGGTGGCGGGCGAGGGGCCGCCGGCGCTGCAGATGGTCGAGAATCCCGACATCCTAGCAACCATCGGCCATCATAAGAGCCGACCCTATCTGGTGGTTGGTTTTGCCGCCGAAACGCAAAACATAGTCGCCAATGCCGAGGCGAAGTTGAAAAAGAAGGGCGCCGATTTCATCATTGCCAACGATGTTTCGGAAGCCGGCGGCGCCATGGGCGGCGACCGCAACCGGGTGAAGATCGTCTCCAAGGCCGGCATCGAGGAATGGCCCGACATGAGCAAGGCCGAGGTCGCCGAACGGCTGGCAGAAGTGATCGCCGAGCGGCTGAAGACCATCACGGTTTGAGCCACGGGACGGCCTCGCCGTCGCAGTCGTTTCGCATCTGAACACACATTGTTTATCGCCCGCGGACTTGGCCGCCTCGCGCGTGCGTGCGAGAGGGGCTGGCCAATCCATTCGGAGTATCTTTCGAAATGAAACTTTTCTACATGCCCGGCGCCTGCTCGCTGGCTCCGCATATCGTTGCCAACGAAGCCGGTCTCGACGTCGAGCTCATCAAGGTCGACGGCAAGAGCAAGAAGACCGAGGCAGACCAGGATTTCCTCGCCACCAACCCGAACGGCTATGTGCCGGCGCTGGTGTTGCCCGATGGCGAGCTGATGACCGAAGCCTCCGTGCTGGTGCAGTATCTCGCCGACCAGAAGCCCGAGAGCGGTCTGATGCCGAAGGCAGGCGAAATGGCGCGCTACCGCGTGCAGCAGTGGCTGGCCTTCATTTCGACCGAGTTGCACAAGGCCTTCGGTCCGT
>JAEWHN010000162.1 GCA_023387775.1 Pseudomonadota bacterium | reverse complement strand
CGCTAGGGGTAAGAGTTCGATTCGGGGAGGCTGAGATGCCGCGATTGTTCACCGCCCTCGAAATCCCGCGTGATGCAGCGCTTTCCCTCTCACTGCTGCGCGGGGGCCTTCCGGGAGCCCGCTGGATCGACGTCGAGAACTATCACCTGACGCTCCGCTTCTTCGGCGACATCGAAGGCCATGTGGCCGACGAGATCGCCAACGCGCTCGACCGGGTGCGCCGCCCCGCCTTCCATCTCGAACTTTCCGGCGTCGGCGCCTTCGGCTCCAAGAAGCCGCATGCCGTGTGGGCCGGCGTTTCGCCCTCGCCCGATCTTCACGCACTGCAGGGCGAGATCGAGCGCATCTGCCAGCGCCTCGGCCTTCCGGCAGATGCTCGCAAGTTCATGCCGCATGTCACCCTGGCCCGGTTGAAAAATCCCAATACCCAGGAGGTGGCGAAGTATCTGTCGGAACGCGGCAATTTCTCCAGCGCCCCTTTCAAGGTCGGCCGCTTCGTTCTGATGTCCTCGCGCGACACGGTCGGAGGCGGCCCCTATGTCGTGGAGGAAGCCTGGCCTTTGACCGGCAGGGAGTTTCGCTCCAGCCTGTCGGCCAGCGCTTCGGAAGCGGCGCGGATCATGCGGTAGACCTCGAGGAAGCCGTCAGGGCCGCCGTAATACGGGTCTGGAACATCGGCCGGCCGGCCTGCGGCAAAGTCGAGGAAGAGGTGGATTTTCCGACGGTGCTCGACAGGCGCGACGCAGCGCATGTCCTCGACATTGGAGCGGTCCATGCCGAGGATCAAATCGAAGCCGGAGAAATCTTCCGACGTCACCTTGCGGGCGCGCTGGCCCGAAATGTCGAGACCATGATGCGCGGCAACCGCGATGGAGCGCGGGTCCGGGCTTGACCCTGCATGCCAGCCCCCGGTGCCGGCCGAATCGAGCAGGAACAGTTCTTCCGAGCCGCGCTCGGCCATCACGCCACGAAAAACCCCTTCCGCCAGCGGCGATCGGCAAATATTGCCAAGGCAGACAAAGAGGATCGAAAGCGGAAGTCTCGCGGTCATGGTGGCTTGCGGGCTCGATGAAAACAGCCCTCCCATAACATGTGAAGTGGAAAAGGCCGATAGCATCGGGGGCTTGCCCCGCTGCGGCCGCTGCCGGGAAAACCTTGCAGGCGAAGGCAAAACTTACCACATAGCGCGCACCGGAGGGTTCAGATGGCCAAAGCGAAATTCGACACCGGCGATCCTGCCAGCAATGAAAGGAACGTGCGCGACAGGTTCTGGCGAACCGCCAGGAAGGCAGCGCGACAGGTGCCGTTCATGGAGGAGGTGGTCGCGGCGTACTATTGCGCGATGGATGCGCAGACGCCGCTGCGCGCGAAGGCGATCCTGCTGGCCGCCCTGGCTTATTTCGTGCTGCCGGTCGATGCCATTCCCGACGTGATGCTGGGAATTGGATTCACCGACGACATCGCGGTGCTGGCGGCGGCAATCGCCGCCGTGCGCTCCAACATCACCCCCGCCCACCGCCTTGCCGCCAGGGAATCGCTGGCGGCGCTCGACTGACAGGCGCTTGATCACCGCGCTCGCCCGGGAGCCGTTTTTTCGCCAAATAGCGGCACTTCACCGCGGGGCAGGGGCAGTCAAATTCTTGCCGTTTTCGTCATCTTCAAACGTCCGCAGGGACGGCGCTTCCCCTTGCGGGGCCGCGCGAAAAGGCGGCGACACCATGGCGAAAACCAACCCTTGCCAGATATATTCACGCTTTGGTAACCCAGATTAAACCAAATTGAACTCTACCACGGGCGGCGCGGCTCCTGCCTGCCCCCCGCACATTACGCAAAGAACAGGGATCCAAAAAACAATGCGCCCATTCGTTGCTCTCGCTTCGAGCCTGTTTCTGATTGCCAGCGCCGCCCCCTCGCTGGCCCAGTCAGCCACCAAGATCGGCCAGCACAATGCATGGGGCACCTACAGCTATCAGGCCAACACCGGGAAGGTCTGCTACGTGCTGACGGTTCCGACCGACAAGCAGCCGGCCAATCTCGACCATGGCGACATCTTCTTCTTCGTCAGCCAGCGCCCCGGACAGTCGGTTTCCTACGAGCCGCAGTTCATCGCCTCCTATGACCTGCAGGCCAATTCGAAGGTGACGGTCAGCGTCGGCGACAAGAACTTCACCATGTTCACGCGCGGCAAGTCGGCCTGGGTGGAGAACGCCGCCGAAGAACCGCTGCTGATCGCCGCCATGAAGGGCGGCGCCGACATGAAGATTGCGGCGAAGTCCGGACGCGGCAACCCCACCACCTACACCTTCTCGCTGAAGGGCATTTCCGCGGCGCTGCAGTCGATCTCGGCCTGCAAGTAAGCCAGCGCTCGCTGTCTCTTCGAAAAGCCGGGTCCTCGATCCGGCTTTTCTTGCTTCAAGAGGGCTTTGGAAGTGGCTGCCCCTTGGAATCGTCGACGGCCAGCCCCAATTGCAGGCCGTGACGCGGGCGCCAAGTCGTGCTATGTGCGCGCATTCGGAGCTTTGGAAGCGTCCGCCTCAACCCTGAAAATTCCGGTACCATGGCTTTTTCGCTCGATCTCACCGCCGACAGCACCCGCAACGCATTGCGCCCCAGCGTCGCGCCGGAGAAGGCATCGCTGATCGGCCTGACGCGCGCCGAGATGGCCGAGGCGCTGGTCGCCGCCGGCATCGTGCCGGAGCGCCAGGCCAAGATGCGCGTGCAGCAGCTCTGGCACTGGCTCTATGTGCGCGGCATTTCCGACTTCGCGCATATGTTCAACATCTCGAAGGACCTGCGCGCGGCACTCGCCGAGCATTTTTCCATCGCACGGCCTGAGATCGTGGAAGAGCAGATCTCCAACGACGGCACGCGCAAGTGGCTGTTCCGCTTTCCGCCGCGCGGTGCCGGCCGCCCGGTCGAGATCGAGACCGTCTACATTCCCGAGGAAGGCCGCGGCACGCTGTGCATTTCCAGCCAGGTCGGCTGCACGCTCACCTGCTCGTTCTGCCACACCGGCACGCAGAAGCTAGTACGCAACCTGACGGCTGAGGAAATCCTCGCCCAGCTTCTTTCCGCCCGCGACCGGCTGGGCGATTTCCCAGACCGCGACACACCCGCCGGCGCCATCGTGCCGTCGGAAGGGCGCAAGGTGTCCAACATCGTCATGATGGGCATGGGCGAGCCGCTCTACAATTTCGATGCCGTGAAGAAGGCGCTGCTGATCGCGTCCGACGGCGACGGGCTGGCGCTGTCGAAGCGCCGCATCACGCTGTCCACCTCGGGCGTGGTGCCGGAAATCTATCGCACCGGCGAAGAGATCGGCGTCATGCTGGCGATTTCGCTGCATGCCACCAATGACGACCTGCGCGACCTCCTGGTGCCGATCAACAAGAAGTTCCCGCTCAAGGAACTGATGGAGGCCTGCCGCAAATATCCCGGCCTCTCCAATGCGCGGCGCATCACCTTCGAGTATGTGATGCTGAAGGACGTCAACGACAGCCTCGACGACGCCAAGGCATTGGTGAAGCTGCTCAGGGGCATTCCGGCCAAGATCAACCTGATCCCCTTCAACCCCTGGCCGGGCTCGAACTACCAGTGCTCGGACTGGGAGCAGATCGAGAAGTTCGCCGACTTCATCAACGCCGCCGGCTATGCGTCGCCAATCCGCACCCCGCGCGGCCGCGACATCCTTGCCGCCTGCGGCCAGCTGAAGTCGGAATCGGAGCGCCTGAAGAAGTCCGAGCGCCTGGCGCTGGAAGCCATGATGATCGCGGGGCACGGCGAGGCGTGAACGGCGTTCTCGCCATCATCTTCCGTCTGGCGGTCGTCCTTCTCGGCTATATCGGCGCGGCGCTCGCAGCCAGCGCCTTCATCAACATCCTGGCGCTCGGCGCGCTTGGGGCGGAGCCGGGCGATCCCGTCACCACCGCCTCGCTGGTGTTCATGATCCCCTTCATGGCGCTGTTAATCGCCTATTTCGCCTTCTTCCCGTCGCTGCTGGTCGTCCTGCTCACCGAATTCCTCGGCAAGCGCGACTGGCTCGTCCATGCGCTCGGCGGCGGCGCGGTGGCGCTCAGCGTCGTCGGCTTCGCATTCGGTACAGGCACGGTCTGGCAGTCTGTGACCGGCGATAGCTTCGACGAGCCCTACTGGCTGCCCCCGGACGACCCGCGCATGGCATTGCTGCTCGTCGGCGCGGGCATGATCGGAGGATGGGCCTACTGGCTGATCGCCGGCCGCACGGCCGGAAGCTGGCGGCAGGACATGCCCTTGCCTTAGCGCGCCTGCGCCGTGAGCATCTTCAGCGCGAGAGCGGAAAACACGCCCGCGAACAGATAGTCTACGACACGCGTCACCCGCGGGCTCTTCCTGAGCAGGCCGGCGAATTTGTCGGCCGCGACCACCATCGGCACCGCGAGCGGCAGCGACAGCACGATGAACAGCATGCCGAGGAAGAACAGCTTGCCTGGCGCCTGCGGATCGTGGGCCGAGACGAACTGCGGCAGGAACGTCATGAAGAACAGGACGATCTTCGGGTTGAGCAGGTTGATGCCGACGCCTGTCGCCCAATTCTGGAACAGCGAGCGCGGCGCGCGCTTCGCCGTCTCCGGCGAAAAGGCCGAGCCGTTCCGGAGCGCCTGCCAGGCGAGCCACACCAGATAGCCGGCGCCGACGATCTTGAGCGCCATGAAGGCCTGCGGCGCGGCCACGATCAGGGCCGAGAGACCGAGCGACACCAGCATGGTGTGAACGACGATGCCGGTGAAGGTGCCGAGCATGCAGGCAAAGCCGGCGCGGCGGCCCTCCGAAAGCGCCCGCCCGACAAACAGGGTCATGTCCGGGCCCGGCGTGATGGCGATGAGGTAGGTGGCGACGGCGAATTGCAGGATGACGGCGACTTCGGGAATGAACGACATTTGCGCGGGTCCGGCTGAGATGGCGGCAAGTTAATCGAAACCACCTTGCCCCGCCAGCGCAAACCGGATCGCACAAAGCTTGCCCGCATCGCCGTTCCTGCTAAAAGTGCCGCCAAAGCGCGGTGCCGCAAGGGCGGCTGCGCGGCAACGGAAGCGGATCGACAATGTCCAAGTGGAAAGACGTCAAAAAGGTCGTGCTCGCCTATTCGGGCGGCCTCGACACCTCAATCATCCTCAAGTGGCTGCAGACCGAGCTCGGCGCCGAGGTGGTGACCTTCACCGCCGATCTCGGCCAGGGCGAGGAACTCGAGCCGGCGCGCAAGAAGGCCGAAATGCTCGGCATCAAGGAAATCTTCATCGAGGACGTGCGCGAGGAATTCGTGCGTGACTTCGTTTTCCCGATGTTCCGCGCCAATGCCGTCTATGAGGGCGTCTACCTGCTCGGCACCTCCATCGCCCGCCCTCTGATCTCCAAGCACCTCGTCGAGATCGCCGAGAAGACCGGCGCCGACGCCATCGCCCACGGCGCCACCGGCAAGGGCAACGACCAGGTCCGCTTCGAGCTTTCGGCCTATGCGCTCAACCCCGACATCAAGATCATCGCGCCGTGGCGCGACTGGGCGTTCAAGAGCCGCACCGACCTGCTCGACTTCGCCGAGAAGCACCAGATCCCGGTCGCCAAGGACAAGAAGGGCGAGGCTCCCTTCTCCGTGGACGCCAATCTGCTGCACTCGTCGTCCGAAGGGAAGGTGCTGGAGGATCCGAGCAAGGAGGCTCCGGAATACGTCCACATGCGCACGATCTCTCCCGAAGCCGCGCCGGACAAGGCGACGATCATCAAGATCGGCTTCGAGCGGGGCGATGCGGTGTCGATCAACGGCGAACGCCTGAGCCCGGCGACGCTTCTCGCCAAGCTCAACGATTACGGTCGCGACAACGGCATCGGCCGTCTCGACCTCGTCGAGAACCGCTTCGTCGGCATGAAAAGCCGGGGCGTCTACGAGACCCCCGGCGGCACGATCCTTCTTGCCGCTCACCGGGCGATCGAGTCGATCACGCTCGACCGGGGTGCCGCGCATCTGAAGGACGAGCTGATGCCGCGCTATGCGGAGCTCATCTATTACGGCTTCTGGTTCTCGCCGGAGCGCGAGATGCTGCAGGCGCTGATCGACAAGAGCCAGGAGCATGTCGAGGGCGAGGTGACGCTGAAGCTCTACAAGGGCAATGTCATGGTCATCGGCCGCGAGAGCGACAAGTCGCTCTATTCCGACACGCTGGTCACCTTTGAGGACGACCAGGGCGCCTACGACCAGAAGGACGCAGCCGGCTTCATCAAGCTCAATGCCCTGCGCCTGCGGACGCTTGCCAAGCGCCGGCTGGGCTGAGGTCCTTTTTTTCCGATCGCATCAGACCCGCCGGCGTTGCAACGCCGGCGGGTTTTTCATACCCGCCGTTCGACGTAAAGATAGGCGAGATAGCTGCCGACCGCTGCAAATTCCATCAGCGGGATAACCGTGCCGAAGGCCAGGAGGGGGAAGCCGAGCGCGGCGGCCGCGAGCCCTCCGAGAAAGCCCGAACTCATCTGGATGAAGCCCATCATGGCCGAAGCCGAGCCCGCGATATGCGGGAAGGGCGCCATGCCGATGGTAATGATGTGCGGGCCGATGAAGGCGATGCCGAAGGTGCAGATGCCGACGGGG
>JAEWHN010000154.1 GCA_023387775.1 Pseudomonadota bacterium | reverse complement strand
CATCTTCCACTTCGGCGAGAAGTATTCGAAGCCGATGGAGGCCAAGGTCGCCGGTCCGGACGGCAAGGAGCACTATGTCTCCATGGGTTCCTACGGCATCGGCCCGTCGCGCCTGATCGCCGCGATCATCGAGGCCAGCCACGACGAGAACGGCATCATCTGGCCGGAGGCGGTGGCGCCGTTCCAGGTCGGCATCATCAACATGAAGACGGGCGACGCCGAGTGCGACCGCGTTTCCGAAGAGCTTTATGAAGCGCTTACCGCGGCTGGCAAGGAAGTTCTCTACGACGACACCGACCAGCGCTCGGGCGGCAAGTTCGCCTCAGCCGACCTGATCGGCCTGCCGTGGCAGGTCATCGTCGGCCCGCGCGGCGTGGCCGCAGGCGAGGTCGAGATCAAGAACCGCCGTACCGGCGAGCGGGAGACGATGTCGATCCCCGCCGCAATCGCGCGCTTCGGTAAGGCCTGATGGCGAAGGCGGCGGCCAAACCGGCTGGCGCCGGTCCGTTTTCCGTCTTCGAGCGGATGGTGGCGTGGCGCTATCTGCGCTCGCGCCGCAAGGAGACGGTCATCTCGGTGATCGCCTCGATCTCCTTCGTCGGCATCATGCTGGGCGTGGCCACGCTCATCATCGTCATGGCGGTGATGAACGGCTTCCGCGCCGAGCTGCTCAATCGCATCCTCGGCATCAACGGTCACCTGATCGTGCAGCCGATGGACACGCCGCTTGACGACTACGAAGCCGTGGCAGGCCGCATCAACGGCGTGCGTGGCGTCAAATATGCCATTCCGCTCATCGACGGGCAGGTGCTGGCGCAAGGCGAGGTCGGGGCCGGCACTGGCGCACTGGTGCGCGGCGTTCGCGGCGAAGACCTGGGCAGGATCCCGCTTGTCGCCAACAACATCAAGCAGGGCTCTCTTGTTGGCTTCGACACCGGCGAGGGCGTGGCGATCGGCAGCCGCATGGCCGACAATCTGGGCCTCGTTCTCGGAGATACGGTCACCCTGATCGCGCCGGAAGGCGAAATCACCCCGATGGGCACCACGCCGCGCATGAAGGGCTATCCGATCACGGCGATCTTCGAGGTCGGCATGTCGGAATACGATTCCTCGATCGTCTACATGCCGCTTTCCGAGGCGCAGCTGTTCTTCAACATGGAAAACCGCGTCCAGACGATCGAGATTTTCGTCGACAATCCCGACGCGGTCGATGCTCTGAAGCCCGCGGTGGAGGAGGCGGCGCAGCGGCCGGTCTTCGTTTCCGACTGGCGCCAGCGCAACCAGACCTTCTTCTCCGCGCTGCAGGTCGAACGCAACGTGATGTTCATGATCCTGACACTGATCGTGCTGGTGGCGGCACTGAACATCATTTCCGGCCTGGTCATGCTGGTGAAGGACAAGGGGCGCGACATCGCCATCCTGCGCACCATGGGTGCCACGCGCGGCGCGGTGATGCGCATCTTCATGATGACGGGGGCTGCGATCGGCGTCACCGGCACCGTCGCCGGCGTCGTCCTGGGCATCGTGGTTTGCCTCAACGTGGAGTCGATCCGTCAGTTCTTCTCCTGGATCTCGGGCACCGTCCTATTCAACCCCGAGCTCTATTTCCTCAGCAAACTGCCGGCCAAGATGGACATGGGCGAGACCATCAGCGTCGTCGCCATGGCGCTTGTCCTGTCTTTCCTGGCAACGCTGTTCCCGGCTTGGCGCGCCGCCAAGCTCGATCCGGTCGAAGCCTTGCGATACGAATGATGGCCAGCGAAAGAATCCTAGAACTCAAGGGCGTCGACCGGCACTACGTCCAGGGGCCGCGCAAGCTCACCATTCTCAGCGGTGCCGAATTTTCGCTGCGGCGCGGCGAGATGGTGGCGCTGGTGGCGCCGTCCGGTGCCGGCAAGTCCACGCTGCTGCACACGGCCGGCCTGCTGGAGCGGCCCGACGCCGGCGAGGTGATGCTGGCCGGGCGCAATTGCGGCCGCCTTTCCGACGACGAGCGCACGGCCATTCGCCGCAATGACATCGGCTTCGTCTATCAGTTCCACCATCTGCTGCCGGAGTTCTCGGCCATCGAGAACGTGATGATGCCGCAGCTCGTCAAAGGGCTTGCGCCGGCGGAAGCGCGGGCGCGCGCGAAGCAGCTTCTCGAATACATGCAGATCGGTAAGCGCGGCGAACACCGCCCGTCCGAGCTTTCGGGCGGCGAACAGCAGCGCGTGGCGATAGCCCGCGCCGTTGCCAATGCGCCGCTGGTGCTATTGGCCGACGAGCCGACCGGCAACCTCGACCCCAACACCGCCTCCTATGTGTTCGGCGCGCTCTCGGCCCTCGTGCGGCAGTCCGGCCTGGCGGCGCTCATCGCCACCCACAACCATGAGCTTGCCGCGCGCATGGACCGCCGCGTCACGCTCTCCCAAGGCAAGATCGTGCCGCTCTGAGGTGGGGGCGTGGGCTCTTGCGTGGAGCCCTTCATCGCTCGGCACTTGCGACGCCGCCGTGATTGGTGGCGGTCGTCTTCCCCCACCCCCGTCATCCTCGGGCCGGAGCGCGAGCGAAGCGAAGTGCGGAGGTTCCGGGGACCCTTGCCCCTCCGCCAAAGCTGCCGCGGCGGTGCCGCAAGAGCATGTCGCACTTCCGAACGCCAACACTTGCGACGCCGCCCGTGATTGGTGGCGGCCGTCTCCTACCCCGCCGTCATCCTCGGGCCGGAGCACGAGCGAAGCGAAGTGCGGAGGTTCCGGGGACCCATGCCGCTCCCGCCAAAGCTGTCGCAACGGTGCCGCAAGAGCATGTCGCACTTCCGACGCCAGCACTTGCAACGCCACCGTGATTGGTGGCGGCCGTCTCCCACCCCGCCGCATCCTCGGGCCGGAGCACGAGCGAAGCGAAGTGCGGAGGTTCCGGGAATCCATGCCGCTCCGCCAAAGCTGCCGCAACGGTGCAGCAAGAGCATGTCCCGCTTTCGACGCCACCACTTTGGTTTTTCCAACGACGAACGTTCTCAGGGAGAGGTAAAGCCCCGCGCTTCCCATCCCGCGGCGGTGCACGCGCCGCGTTAACGCCCGCTTAACCCTGCCGCCACCTCAGCCGCGAGGGCGCCATTGTCGATCGCTGCACCAGTTGACGCGCGAACAAAAATAGAACAAAGTAGAAACATATCAAATACACGAGGGAATCATGACCGATCTGTTCCAGGATGTCATCTCGCTGATTTGCATGAGCGCGTTTCTGGTCACGATGGCGATGTGGATCGGCGCGATGTGACGATCCATTTTCGACTGGGCGCAAGGGGTTTGCGGGGCGGCATCAACCGGCCTTGCTGTCCGCCTCGCGCGTGATCTCGGCCGGACCGAAGACGGTCTCGAACGAGGCCTTCAGCGCCACGTCGAGATCGGACATCGCCACGGGCAAGCCGAGGTCCACGAGACTGGTGACGCCGTGCTCGGTCACGCCGCACGGCACAATGCCGCTGAAGTGGCTGAGATCCGGTTCGACATTGATGGCGATGCCATGGAAGCTCACCCAGCGCCGCAGGCGGATGCCGATTGCCGCGATCTTGTCCTCCGCGGGGGTGCCGTCGGGCATAGGCGGGCGATCCGGCCGGACAACCCACACCCCGACCCGGTCCTCGCGCCGCTCGCCGCGCACGTTGAAGCGGTCCAGCGTGGCGATGATCCACGCTTCCAGCGCCGCCACGAAGGCGCGGACATCCTCTCGCCGGCGCTTCAGGTCAAGCATGACATAGGCCACCCGCTGACCGGGGCCGTGATAGGTGTATTCGCCACCGCGACCCGCGTCGAAGACCGGGAATCGATCCGGGTCGACCAGGTCCGAAGGCTGGGCGCTGGTGCCGGCGG
>JAEWHN010000214.1 GCA_023387775.1 Pseudomonadota bacterium | reverse complement strand
CGCGCGATCTTCTACGAGGAGCGCACCAGCGTGGCCCAGGGCTCGGCCGAGCCCGGCAACATCGTCTGGTCGGTCGTGCAGGAATCGCCCGGGGGCGACCTGCCGCCGGAGCCTGCCATCCGCGCCGAAGCGACCATTCCGGGCAAGGACCTGCAGCTGCGCATGACCATCCGGCGCAACGCCGACGCAACCCTGCCGGCCAGCCACATCATCGAGGTGATCTTCCTGACACCGCCGAGCTTCGAGGGTGGCGGCATCGAGAATGTGCTGCGCGTGTCCATGAAGGGTTCCGAGCAGGAGGCCGGCAGCCCGCTGATCGGCATCCCGGCCAAGATCGCCGACGGCTTCTTCCTCATCGCGCTCAACGACGGCAAGCCGGAGACGGAAGCCAACATGGCGCTGCTGCGCCGCCAGAGCTGGATCGACGTGCCGATCATCTACAAATCCGGCCGCCGCGCCCTGTTCACCATGGAAAAGGGCCTCCCCGGCCAGAAGGTGTTCGACGAGGCGATGAAGGCCTGGCAGGCCGCCACCGGCAACAGCAACGGCTGAGATTGATTGGGCGGCCCTCGCCGGCCAGCTTGTTCTCGGCTTCTTTCCGACCCGACCTCGCCTTGTGATCCATCAAGGCGTGGTTCGTCGTGCCAACGGCTACGTCGAGGCATGGATTCCCGACACTCTCCGCTCGTTCCTCGCTCACGAGGTCGGGAATGACGCGCTTGCTTACTCCGCGTCGAGCAATCACCGACGCCGGATATTAGCGAGCCATGTGAAGGTATTCGTCATTCTCGACCTCGTGAGCGAACGAAGTGAGCGGAGAGTGTCGGGAATCCATGCCTCGACGGCAAATCGACAACAAAAGCGGTTCAGAATAGCCGCACCGCCTCCCGGCCTCCCCCGCTTAGGGCTCTTCGGTCCTCCGTGCGTCCGATACCCTTTGAAACGTCCACTGGACGTTTCAATCTGCGTTGCAGACCGGGTTCCCTGTCGATTGATCGGCCTGCGGCCGACCGCTCCTCACCCCTCCAATTCCTCGCGCAGCATCTCCAGCTCCAGCCACTCCTCCTCCATAGCCACCAGCGTGGCGCGTTCCTTGTCGAGGGCGGCGATGGTCTTCTGAAAACCCTTCGGGTCGCGCTCGTAGAAGGCGGGGTCGGCGATGTGGTTTTCCAACTCGGCGATTGAGGCCGAAACCGCCGCCATCTTCGAGGGCAGGTTTTCCAGCGCGAACTTCTGCTTGAACGACAGCTTTTTCGCGGGCGCCTTCGGCGCGGCCGGCGCTGCATCCGCACGTGCCGCCTCGGCCGGCTGCTTGCGCGCATCGCGGCGGTCGTTCAGCCGCGTGCCGCCGCGCTGGGCCAGCATGTCGGAATAGCCGCCGGCATATTCCAGCCAGCGCCCGTCGCCCTCCGGCGCGATCACGCTGGTGACGGTGCGGTCGAGGAAATCGCGGTCGTGGCTGACGAGGATGACGGTGCCGGGAAAGCCGGCAACCAGCTCCTGCAGCAGCTCCAGCGTTTCCATGTCGAGGTCGTTGGTCGGCTCGTCGAGCACCAGAAGGTTGGCCGGCCGCGCCAGCACGCGCGCCAAGAGCAGCCGCGCCCGTTCGCCGCCCGAAAGTTCGCGCACCGGCGTGCGCGCCTGCTCGGGCTTGAACAGGAAGTCCTTCATGTAGGAGACGACATGGCGCTGCTCGCCATTGATGACGAGGCTTTCGCCGCGGCCGTCGGTCAGGTAATGCGCCAGCGTTTCCTGTGGGTCGACCGCTTCGCGCTTCTGGTCGAGCGTGGCGATTTCCAGATTGGTGCCGAGCCGTACCGTGCCGGTGTCGGGCGCGAGTTCGCCAGTCAGCATCTTCAGCAGCGTGGTCTTGCCGGCGCCGTTCGGACCCACCAGGCCGATGCGGTCGCCGCGCTGGATGCGCGTGGAAAAATCCCTGACCACGGTGAGGTCGCCGAAGCTCTTCGAAATGTTCTTGGCCTCGATGACCAGCTTGCCGGATTCGGACGCGTCACTGGCCACCATCGTGGCCGTGCCTTCCGCGCCACGATGATTGCGAAAGCGCTGGCGCATGTCCTGCAACTCGCCCAGCCGGCGCATGTTGCGCTTGCGCCGCGCGGTTACGCCGTAGCGCAGCCAGTGCTCCTCACGCACGATCTGGCGGCCGAGCTTGTGCTGCTCGCGCTCTTCCTCTTCCAGGACCGTGTCCCGCCACTCCTCGAAATGCGCAAAGCCCCTTTCGAGCCGCTTCGTCTGGCCGCGGTCGAGCCAGACGGTGGCCTTGGACACACGCTCCAGGAAGCGGCGGTCGTGCGAGATCACGATCAGCGCCGAGGAGGAGCGGATAAGCTCGTCCTCCAGCCATTCGATGGTTTTCAGGTCGAGATGGTTGGTGGGCTCGTCCAGCAGCAGGATGTCCGGCTCGGGCGCCATGACGCGCGCAAGTGCTGCGCGGCGCGCCTCGCCGCCGGACAGATCGTCCGGGCGCTCGTCGCCGCTGAGGCCGAGATGTTCGAGCAAATAGGTGGCGCGATAGGGATCGTCGGCCGGCCCGAGGCCGGCCTCGACATAGGCGCGCACGGTGGCAAAGCCATCCATATCCGGCACCTGCGGCAGGTAGCGGATGGTGGCCGAGGGCTGGCGGAACACCTCGCCGTCCTGCGGGTCGACCATGGCGGCGGCGATCTTCAGCAGCGTGGACTTGCCGGAACCATTGCGGCCGACCAGCGCGATGCGGTCGCCGGCGGAGGCCGAAAGCGCCGCCCCGTCGAGCAGCGGCGTGCCGCCGAAGGTCAGTTTTATGCCGTCGAGATTGAGAAGCGGAGGCGCCATGTCGTGTTCAGTGTTCCGGTAGGGGACTGGGGTGAGCGAGAAGCATTGCGCGGCCGCGTTCGAGCGAGATGCGCAAACTGCCCTTCACCTCGTTGGAAAGGGTGAGCGAGGAGCCGAACGGCACCTCGACACGGTCGAGAGGCCACTTCGCTCCGGCCTCGCTGAGCCCCGAAAGGTCGGAAAAGGCCAGGATCGAAAACAGCGTCCCGTCGGCATAGTCGAAGCTGGTGGTTCCCGGCAAAAGCGGGTGCCCCTCCTGCGCGCCGCTGGTGAGCAGCACCTGGGTGCCGGCCTCGGCCAGCCGCATGGCCAGCGCCAGGTGCAGGAAGCCGTGGTCCGAGCGGGGGCCGCCAAAGGCGCCGGCAAGCACCAGCGAGGTGGCTCCGGCTTCCAGCGCGGCGGCCACCGCCAGTTCGCCGTCGGTCATCGCCTTTTCGGACGGGAAGACGCGGCGCGGCACGCCGGCATAGCGTTGGGCGTGATCGGCACGAACGGAATCGAAGTCGCCGACCCAGAGTTCCGGCGTCACGCCAAGCATCTCGGCGTGGCGGATGCCGGAGTCGGCTGCGATGACGCGGCTTCCGGCCGCCTGGACGGCAATGCGCGGCGTGTGAACAAGCTCGCCGCCGAGCAGGATGAAAAATCGGCTCATGGTGGCCCGCTCTATCACGCGCGGGCCTTGGAACGGAAGGCCGGGTTTCGCGTCTTTAGGCAGTAACGAGGCGTGGCCTTGCGTGCCCGGACGCTTCGGCCTATGTCTCGTGACGCTCTAACGGGGTGCCGAACGCAATTTTCCGCGATTCGGCTGAGAGGCAAGGGGGAAACCTGGCCAACCCGCTGAACCTGATCCGGTTTGTACCGGCGGAGGGATTAGATGCATCGGACGCCCGACGCCTCAATTCCCTTTCAACTTTTGGATGAAGGAGGCGCCGATGCGCACGCTGCTTTTCTCATTTGTTTCGACCCTGGCCGTTACGGCCGCGCTGCCGGCGCTCGCCGCCGACAAGCTGACCGTCTACACCTATGAAAGCTTCACCTCCGAATGGGGCCCCGGCCCGCAGGTGAAGAAGGCCTTCGAGGCCGAATGCTCCTGCGAGGTCGATTTCGTCTCGGTCGCCGATGGCGTGGCCCTGCTCAACCGCGTGAAGCTCGAAGGAAGCTCGACCAAGGCCGACATCGTGCTGGGCCTCGACACCAATTTGACGGCCGAAGCCAAGGCCACCGGCCTGTTCGCGCCCTCGGGCATCGACCTTGCCAATGTGCAGGTGCCGGGCGGCTGGAACGACGACACCTTCGTGCCCTTCGACTATGGCTACTTTGCCGTCATCTACAACACCGAGACGCTGAAGAACCCGCCCAGGAGCCTGAAGGAGCTGGTGGACGGCGACCCGGCCGAGAAGATCGCCATCCAGGACCCGCGCACCTCGACGCCGGGGCTGGGCCTGCTGCTCTGGGTCAAGGCGGTCTATGGCGACCAGGCGCCGGAAGCCTGGGCCAAGCTGAAGAAGCGCGTGCTGACGGTGACGCCGGGCTGGAGCGAAGCCTACGGCCTGTTCACCAAGGGCGAGGCGCCGATGGTGCTGTCCTACACCACATCGCCCGCCTATCACATGGTGGCCGAGAAGACCGACAAGTACCAGGCCGCAAGCTTCGAGGAAGGCCACTATCTGCAGGTCGAGGTCGCCGGCATCACCACCACCGGCGAGAAGAACCCGCTGGCGAAAAAATTCATGGAATTCATGACTGGCCCCGGCTTCCAGGACGCCATCCCCGAAACCAACTGGATGTTCCCGGCCGGCAAGATTGACAAGCCGCTCGACCCCGCCTTCGACAAGCTCGTGAAGCCGACCAAGACGCTTGCCATCGGTTCCGACGAAGTCGCCGCCAACCGCAAAGCATGGGTGGACGAGTGGCTGGGCGTGATGAGCGAGTAGGGCAAGAGAAACGGTCGAGGCGTGGCGGTGGGGAGATGGAGAGGCATGGATTCCCGTGATCCTTCGCCGCTTCGCCGATCGCTTCGCTCCCGGCTCATGGCTCAGGACACGAGAATGACGAGCCTTCTTTTCTGTCGGTGTGAACCGACCGTCGTCGAGATTTGGGATGGCCTATTGGCCCCCGTCATCCTCGTGCCCGGAGCCCCCGAAGGGGCGAAGGGTTACGGGGATCCATGCCTCGGCGGACCTGACTTCGAATACGAAGCAGAGAAGAGGGCGGGTGTATGATGCGCAATGCGATGTCGAGCGCGGCCGCGACGACCCCACCCCCGGCCTTCGGCCGGACCCTCCCCCCAAGGGGGAGGGATGGGCGCGTCACCGCCGGCGTCGTCGCCCTGGCTGCCATCGCCATTCTCATCGGTGGCGCCTTCCTCGGGCTAGTCCTCGAAGGAGTCGAGGACCTGTCGGGCGCGATTGCCGCCTTCGACGGTTATCTGTTCCGTGTCGCCCGCTTCACCCTGTGGCAGGCGGTGCTGTCGACCTTGCTCTCCGTGGTGCCGGCGATTTTCGTCGCCCGCGCCCTGTCGCGGCATCCGGAATTTCCCGGCCGTGGCCTGATCCTCAGGCTGTTTGCCGTGCCGCTGGCCCTGCCGGCAATTGTCGCAGCCCTGGGCGTGCTCGCGCTCTATGGCCGCGCAGGCTATTTCGCCGGCCCGCTGGCGCAGATCTCAGGCGGGGACTGGCCAAGCATATATGGCCTGTCAGGCATCCTGATCGCGCATGTGTTCTTCAACTTGCCGCTCGCAACCCGTCTTTTCCTGGAGGCGCTGAACACTGTGCCCGCCGACCAGTGGCGGCTGGCGAGCCAGCTTGGCATGGGCGCACGCGCCGGCTTCCGGCTGATCGAGTGGCCGGCGCTGCGCGCCAGCCTGCCGGGTGTGGCGGGCCTCGTCTTCATGCTCTGCATCACCTCCTTCACCATCGTGCTGACGCTGGGCGGCGGCCCGCGCGC
>JAEWHN010000103.1 GCA_023387775.1 Pseudomonadota bacterium | reverse complement strand
CGCAAGAAGGTCGTCGACTTCTCGGCCCCCTACCTCGCCTCCGCCCACGGCGTTGCCGCCAAGGCCGGCTCGACCCTGAACGAAGAGACGATCAAGCAGGCTCACGTCGGCACGCAGGCCGGCACGACGCTGGTGCCCTTCGTGCAGGACACGCTGGGCGTTTCCAATCTGGACGTGTTCGATGACACCGCCTCGATGTTCACGGCTGCTGTAGCCGGCAAGGTCGACGCGGTGATGACCGATCTGGGCATCGTGCTCGGCCAGGTCGCCAATTCCGGCGGCAAGCTCCAGGCCATCGGCAAATACGCCAGCGACGAACTGACCGCCGGCATCTACCAGAAGGGCTCGCCCAACGCCGAGACGATCGACAAGATCATCGAGGACCTGAAGGCCGACGGCACGCTCAAGAAGCTCGAGGCGGCATATCTGCTCGAGTCCTTCGGCGGCGTTTCGCCCGACGACGTCCCGACCTGGAAGCCCTGAGCCAAGGCTAGAGAAACCACATGTCCACATCGGCTCTCGAAGCCAAGGACGAGCGCGCCAGGAGATGGCGCGCTCGCAACCAGGTCCGAACCTACGGCAAGCGCTCCTTCGGCGTTCTGCTCTTCGCGCTCGCCACCCTCGCGGCGCTGGCCTATACGGCGCAATACATCCGTTCCTTCGTGATAAACGAAGGCTGGGCGGAAACGCCGGTGACGGTAGTCGCGGCTCTCGCGTGCCTGCTGCCGCTGTTCGTCGTGGCGCTTGCAGCGCGCGCCCTGTCGTGGTCATCGCAGGCCGCCAGGTCTGCAGACATCTATCTCGGGCGTGAACTGGGGGCGAAGGCATCCGACGCGTCTTGGAAGGCGCTCGCCTATTCGGCCGCCCTGCTTATCCTCTGCTCGCTGTCGTGGTTCCTTGTCGTCAACGACGCCGCCGTCAGCCGGACCTTCTTCGACCTCGCGCTGATCGTGAAATCCGCCGGCGCCGTGCTCAAGGCGTTCGGAACCAACGTCTTCATCTTCACCGTTTCCGCCGTGCTGATCCTCATCTGGGCGCTTGTGGTCGCCGTGGCGCGCACGCTGCCCGGCGAAGCCGGCAAGCCGATCCGCGCACTGGCCATCATCTATAGCGACCTGTTCCGCGGCCTTCCGGCGATCATCACCATCTACCTGATCGGCTTCGGCCTGCCGCTGACCGGCCTGCCGATCCTGAAGGATCTCTCCTCCAACGCCTACGCCATCATCGCGCTGACGCTGACCTACGGCGCCTACACCTCCGAGGTCTACCGCGCCGGCATCGAGAGCGTGCATCCGAGCCAGATCGCGGCGGCGCGCTCGCTCGGCCTGTCCTATTTCAAGACCATGCGCTACGTGGTCATTCCGCAGGCGGTGCGCGGCATCGTTCCGCCGCTGATGAACAACTGCATCAGCCTGCAGAAGGACACGGCGCTCGTCGCCATCATCGGCACCATCGACGCCTTCAACCAGTCGAAGATCATTGCCAGCAACAATTTCAACCTCTCCGCCGTCACCACCGTCGCCATCCTCTTCATCGTGCTCACGATCCCGCAGGCTCGCTTCGTCGACAAGCTGATCGAACGCGACCGCAAGAAGATGCGCTCCTGAACCTCGAACCGATGGACTGAAAGATGGCACTGGTCGAAATCGACAAGGCGTACAAGCGCTACGGCGCGGTCGAGGTCCTTTCCGGCATCTCGCTCGACATCGAGGAGCATCAGGTGGTCTGCCTGATCGGCCCCTCGGGTTGCGGAAAGTCCACGCTGCTGCGCTGCATCAACCGGCTGGAAACGATCAACGAGGGCGAGATCCGGCTGCATGGCGACCGCGTCACCGGCCCCGGCGTCGACCTCGACGCCCTGCGCCGCGAAATCGGCATCGTCTTCCAGGGCTACAACCTGTTCCCGCATATGAGCGTGATCGAAAACGTCACGCTGGCACCCATCAAGGTGCTGAACATGCCCAAGGGCGAAGCCGTGGAGAAGGGCAAGGCGCTGCTTGCCCGCATCGGTCTGCAGCACAAGGCGGATGAATACCCGGACCGCCTGTCGGGCGGCCAGCAGCAGCGCGTGGCGATCGTGCGCGCGCTGATGATGGACCCGACGCTCCTTCTGCTCGACGAGATCACCTCGGCGCTGGACCCGGAGCTGGTTTCGGAAGTGCTGGACATCGTGCGCGATCTGGCCAAGAACGGCATGACCATGGTGCTCGCCACGCATGAGATGGGCTTTGCCCGCGAGGTCGCGGACAAGGTCTGCTTCCTGCAGGCTGGCAAGGTCTACGAGGAAGGTCCGCCGGAACAGATCTTCGGCAAGCCGCAGGGCGAACGCACGCAGGCCTTCCTCAAACGCATCGTGGAAGCCGGCCGCCTCTGAGACCCGGGCGGCTAGGATAGATTGAGGTAAGATCGGTGAACGCAAGGGATTTTGGCATCGTCTGCGGAATTCTTCCCACGGGCGAGAAAAACGCGATCACCGATGTGCCCGGCGTGCGCGTCGGCCACCACACGATCCGCGACGGCGACATTAACACCGGCGTCACCGCCGTGCTGCCGCATGCCGGCAATCTCTACCGCAAGAAGGTGCTGGCCGCGAGCGACGTCATCAACGGCTTCGGCAAGAGCACGGGGCTGGTACAGATCGACGAACTCGGCACGCTGGAGACGCCCATCCTGCTCACCAACACTTTTGGGGTCGGCACCTGCGCCAACGCGCTGATCCGCGAGGCGATCGCCGCCAACCCGGACATCGGCCGCCAGACCGCGACGGTGAACCCGGTGGTCTGCGAGTGCAATGACGGGCCGCTCAACGACATCCAGGCAATGGCCGTCACCGAGGAACATGCTCGCCTGGCATTGGCGAACGCACATGAAGGTGCTGTGGAACAGGGCAATGTCGGCGCGGGCACCGGCATGACCTGCTTCGGCTTCAAGGGCGGCATCGGCACCTCATCGCGCCGGCTGGAACTCGACGGCCAGAGCTTCCATCTCGGCACGCTGGTGCTTTCCAATTTCGGCCGCGCCGGCGACCTCGTGCTGCCCGACGGCCGCCGCCCCTCCCCTCGCTCCGACAAGGCGGCGGAGAAGGGCTCAATCATCATCATCCTTGCCACCGATGTTCCGCTGGAGCACCGCCAGTTGAAGCGCGTCACGCGCCGCTGCGGCGCAGGTTTGGCGCGGCTCGGCGCCTTCTGGGGCCATGGCAGCGGCGACATCGCCATCGGCTTCACAACCGCGACGACCATCGACCACGACGAGAAGAGCGACCTCATCTCGATGCGTGCGCTGAACGAAAACCGCATCGACAAACTCTTCCGCGCCGCCACCGAGGCCACGCAGGAAGCGGTGCTGAACTCGATGTGCGCGGCCGACGCCATGACCGGCCGCGCCGGCAATTTCCGGCCCTCGTTGGCCGACTGGCTGCGCTGAGGCAGGCGTGTCGTCCTCCCGCGCATCGGGTTCTCGACTGACAAGTTGACACTCGCTGGCGAACTCGGCGCTTCCTGCGCCAACACTGAACGTCGAACATTCCTGCCATTGTCAGCTGCTCCAAGGCCGACAGTGCTATTCGGCATTGCTTTACCCGCATCTGGCATCAGCCCATGCGGGTCGACGCCACCATTGCCTCGGCCCGACCCGGGCGCGATCCAGCTTGTGCCCCGCACAAAGTTCTCTATAAGCGAACAAAGTTCATCCAGTCGCGAGATCTCCGCGTGCCTCAGCAGTTCCAGAATGTAGTCAACGAGCCCTATTGGTGGGCGGCCCGAGATGGGGGCAGCTCAGATGAAGGCGCCTCTGCGCGCGAGCACTATGACGTAGCGATAGTGGGCTCCGGCTATACCGGCCTCTCCGCTGCGCTCCGGCTGGCGTCCAATGGCACTTCTGTGCTGGTCATGGAGGCCGAGGACCTCGGCTTCGGCGCCAGCACGCGCAATGGCGGCATGGTGTCGGGCACGCTGAAGCTGTCGCACAAGGAACTGTGCGCAGCCTATGATCGCGATACGGCGAATGAACTGTTCCAGGAGGCTCAGGATTCGGTTCTGTTCCTGGAACAGCAGATCGAGGCCAACGGCATCGATTGCGACTATCAGCGCATGGGCATGTATTTTGCCGCCTATGCGCCGAAGCACTACGACGCATTGGCCAGGGAAGCCGAGGAACTGGATGCACTCGGCGTGGAAACCCGCATGGTCTCGAGGGCCGACCAGAACCGGGAAGTGGCATCGGACATCTATTTCGGCGGGCGAACGACCGTGATGGCGGGCGGGCTGCATCCGGCCAAGTACCATGCCGGTCTGGTCGAAGCCTGCCGCCGCGCGGGCGTGACCTTCCGCACGCGCTGCCGAGTGGGCGGAGTGCGGAAAAACGGAACTGGTTACGTCCTCTCCACGGAGCGAGGCGAGGTAAGGGCAAATCAAGTCGTGGTCGCCACGAACGCGTATACGGATTCAGGCACGCCGTGGTTCCGGCGGCGCGTCATTCCCATCGGATCCTACATCATCGCGACCGAAGCGATGGACCCGGCGCAGTTGCGCGCACTGATCCCGTCGGCGCGAATGATCCAGGATACGAAGCGCAACCTGTTCTACTATCGCCTGTCGCCGGACGGCACGCGAATGATATTCGGAGGCCGCACCAGCTTCCGGCCGATCACTTCGGAAGAAAGCACGAGGCGCCTTCACGCGGCTATGTCGAAGGTGTTCCCGGCCCTTGCCGATGCACGCGTCGCATATAGCTGGCGGGGAAACGTCGCCTTCACATTCGCCAAGCTGCCCCATGTCGGACAGCATGACGGCATCCATTTCGCCCTTGGCTGCTGTGGCCAGGGCGTAGCGCTGATGAGCTATCTGGGCGACCAGATCGGCCAGCGCATACTCGGCAAGGGCGGCGACACTGCCTTTGGGCGAACGCAGTTCACCACGATGCCCACCTACACCGGAAACCCGTGGTTCATGCCCGTGGTCGGCGAGTTCTATCGCCTGCTCGACTGGCTGGACCGGCCACGGGCCTGATACGACCCCGCCGCGTTACCGCGGCGGCGGCGTCATGACGAAAACGGCGATCGTGCGGTTTGTGTCAGACGGGTTGTGGAAGGTATGCGGGCGGCGCGGATCGAATGTCATCGCGTCGCCCTCGCTCAGGATGACCGTTTCATCCTCAAGGCGAATCGCCAACTGGCCCGACAGGACGAGGACGAACTCTTCTTCCGAGCGCAGGGCATAGAGCTGTTCGCCACCGGTGCCGTTGGGTTCTATTTCGGACCATATCGCCTGCAAGCGCATTCCGTTGCTGGGCGTAAGCAAATGGTCGGCCACCCCTATGCCGCCAAACTTGATCGGGGAGCGTTCGTCCACCCGGACAACGGCGGATTGGGAAGAGGTGAAGAGGTCACCCACCGGCAGGTTCAGCACATCGCATAGCCTTACCAGCGAAGCGACCGAAGGCGAGGTCTTGTCGCGCTCTATGTCGCTCAGGAACCCTTTTGTCAGGTCGGTCGCTTCGGCCACGTCGTCAAGCGTCATGTCCAGCTGTCGGCGGCGTTCGCGAAGCGTCCTGCCGATCAAGGGCGCCTCCTTGCGGGGTCTCGCTCCAAGCTCTTTGTTGTCCGATCGTGCCATGTTTTCCGATCCAGTTTCTGGAGCGCGGCTCGAGACTCGCCACCCCAACAAAGTTCGTATATAAATAACTTTGTTTGCTCATAACGAAAATCAAAAAAATTAGTCGGGCCCTTCATCAAGATCAACCCCGACACAGGATATGCGAATGGCCAAATTTTCAAAGCTCGCACAGCGCGTCGGCGGCAAGGGGCCAGACGCGTGGGCGCGCAAGGCCTCTGTCCTGTTCGTTAAAAACGAACTTATTTGACTTATAGCGAATTTTCTGACACGGAGGTGGCTGCAACAGAACGCACAGGGGAGAGACCATGCCCAGAATTCTCAGCGCAGGCAGCTGCGCCATCGCCGTTGCCGCACTCGGACTTACGCTGTCGAGCGCCCAGGCATCGGAAAAGCCATCCTTCGTGGAAGCCGGAGCGCTGACGGTCTGCATCGACCCGACCTTCCCGCCGATGGAGTTCATCGACAATGCCGACGACATCGACCCGTCCGGCTTCGACGTCGATCTCACGAAAGCGCTGGCTTCCCATTGGGGCGTGGAAGCGAAATTTGCGCGCATGGACTTCAACGGCCTGCTGCCCAGCCTGGAGGCGGATCGTTGCGGTGCGGTGATCAGCGGCGCCACGCTTCAGGCGGAACGCCAGAAGAAGTTCCACGCAGTTCCCTATCTCGACACCAGAATCGTGATCACGGCCAAGGCCGGCGGCGTACCGTTTGCCGATGCTGGCGACCTGTCTGGCAAGACGATCGCGGTGCAGTCCGGCACGACCTATGTCGGCCGAATGGAAAAGATCAACGAACAGCTTGAGGCCCAGGGCTTGAAACCGGCGAACGTCCAGCTATACCCCAAGCAGAGCGATGCCATCCAGCAGTTGCTCGTCGGGCGTGCCGACGGCGTGGTGACGCAGGACACCGAAGTTGCCTATCGGGAACTCCAGAAGCCCGGCCAGTTCACCATCGTCTACAGCCTTCCTTCCGACGCCTTCGAGCCGTTCGCGATCTACATGAAGCCCAACGACGCCGACAAGGCCGCGGTCTCCACCGCGATTGCCGCGCTGAAGGCCGACGGCACGCTCGGCAAGATCGTCGATGCATGGAAGCTGTCGCAGGACCAGCTCAACGGCATCGGCGAGTAACCAGCAGGATCGGGGGGCTGTTGAGCAATGAACTTTGACGTAACCATCTTTTGGGGCGCACTGCTGTCTTGGCCCTTTTTCTACGGGGCCCTGATAACCCTCGGCCTTGCCGTTGCGGCACACGCCACGGCGATATTGATGGCCGTCCCGATGGCTATCGTGCTCAACGGCCCTCCCACGATCCTGCGCAAATTCGTTGGCGCCTATGTCGGCTTCTTCCGCGCGGCGCCAACCCTGCTCCAGCTGCTGTTCGTCTGGAACGCGCTCCCCCAGTTCTTTCCGGTTTTCCGGGAAGAGTGGTTTACGCCGTTTTTCGCGGCCTGGATCGCGCTGACGCTCAACGAGTCGGCGTATCAGGTCGAGATCAACCGCGCCGCGCTGAAGGCCGTAGACCAGGGCCAGATGGCTGCGGGCCAGGCGCTCGGCCTGAAGCGCAGCCACATCTACCGCTACATCATCGTGCCGCAGGCGCTTCGCGTGGCAGTGCCACCGACAATGAACGAGTTCATCACACTGCTGAAGCTCACCTCGCTCGCCTCGGTCATCTCGCTTCAAGAGCTGATGACGGTCACGCAGATCAACGTCGCACGCACGTTCCAGTTCAGCGAATACTACGCCGTCGCCTTGGTCTACTACCTGGTCATGGTCTACTCGCTGATGGGCATGCAGACGCGCATTGAACGGCGTTTTGCCTGGTCCGACAGGGCTACCGCAGTCGAGCGTTCAAAAGATTCCACCGAAATCGTTGCGGCCGCCGGACGGGGGCACTGATCACCATGATTACGATCAAGAACCTTCACAAGTCATACGGAAACTTCCAGGCCCTGACCGACGTCACGTTCTCGGTCGAGGAAGGAGAAAAGGTCGTCATCTGCGGGCCCTCCGGCTCCGGGAAGTCGACCCTGATACGATGCGTCAACCAGCTGGAGCGGCACGACAGCGGATCGATCGAGATCCGCGGCACTCAGGTCGGCAATGCGGCCAGCATCCTCGGCATCCGCCGCGAAGTCGGCATGGTGTTCCAGAACTTCAATCTGTTCCCGCACCTGACCGTGATGGAAAACTGCACGCTTGCCCCGCGCCTCGCGCGGGGGATCAGCATGAAGGAAGCCCGCAAGCTGGCCACGGAATATCTCGACCGCGTCCACATCCTCAGCCAGGCCAACAAATACCCGGTGCAGCTTTCCGGCGGCCAGCAGCAGCGCGTCGCCATCGCTAGGGCGCTTTGCATGAAGCCGAAGGTGATGCTGTTCGACGAGCCGACTTCGGCGCTCGACCCGGAGATGGTCGGCGAGGTGCTCGACGTCATGGTCGAGCTGGCGAAAGAAGGCATGACCATGATGTGCGTGACGCATGAAATGGGCTTCGCCCGCAAGGTCGCGGACCGTGTCGTGTTCATGGACAAGGGCCAGATCGTGGAAGTCGCCGCGCCCGAGGAGTTCTTCAGCGCACCCCAGACGGAACGGGCACGCAACTTCCTCTCGCAACTCACCCACTGAGGCAGATCGAGAACAGCAGCGGGAGGAAAATATGTCCACGTGTGGCGAGGCCTTGATAAGCCTGCTGGAAGGATATGGCATCGAGGTCATCTTCGGCATTCCGGGTGTCCACAATGTCGAGCTTTACCGAGGCTTGGACCGTTCACCGATAAGGCATGTCACCCCGCGCCATGAGCAAGGCGCCGGCTTCATGGCCGACGGCTATGCGCGGGCAACCGGAAAGGTCGGCGTCTGCTTCACCGTGACCGGACCGGGCCTGACCAACATTCTCACCGCAATGGGACAGGCCTACGCCGATTCCGTGCCGATGCTGGTGATTTCGACGGTCAATCCGATCGAGCAACTCGGCGCGCCAGTGGGCGCCCTGCACGAATTGCGCTCGCAGCGGAACCTCGCCAATGAGGTGGCAGCCTACACCCAGACCATCATGCACCCACGCCAGCTTCCCGAAGCAATGGCAAGGGCGATGGCGATTTTCGCAAGCGGTCGCCCGCGGCCGGTCTATCTGGAAATTCCCGTCGACGTGCTAGCCATGCCCGCCGACCAGTCGCTCGCCACGGTCGTTCGGCTTCCCGAGCGCCCCGCTCCTTCGGCGTCCTCGCTCGATGCCGCCGCGGCAGTCCTTTCGCAAGCTCGCAGCCCTTTGGTTGTCCTGGGCGGCGGCGCGGCCGGGGCGGCGGCGGAAGCCCGCGCGCTGATCGAGGCTCTGGACGCCCCAACCGTTCTCACGATCAACGCCCGCGGCATTCTCGCGCCCGACCATCCCCTGCTGGCTGGCCAGAACCTGGGAACGCCCCCGCTGCAACAGGCGTTCCGCGATGCCGATGTCGTGCTCGCCGTGGGAACCGAACTCGGCGAAACGGAAATGTATCCGGCTCCGGCGGAACTCGCCACGACCGGCAAGCTCATTCGCATTGACATCGACAGCGAGCAGCTGACCCGCAAGCCCTTTGGCGACGTGGCAGTCCTCGGGGATGCCGCCCAGGCGTTCACCGGGCTGCTTTCGCGGCTTGAACCGAGAAGCGACGGATCAGGAGTGGTACGGGCAGCCGCGCTTCGGGAAGCCGTGGACGCCGCCCTCCCCGCCGACGTGGCCCCTCATCGCCGGCTGATGGAGGTCTTGAACGCGGTTCTTCCAGACGCGCTGTTCGTGGGGGATTCCACGCAGACCGTCTACGCCGCCAACCAGTTTTTCCGTGCCAACCGCCCCCGCTCCTTCTTCAATTCGAGCACCGGCTACGGAACGCTGGGTTACGGCCTCCCCGCCGCAATCGGCGCGAAGATCGGCGTGGGCGAGACACGGCCCGTCGTCGCCCTGATGGGCGATGGCGGGATGCTGTTCACGCTCGGCGAGATGGCCTGCGCGGTCGAAGCGCGCACCCCGATCATCATCATCCTCTGGAACAACGGCGGCTACGGCGAAATCCGCAAGTACATGCTTCAGGGCGGCATAGCGCCGTTGGGCGTGGACCTCGTGGTTCCTGACTACCTGGCGATCGCCCGCGGCTTCGGCTGCCGCGCCGAACGCATGGAAAGCCTTGACCAATTGGCGGACGAATTGGCGAAAGCCGGCGGCCGGACCGTGCCGACGCTTCTGCAAATAGAAGAAGGCAGCGACTTCCTCGCGAATTAGCGACGCGGACGCGTCAACCCAGATCTGACGATTTCAACGCCCCCTTCCGAGGGGACGGACGGACTTTGCATGCCCGAATTCCGGGATGCCGAAACTCAAGGAAGAAGGAGAACGACGAAATGTCTGAGTTCGATGTCGAGAACGCCAAGAAGGAAATGGAGCGCTGGTACTGGTGGGGCATCCCTACCTTCTTCCGGTGCCCGTGGCAGGAAGATCCGGCCCAGAGCGATATCGCGCTCATCGGCGTGCCGCATAGCTCGGGCAACGGTTCCACCGAACGCGACCAGCATCTTGGACCGCGCGCCGTGCGCAATGTGTCGGCGCAGTATCGCCGCGGCCATGGGCGCTTCAACCTCATCCCGTGGGATGTGGCCCGCATCAACGATGCCGGCGACGTGCCCCTGCCGGAAGCGATGGTCAACGACATCTGCGTCCAGCACATCGAGGCGTTCGCCAAGCGCTTCGACAAGGCCGGCACGCGGCTCGTTTCGATGGGCGGCGACCATGCCATTACCGGACCTCTGGTGAAGGCAGTGGCCGGCAAGGATGCGCGCCTGACCGACGGCCGCAAGGTCGCGCTGGTGCACTTCGATTCGCACACCGACAGCTACAGCCACATTCCGCACTGGCTCGGCAGCCGCCGCTCGGCAGCCCACTGGGCGAGCTATCTCGTCGAGGAAGGCCACGTCGACCCGTATCGTTCCACGCAGGTCGGCATTCGCCCGAATGTGGGAACTCCGGGTTCGCGCAACACCAGCGAAGAGCTGGGCTATCGCATCATCGGCATGGACGAGTTCGAGCAGATCGGCACGGGTGGCGTGATTGAAGCGCTGCGCGAGCGTATCGGCGATGCGCCCGTTTACATCACCTTCGATATGGATTCGCTCGACCCGGCTGATGCGCCCGGCGTCTCCAACCTGGAGCCCGGCTATCCCGGCATCAGGATCGGCGAGGCGGTGCGCATGCTGCAGGGCTTGCGCGGCCTGAACGTGGTCGGCGGTGACGTCGTTTGCCTCATGCCCACCAAGGATAGCCCCAACCAGATCACCGCCATGAACGCCATGGTCGTGATGTTCGAAATGGTCTCGCTGATGGCGGACTTCATCGCCACGAACAAGAAGTGATATTGCAAGCGGGGCGGAGCCACCTGTGCTCCGCCCCGCCGCAAAAAATCGGCTGCTTTTCTGATCGCGATCAGGACCGGCCTGTCGCCAGCACACGCGAATCCACTTCAGCGACAGCGCCTTCCGGCGTTTCACCATCGGTCTCTTCCAAAACGCGTTCTTCCAGCCTGCGGCCGCTGTCGGCATCGAAGAGATGAATGTCGGACGGGTTGACCGCGAAGGTGAGCAGGTCGCCGGGCATGCGCACGCGCCCGTCCGCCACATGCGCGATCAGCGACTTGCCCGCAAACGTGCCATGCACGAGCCTGGCGGAGCCGAGTTCCTCGGCGAAGTCGAACTTGCCCGAAATACCGCCCGGCTCGAGCCGCACCGCCTCCGCGCGAAAACCGAGCGTCACGGGGCCATAGCCCACATTCGGCCACCGACGGCGGTCGTAGGCCATCCGCTGCCCATCCGACAGCACCAGGGAGCCGCTGTCCGGATCGGCTGTGGCATCGATAAGGTTGAGCCCCGGCGTGCCAATGAAATTAGCGACATAGGTGGTCTGTGGACGCTGGTAGACCTCGGCCGGCGTAGCCACCTGTTCGATCACTCCCTTGTTCATGACAACGATGCGGTCGGCGAGCGTCATCGCTTCCACCTGGTCATGCGTCACGAAAAGGGTCGTGGTCCCGAGCCGCTGGTGCAGCTTGCGGATCTCGATCCGCATGGCGACACGCAACTTGGCGTCCAGGTTGGAAAGCGGCTCGTCATAAAGGAAGATTTTGGGCTCGCGGATCATGGCGCGCCCCATGGCCACACGCTGCCGCTGGCCGCCCGAAAGCTCGGCCGGCCGCCGCGTCAGGAACTCCTCCAGGCCCAGCGAACGCGCCACTTCGCGCACCCGCTCCTCGCGTCGCGCCTTCGGTGCGCGGGCGATCTTCAGCGAGTAGCCGATGTTCTGCGCCACCGTCATGTGCGGATAGAGCGCGTAATTCTGGAACACCATGGCGCAGCCGCGCTCGCGCGGCTCCAGCTTGTTGGCGACGCTTCCGCCCAGGACGATCTCGCCGTCGGTCAAGCCTTCAAGGCCGGCGACCATGCGCAGCAAGGTCGACTTGCCGCAACCGGACGGTCCCAGGATGACGACGAACTCGCCCGCCGCTATATCGAGATCGACGCCATGGACGACCTCGTTCTTGCCGTATGACTTGCGGATGTTGCGCAGGGTGATTTCGGCCATGGCTGAACCCTATTTTTCCGTTGAGATGAGGCCGCGCACGAACCAGCGTTGCAGCAGGATGGTGACGAGCACGGGCGGAGCGAGGACGATGAGGTTGGCCGCCATGGCGATGTTCCATATCGGCGGGGCGCCGAAGAGCGGGCCAGGCACCACCTTCTGCAACTGCATCGTTGCGGTGGCGTAGTTGGCGTGGTCGGTGACGATGAGCAGCGGCCACAGATACTGGTTCCATGACCAGACGAACATGATCGTGGCCAGCGCTGCCATGTTTGTCTTCGACAGCGGCAGCAGAACTTCGATGAAGAAGCGCATCGGCCCTGCCCCGTCCATCTTGGCCGCTTCCGTCAATTCGTCCGGAACGGTCAGGAAGAACTGGCGGTAAAGGAAGGTGCCGGTCGCGGTCGCAATCAGCGGCAGGATCAGGCCCGAATAGGAATTCAGCAGGTTCCATTCCGGCAGCTGGATGCTGAGGCCGAGCAGGTTCAGCAAGGCCTGGAACGGGCCGAGCGCATTGGCCGCCACCGCGTAGGTTGGCACGATGCGGACCTCGAGCGGCAGCATCAGCGTGATGAAGATGAGCCAGAACATCAGCATCCGCAGCCGATAGCTGAAATAGACGATGGAGAAGGCCGACAGGGCGGCAATGCCGATCTTGCCCGCAGTGACGCCGAGCGCGACGATGAGCGAATTGATCATGACCCGGTCGAAATTGCCCTGCTTCCAGGCCACCGACAGGTTCTCCAGCAGGTGATTTCCGGGCCAGAGCGGCATCGGCACCTGGTTGACCGTATGGAAATCATGGCTGGCGGCAACGAAGACCACCCAAAGGGGCATCAGCAACGCTATCAGGCTGAGCACCAGAATGGCCTGCGTAACAAAATCCAGAATTGGCGTGCGTTCGATCATGACGTTTTCCGCTCAGTTGTAGTGAACGCGCCGCTCGATGTAGCGGAACTGGACGAAGGTAAGAGCGACGATCAGCACCATCAGTACGATCGACTGCGCAGCGGCCAGCGAGTAGTCCTTGCCCTGGAAGCCGTCGGTGTAGATCTTGTAGACCATGAGATCCGTCGCGCGGGCCGGACCGCCACCCGTCGTGATATCGATGATGCCGAACGAGTTCACGAAACTGTCGGTGATGTTGATGACGATGAGGAAGAACAGCGTCGGCGTGATCAGCGGAAGCTGGAGGTCCCACATGCGGCGCAGCACGCCGGCACCGTCCATGGCACCGGCCTCGCCCATCGTGCGCGGGATGGATTGCAGGCCAGCCAGGAAGAAGATGAAGTTGTAGCCGACGAGGCTCCATGCCTGTGCCAGCACGATCAGCAACATCGCGTCGAAGCCGTCGAGCGCGGGGTTCCACAGGCCCGGGAAGAAGCGGTTGATTGCCGATACGAAGCCCGCGTCAGGCGAGAAGATGAAGCGGAAGGCAAGCCCGACAGCCGGTGCGGCAAGCGCATAGGGAAGGAAGAAGGTGAACTTGTAGACCTGGTGCCCCGGAAGCCGCCGGTCGACGAACAGGGCGAGCAGCATGGCGATGACCAGCGAGAGCGTGGTGGCAGCAACCGCAAACAGCAGCGAAATGCGCACCGAGCTCCAGTATTTCGGATCGTTGAAGACGTTTTCGAAATTGTAGAGGCCGACCCATTCATTGCCGCCGCCGAAGGCGCGTTCCAATGTGAAGGCCCAGTAAAGCGCTTCGCCCGAAGGCCAGTAAAAGAACACGAAAACCAGCAGCAT
>JAEWHN010000087.1 GCA_023387775.1 Pseudomonadota bacterium | reverse complement strand
CGCCGCACCAGCGCGCGGTCCTTCTCGAAGAACTGGCGGAATTCCTTGTAAGTGGTTGAACCGATGCACCTAATCGCGCCCGACGACAGCGCCGGCTTGAGCAGGTTCGAGGCATCCATCGCACCGCCGGACGTAGCGCCCGCACCGATGACGGTGTGGATCTCGTCGATGAACAGGACCGCACCCGGATACTCTTCCAGTTCCTTGACGACCTGCTTCAGCCGCTCCTCGAAATCGCCGCGATAGCGGGTTCCGGCCAGCAGCGTGCCCATGTCGAGCGCAAAAATGGTGGCGTCGGCCAGGACATCGGGAACGTCTCCCTCGACGATGCGCTTGGCTAGGCCTTCGGCAATAGCCGTCTTGCCCACGCCGGGATCGCCCACATAGAGCGGGTTGTTCTTGGAACGGCGGCAAAGCACCTGGATGGTGCGGTTGATCTCTTCCGCGCGACCGATCAGCGGATCGATCTTGCCGGCACGGGCCTTCTTGTTCAGGTCCACGCAATAGGCGCTCAGCGCATCCTGCTGCTTCTTCTTGCCGCTGTCTTCCGAGGAATCGTTGCCGTGCGACCCGGTCTGATCGTCCTCCGCGCCGCGCGGGGTACGGGTCTCGTTGGCGCCCGGCCGCTTGGCGATGCCGTGCGAGATGTAATTGACCGCGTCGTAACGGGTCATCTGCTGTTCCTGCAGGAAGTAGGCGGCGTGGCTTTCCCGCTCGGCGAAAATCGCAACCAGCACGTTGGCGCCCGACACCTCTTCGCGGCCGGACGACTGCACGTGGATGACCGCGCGCTGGATGACGCGCTGGAATCCGGCCGTGGGCTTGGAATCCTCATCATAGCCGGTGACGAGATTATCCAGCTCGGTGTCGATGTAATTGATGACGGTGCGCCGGAGCTCTTCGAGGTCCACGTTGCATGCGCGCATGACCGCCGCCGCCTCGGCGTCGTCGATCAAGGCTAGCAGCAGATGCTCGAGCGTTGCGTACTCGTGATGACGCTCATTGGCAAAGGTGAGCGCCTGGTGAAGCGCCTTTTCGAGGCCCTGGGAGAAAGCCGGCATTCAAAACCTCATTTCTTCTCCATCACGCATTGCAGCGGATGTTGATTCTGTCGGGCAAAGTCCATGACCTGAGACACCTTGGTCTCTGCCACTTCGAACGTATAGACCCCGCACTCCCCCACGCCATGATTGTGAACATGCAACATGATGCGTGTGGCGGTTTCGCGATCCTTTTGGAAAAAGCGCTCCAAAATATGAATCACGAACTCCATCGGAGTGTAGTCGTCGTTGAGGATCAAAACCCGATAGAGACTCGGCTTCTTGGTCTTGGCCTTTGTGCGTGTGATGACCGCCGTTCCCCTCCCGGGGGTGTTTCCTCCGTCACCGCCACTCTGCATACGCGCCATTCGCATTGTCATGGCGCCCCCGACGCTCTTCACAAGTTCCATGTCTTTCGCGAGTTCCTCACCCGAAAACGGAATGTAGGTAATCAATTTGAGATTTTAAGCTCTTCTGTGTGGGTGACAATATGCTTGCGGCCCGGGAGGCCGACGATTTCTCCCTTTCGTGATCCCCCAGGACCGAAACACGACAAAGCCCGGCCGCGCCACGCAACCGGGCTTGCAGCGGGGCGGAAAACCCCGAAGCGTTTGACTAAACCTACTTCGTCTTGCTTACCATGGCCTCGAACGGCCTGTAAGCCTCCTTCGCAAGGTCTGCATAGAGCGAGCCGAGTTTGGTCGCCTCGCTGACGAAGCCTTCATAAGTCTGGCGAGCATAGTCGACCTGGATCTCCAGCGCCTTTTCCAGCGAACCGGAGGTCATCACGCGCTCGAGCGTGGTGGCACCTGCATCGAACGACTTCTTGCCATACTCGGTCGTCTCGACGGCAATGGCCTGGGCATTCTTGGAAACGGCAGCGAAGCTCTTCAGCCCGCTGTCGACGAACGATTTGCCGAATTTATTGATCTCTTCGAATTGCAACATCTGCGCATTCCCTTTCCGCGTGTGGAGCTGGTGGTTTCGGCGCATGCTATTTTGCGTCGCAATAAATTTATTGTGCAATGCACAAAAAGTCAATGCAATGCCAGGAAACCGGACCCACGCGGCCGCTGCCTCAATTCCTTCTAAAACTCGACTAAAAAGGTGAACGTCCCGGTTACCATAAACGGATTGGTAACGCAGTGGACCTACTGTCCCGCCAAGTGAGGCAGGACCCTTGCCGCCTCAAAGTGCAACAACAATCAAAGGGTGTAACAGTGCGTCAAGCGTTTGCCGGCGCTGCCTTCAGGCAGGCCTTCTCCGCACGATCCGCGATTGCAGGCCTTCTCGCCGTAGTCATAAGCCTCGCGATAGCCGCTCCGGCCGCCGCGCAAAGCAAGCAGAATCCCAGGTATGCCGCGCTCGTGGTGGATGCGAATACGGGCAAGACGCTGTTCTCGGCGAATGCGGATTCGCGCCGCTATCCTGCCTCGCTCACCAAGATGATGACGCTCTATCTGACGTTCGAGGCACTGTCGCGCGGCAAGATCACCAAGGAGACGCGCGTGCCCTTCTCCGCCAAGGCAGCGGCGGAATCGCCCACCAAGCTCGGCGTCCGCGCCGGCGGATCGGTGTCGGTCGAATCCGCCATCCTCGCCCTTGTGACCAAATCCGCCAACGACGCGTCGACCGCCCTCGGCGAGATGCTCGGAGGTTCGGAAGAGAATTTTGCCCGCATGATGACCGCCAAGGCGCGCAGCCTCGGCATGAGCGGAACGGTGTTCCGCAATGCGCACGGCCTGCCGAATTCGGGCCAGTTCACGACGGCGCGCGACTTGGCTACGCTCGGCATCGCGCTGCGGGAGCACTTCCCGCAGTACTACGGCTATTTCTCGACGCGCTCCTTCACCTTCGGCCGGCAGGTCATGCCGAACCACAATCGCCTTCTCGGTCGCGTGAAGGGCGTGGACGGCATCAAGACCGGCTTTACCAACGCCTCCGGCTTCAATCTCGTCTCGTCGGTGACAGACGGAAACCGCCGCATCGTTGCGGTGGTGATGGGCGGTGCGAGCGGCGCAAGCCGCGACAAGCACATGACCGACCTGATCGCGAAGTATCTGCCTGCTGCCTCCAATGGCGGCAAGGCCGCCCCGCTGGTCGCGAAGGCTGGCAGCACGCAGTTCGACGCTGTCGGCAAGCTGCAGTTGCCGAAGCAGGATGCTCCGACACCAGACATGCGCCCCGACACCGAAGCGCTGGTGGCCGAGGCCACGGTCGATATGGACGAAGCGCCGGCCGTGCCGTTCCAACAGGCCAGGACCGAGCCGACGCCGGAAGAAGTCCCCGCTCCCACCCTGCAGGCCTATGCAGACCCGGCTCCGCGCCCGCAGGCGGCGCTTGAGGCAGCCGTTGCCGCCCCGCAGGTCGATCCGGTTCAGACCGCTTCCGTGCCCGCCCCTTCGGGCTGGGTGGTGCAGATCGCCTCTTCGCCAAGCCGCGCCGAGGCCGAAGCCATTCTTGAGAAGACGACCAAGGTGGCTCCCGGCCCGCTTCGCAAGGCTTCGCCCTTTACCGTGCCGTTCGAAAAGGGCGGCGTGACCTACTACCGCGCGCGCTTCGGCGGGTTCGGCTCCAAGGTTGCCGCCTGGGATGCCTGCGCCGCGCTGAAGAAGCAGAAGATCAGCTGCTACGCAGTGCAGAACTAGCAGTCAGACCTGAAACACTCCCGGTTGTATCCGCGTCGAAGGAGATCTAGTCGTGATTGGTGAGCAGAATGTCCTTGGCTTCGTTGATCCGCGCCGCCAGGAAAGACGAGCCTCCGACATCGGGATGCAGACGCTGCATCAATCGGCGATGCGCCTTGCGGACATCCGCCGGGGTGGCCCCCGCTTCAAGACCAAGGATCTGGTAGGCCTCCTCCTTAGTCATGGCGCCAGAACCTGGCGCAACACCATGCCGGTGACCACCACCCGCCTGCGCGTTTTCTCGCCAGACGGGAAACCGGCTATCAAGATAAGTCTCTAGGAGCTGACGGCTCTCGGAGTCGCTGTAAAGTTCCGAGTACAGCTCCAGAAGCGCGCCGAGGCCGAGCGAGGCCAGTTGCTTCTGCTCGTATCTTCCGGCAAGCACCAGCCCGTCCAGCCTGCCGGTTTCGTGATCCAGCACCATCTCCAGTGCGGCAGTGCGCACCGTGGAGCGGCCGGGTGGAGCCCGCTGGGGCCGAGTGCGACGCAGGCCGTTGGCATACCAGGCCGCCGCCGCAGACACGAGCATGCCGCCAACGCCGACGCGGCCGACCAGAAGCAGGCCGACGCCCAGGATCCCGACAAGCGCCGGACCAGCGATTCGCAAGCTGCGGGCCAGCGCAGAGGCATCTGTGCGAACGAACAAGGCGAGCACCAACAGCGCGATAGCCGCAGTTCCCAGCAGCCCGAGCAAGACACTCATGGTCGGTCACCTGCTCGCAACTGGCTGAGAAGCAGCCGATCCTCGCTGCTGCCGCGCGCCTCAAGCGCCTTCAACCCGCCCGTGGCGTAGACTGCCACAGCCGACAGGAGCTTTGCCAGGTTGGCAGCCGATGTTCGGTCGAAGCGGAACCAGGCACCGCCGGAAAGCCGGGCGATCTCCTTGAATGCAGCCTCGGTGAGATGGTCTTGCCCTTCCTGGAACAAAAATACCGGCAGGCCATGAAGACCGAGTTGCCCGGCCTTGACCGAAAGCGCATCGACGTCTTCCTCCATCGCATCGCCGATATAGACCAAGGCTTCAACCTTGCCCCGGGAGGTCTCCTTCAGGGCATGCGACAACACCTTGCCGATCTGCGTGTGCCCGCCGCGGCATTCCAGCCCGCTCATCAGACGCTTCAGCGACGCGGTGTCGGCCACGAATTTGGAGGCGCGGCATTCTCCCAGCCCGCGGAAATAGACAAGCTGGACATTGAGGGCGCCGGCTTGGCCAACGGCATCAAACATCTCGCCCTGCAGCGCGCAGGCGAGATCCCAGGTAGGTTGGCGGCTCATCGTCGCGTCCAGCGCCAATATGAGGCGGCCGGAGCCCGTGCCCGTGGCAGCGAGTTCCCTCGCCTTGTTGACGAAGGCGAAAATATCCTGCGCGCTGGAGCGCGGGCCGGAGGAAA
>JAEWHN010000206.1 GCA_023387775.1 Pseudomonadota bacterium | reverse complement strand
GTGGAGCCGGGCGAAGCCTTGGTTTCGGCCGCGCGCAGCGCCTCGATGCGGTCGCGATAGCGCTTCGCGTAAGCCGCGTTCTGGTAGGCGGTGAGAAAATCCACCCGCCGAGCGATGATCTCGTCCAGTGTGCGCGCCGGCTCCACGCTCGCAGCGCTCACCGGTTGGGCGACCAGTCCGCGCACGAATTCCGGCTCATGCGCCGCTCGCCGGCCCCAGCGGAAGGCGGCGACGTTCATGGCCACCGCCTGGCCGTTGAGTTCGATGGCCTTTTCAATCGCCTCCGCCGAAAGCGGCAGCCCGCCATTCTGATAGGCAAAGCCGAGCAGGAACATGTTGGCGCCGAGCGAATTGCCGAACAGCGCGGTGGCCGCGCGCGTGGCGTCGAAGAAGTGCGCGTGCGCATCGCCGGCCGCATCGCGGATCGCCTTCTTCAGCCGCTCCGTCGGCAGCGAGAAATCGGCCGAGCGGGTGAATTCGCCCGGCATCACCTCGGCGGTGTTGGCCACGAAAATCGTATGCCCCTCGCGCACCGCCGCCAGCACCTTCTTGGCGCCCGAGACGACAAGGTCGCAGCCCAGGATCAGGTCGGCCTTGCCGGCAGAGACGCGGATGGCGTTGATGTCCTCCGGCGTTTCGGCAATGCGCACATGGGTGAACACCGAGCCGCCCTTCTGGGCCAGCCCCGCCATGTCGATCATGCCGCAGCCCTTGCCCTCCAGATGCGCGGCCATGCCCAGGATCGCGCCAACGGTCACCACGCCGGTGCCGCCGACACCGTCGATGATCGACGACCAGCCGTTTCCGAGCGGGAACGGCTTCGGCTCCGGCACTCCGGCCAGCGGGTCGGACTTTCCGGCGATGCCCTCCGCCTTGCGGATCTTGGCGCCATGCACCGTCACGAAGGACGGACAGAAACCGTTGACGCAGGAAAAATCCTTGTTGCAGCTCGACTGGTCGATCTTGCGCTTGCGGCCGAACTCGGTCTCCACGGGCTGGATGGAGACGCAGTTGGACTGCACGCCGCAGTCGCCACAGCCTTCGCAGACCAGTTCGTTGATGAAGACCCGCTTGTCGGGATCGGGGAAGGTGCCGCGCTTGCGGCGGCGGCGCTTTTCGGCCGCGCAGGTCTGGTCGTAGAGCAGCACCGACACGCCCTTGACCTCGCGCAGTTCGCGCTGCACGTGGTCGAGGTCGTCGCGGTGATGGATGGTCGCGCCGGCGGGGAACTCGACGCGGCCGGCATATTTGCCCGGCTCATCTGTCACCACGGCGATGCGGTCGACGCCCTCGGCGCGCACCTGCCGCGCGATCATGTCCACCGTCAGCCCGCCCTCATGCGGCTGGCCTCCGGTCATGGCGACGGCGTCGTTGTAGAGGATCTTGTAGGTGATGTTGGCGCGGGACGCGACCGCGAAGCGGATCGCCAGCGTGCCGGAATGGTTGTAGGTGCCGTCGCCGAGATTCTGGAAGATGTGCTGGCGCTTGGAGAACGGCGCCTGGCCGATCCACTGCGCGCCCTCGCCGCCCATGGCGGTGAAGCCCACCGTCGAACGGTCCATCCACAGCGCCATGAAATGGCAGCCGATGCCGGCGCCAGCGAGCGAGCCCTCCGGCACCTTGGTCGAGGAATTGTGCGGACAGCCCGAGCAGAAGAAGGGCGTGCGCCCGCCCACGTCCTTCGTGTCGGCCAGCATCGCCTGGAACTGGCGCAGCCGGCTGACATGGGCGGCGATCTCCTCCGAAGGCCCGATTACCTTCAGGATGCGCTCGCCCAGCGCAATGGCGATGTCGTTGGGGTCGAGCGCGCCCTTGGCCGGGAACAGCCAGCCGCCACGTTCGTCCTTCTTGCCGATGACGATAGGCTGGTTGGCGGTGTTGTAGAGGTTTTCGCGCACCTGCACCTCGATCAGCGAGCGCTTCTCCTCCACCACGATGACGGTTTCCAGCCCGCGCACGAAGTCGGCGATGTGCTCCAGGTCGAGCGGCCAGGGGCAGCCCACCTTGAACAGTCGCACGCCCAGCTCGTTGGCGCGCTTCTCGTCGACGCCGATGTCGTCCAGCGCCTGCCGCACATCGAGATAGCTCTTGCCCACGGTGATGATGCCGAGCTTGGCCTTCGAGCCACCGGAATAGACGATGCGGTTGAGATTGTTGGCGCGGATGAAGGCGCTGGCCGCCGCGCGCTTGTATTCGTGCAGGCGCGCTTCCTGGCCAAGCTGGTCGAGCTCGTTGCGGATGTTGAGGCCGCCCGGAGGCATGTCGAACTCGGGCAGCACGATGTTCAGCCGGTCGAGCGAGGCATCCACCGACGCCGTCGACTCGATGTTGTCCTTCACGCATTTGATGGCCGCCCAGGTGCCCGAAAAGCGCGACATCGCGTAGCCGTAGAGGCCGTAGTCGATCAGCTCCTGCACGCCGGCCGGGTTGAAGATCGGGATCATCGCATCGACGAACGCGAACTCGGTCGCGTGTGCGTTGGTCGACGATTCGGCCGTGTGGTCGTCACCCATCAGCGCCAGCACGCCGCCGTGTCGCGAAGAGCCCGCAAGGTTCGCGTGCCGGAACACGTCGCCCGTGCGGTCGACGCCCGGCCCCTTGCCGG
>JAEWHN010000012.1 GCA_023387775.1 Pseudomonadota bacterium | reverse complement strand
CCGTTCTTGAGCATGACGGCACACCAGAAATCCGTCAGTTTCTCGAGATGCGGCTCCCAGTCGCTGCCGATCACCCCATCGAAAATCGGGCCGAGACGACTGTCGGCGCGAATACGCCGGTAGAACTCCCGAACCAAGGCGCCGATGAAGTTGCGATCCAGACCATGATGATTCAGCGGAAGTTCATGCGGCGGGCGCGGACGCTGTGCGAGTGGCGTTTTCATGTCTGTCGGCAGCCTATCTGCGTCAACCCTTTTCAGCCATCCACATCTGTCAAGGACCTGATGGTCGAGGGCTGAGTTCCGGAACGTTCCGTTCGTTCCGCATCAGTTAGCCCAAAGCGGAACGTTCCTCTTTGCGCTAGCGCAATAATCGTCGCACCGCGATGCGATATCCGTGCTGGCTCTGCTGGAGGACGAACGCATGGAGCGGCACGGTCTCGACCCGGACATGACTGTCGACCAGATCATGCGGCGATGGCCCGCCACCATTCGCCTGTTCATCCAGCGCCGGATGCTTTGCATCGGCTGCCCGATCGGCATCTTTCACACGGTGTCGGATGCCTGTGAGGCGCATGGAATTGACGAAGCGTCCTTCTCGCGGGATCTGCTCGCCGCAGTGACGACGGTTGAGCAGCCTGGTTCGGAACCTGCTTTTGGCCAGGTCCTCACACCCCGTGGAAGCCCTATCTCCTCCTGCGGTTCTCGGCCACCAGAAGAAGTCCGTGCGGATCCGTCACGATAACCTTCTGCCTGCCACTGCGAACGAGACCCTGGTTCTCCCACGAACTCAGTGTCCTGCTGACAGTGTGCAGGGTGGTCCCGGTCATCTCCGCGATCTCCTGTCGGCTGATGGGGAAGTCGATCTCGATCCCTTCATCAGTTTTGCGTCCGGCCTGTTTCGCGAGACGCAGGAGCGTATTCGCGATGCGCTGTTCGACTTGCTCGCTCGACATCTCCATGACGCGCGTCTGTGTCTCGGCGAGGCGCAGACCGATCGTCCGATAGGCGTTCGCGCCGAAGGTCGTGAGCGACTGCAGGTCCTGCCATGCACTGTTCGGCCATACGATCGCGACGGATTCCACGGCGGCCACAGCGGTTGCGGGATAGGCGGGCAGACCCATTGCCACAGCGATGCCGAAAAGCTCGCCCGCGTTGATGTAGCGCGCCACGACCTGGTGCCCCTGTGGCGAAATCTGTTCGACGCGGATGTGGCCGGAGAGCAGGAGAAAGAAGTGGCCCGCTTGCTCGCCCTGGGAAAAGACTGCGCTGTCCTTTTCATATCTCGCGGAACGCGCGGTCGAGAGCACGCTGTCGAGCCCTTCGGGGGTCATGCCGACGAAGGGCGGCAGCCCGGCTATCAGGGTGCGGTCGAGTGGCGGCATAGGTGGAACTCTCTCCTCTCGGCTCGTCTGCTGACTTCTATCTCGTGTTCACGCTGCCGCAACCCTCGCGGTCAAATGCGAGGAATGCGGGTTCGTGAGGATTGTTGTCTCACGTTTGCTCCAGCGCAAAGAGGGCTCCGTTTATTGGCTTATGAAGCTGCGCTTACAGGAAAGACCTGCATAGACGGAGACAAGGACATGAAGAGACCCTTCACGACAGTGATAGCCTTGGGAGCAATGTTGGCAGTGCCGATGTCGGCCGCATGGGCCGCCGATCATCAGGTGCTCATGCTGAACAAGGACTCGGAAGGGCGTACGATGCAGTTCGAGCCGGCCTTCCTCAGGGTGGCCCCTGGAGACACCGTCACCTTCGTTCCGCAGGACAAGACTCATAACAGCGAGTCGATTGCCAAGGCCCAGCCCGAGGGAGCCAAGGGCTGGAAGGGGAAGATCAACGAGGAACTGTCGGTAACGTTCGATGTCGAGGGCTTCTACGGTTACAAGTGCCTGCCTCATGCAGGCATGGGCATGGTCGGCCTGATCCAGGTCGGCGAGCCCGGTGCGCCGGACCCGGCGATCGCCAATACCGTGCCCGGCAAGGGAAAGACACGCATGCAGGAACTCATCGCTCAGGCAGGGGGACAGTGACATGAAACAGGTTGTCGACAAGAAAGAGACCGTCGCGGGCGAGCAGATCTCGATCAGCCGCCGCAACCTTCTGGCCGGCTCGGTCGGCGCCGTCGTGGGCGGGGTCCTCGTGGCCAATGCCGCGACACCCCAGGCCCACGCTGCCCATGGAACTGCACCCGCGGCCGGCCCTGCGGCCGCCGGTCATGCAAACCACTCCGGCAGCCTGAGCAACCGCATCTACTCGATCAATCCGGCCCATCCGAACATGGCCGACGTTGCCGAGAATCCTGTCAACATTCCGCCCCCGATCACGCGGCGCGAGCCCGCGACCGTTCGGGTCGATCTCGAGACGATCGAGCTCGAGGCGCCTTTGGACGACAAGGCGAGTTTCCGTTTCTGGACCTTTAACGGCAAGGTGCCCGGACCCTTTGTCCGCGTTCGCGTCGGCGACCAGGTCGAGGTGCACCTGAAGAACCATCCGGACAGCTGGATGTTGCACAATGTAGACTTCCACGCCTGTACCGGACCGGGCGGCGGCGCGGTGGCGACGACGGCGGCGCCCGGAGAGGAGCGGTCCTTCACCTTCAAAGCACTCAATCCAGGCATCTAAGTCTATCACTGCGCCGTGCCGCCAGTGGCTCTGCACATCGCCAATGGCATGTATGGCCTCATCCTCGTTGAACCCGAGGAAGGCCTGCCGCCCGTGGACCGCGAGTTTTATGTCATGCAGGGCGAGATCTACACCGAGGAACCGTTCGGCAGCAGCGGCCTCCTGACCGAGAGTATGGAAAAGCTCCTCAACGAACGACCCGAATATTTCGTCTTCAATGGTCATGTCGGCGCGATAACCGACCATTACCCGCTGAAGGCGAATGTCGGCGAGACGGTGCGAATCTACTTCGGCGTGGGCGGCCCGAACTACACGTCCGGATTCCATGTCATCGGCGAGATATTCGATAGGGCCTACCAGCTTGGCTCCGTCACCAGCGAGCCGATCACCAACGTGCAGAGCATCTCCGTGCCGCCTGGCTCGGCCAACATCGTCGAGTTCAAGTGCGAGGTTCCGGGCAGGTACGTGCTCGTCGACCACGCTCTCTCGCGCGCCGAGCGTGGCCTCGCGGGTTACCTGATCGTGGAGGGTCCGGAAAACACCGAGATCTTC
>JAEWHN010000324.1 GCA_023387775.1 Pseudomonadota bacterium | reverse complement strand
CGGAAAGGTTGACGACGATGATCTCGTCCTTGCCCATCTTCGGCGAGATCTTCATCGCATGCGCGATGGCGTGGGCCGATTCCAGCGCCGGGATGATGCCTTCGACGCGGGTGGTGACCTGGAATGCCTCCAGCGCCTCGTCGTCCATGATCGGCACATAGTCGACGCGGCCGCTGTCGCGCAGCCAGCTATGCTCGGGGCCGACGCCCGGATAATCGAGGCCGGCCGAGATCGAGTGGCCGTCGAGGATCTGTCCGTCGTCGTTCTGCAGGAGATAGGTGCGGTTGCCGTGCAGCACGCCCGGACGGCCGGCGTTCATCGAGGCGCAATGCTCGACGCCCTCAAGGCCGCGTCCGCCGGCTTCGACGCCAATGATCTTCACGTTGCGGTCGTCGAGGAAGGGGTGGAACAGGCCGATGGCGTTGGAGCCGCCGCCGACTGCGGCGACGATGACGTCGGGCAGGCGGCCCTCCTGCTCAAGCATCTGCGCGCGCGCCTCGGTGCCGATCACCGACTGGAAGTCGCGCACCAGCTCGGGGTAGGGGTGCGGGCCGGCGGCGGTGCCGATCAGGTAGTAGGTGTCCTCGACATTGGTCACCCAGTCGCGCAGCGCCTCGTTCATGGCGTCCTTCAGCGTGCCGTGGCCGGAGTTGACCGCGCGCACCTCGGCGCCGAGCAGCTTCATGCGGAACACGTTGGGCTTCTGCCGCTCCACGTCGGTGGCGCCCATATAGACGATGCAGGGATAGCCAAAGCGCGCGGCGACCGTGGCCGAGGCCACGCCGTGCTGGCCGGCGCCGGTCTCGGCGATGATGCGCTTCTTGCCCATGCGCTTGGCGAGCAAGATCTGGCCGAGGCAGTTGTTGATCTTGTGGCTGCCGGTGTGGTTCAGGTCCTCGCGCTTGAAATAGATCTTCGCGCCGCCAAGGTGTTTTGTCAGGCCTTCGGCATAATAGAGTTTTGAAGGCCGGCCGGCATAGAAGGTGGAGAGCGCGTTAAGCTCCTCGCGGAAGGCCGGGTCGTTCTTGGCCGCGTCCCAGTGCTGTTCCAGGTCGAGGATCAGCGGCATCAGCGTCTCGGCCACGAAACGTCCGCCGAAAATGCCGAACATGCCCTGCTCGTCGGGGCCGGTGCGGAAGGAATTGGGCTCTGCCGGCTGGTTCACGGCCGATCTCCTAAGTCTTTGTTCGAGCACGCCTTGCCGGAAGCTTTTCCGTCGCCGCACATGCCCTTGATGGGGTCAGGCGGCGCGGCTGTCGGTTGCCGCCCGCACGGCCCGGAAGAAATTCTCGATCAGCGCCACGTCCTTGACGCCGGGCGCGCTTTCCACGCCGGACGAGATGTCGATGGCGGGCGGATTGGCAAGCCTGATGGCGTCGCCGACATTGGCGGCGTTGAGACCACCCGAAAGCATGTAATCGAGTTCAGCGTCAAGGCCTGCCAGCAGCCGCCAGTCGAAGGACACGCCGTTGCCGCCCGGAAGCTCGGAGCCCACCGGCGGCTTGGCATCGAACAGGAAGCGGTCGGCAAGCCCGCGATAGGGCTCGATTGCAGCAAGGTCGGCCGCCTCGCGCACGGCAAAAGCCTTTATCACCGGCAGGCCGTAGCGCTGCTTCACCGCCGTCACGCGCTCGGGCGTTTCCTTGCCGTGCAGTTGCAGCATCTCGGGCGCCATCGCTGCGACGATCTCGTCCAGCGCGGTGTCGTCGGCGTCCACCGTGACGGCCACTGCCTTGGCGTGGCCCTTCGCTGCCTGCCGCAACTGCGCCGCCTCCTGCGGAGCGAGGTGACGCGGGCTCTTGGCGAAGAAGATGAAGCCGATATGGCTGGCGCCGCCCGCCAGCACCGCCGCCACCGCTTCCGGCGTCTTCAGGCCGCAGATTTTGATGTCGAGTGCCATGCGGGGGGAGTGCCACGAAATGGTGGCGGTGTCGAGGAAAAGCGTGCGCGGATCGGCAGACAAGCCGAAAACGACCGCCCTATTCGAACACGATTGCCTGAAGGGCAGTGCCGTTGCGCTTCAGCCACGCCTTGCAGCGCTCGGTGTCGGGGCAAAGCTCCTCGCAGAGCTGCCAGAAGCGGGGGCCGTGGTTCATCTCGCGCAAATGCGCCACCTCGTGGGCGACGAGATAGTTTATCACTGGCGGCGGCGCCATCATGATGCGCCAGGAGAACGACAGCGCCCCGTCCGAGGTGCAGGAGCCCCAACGGCTCGACGTGTCGCGAAAACGGATCGCCTTGGCGCGCCGGCCGACTGTCATGCAGTGCTTTTCCACCAGCGCCTCGATGTCGCGCTTGGCTTCGCGCTTGAGGAAATCGGCGACCCGGCGCGGCAGGTGCAGCGCCTCGCCATGAACGGTCAGGGTTGGCCCGCCGGCGTCGCCGCCTATCCTCGTCGTGCCGCGTTTTTCCGGCTCGTGCAGGATGAGATGCGGCACGCCGCGGATCGGCACCTTGATGCCGGGGCGCACCTGCGGCCGGTCCGGTACATTGGCCAGCCGCTGCTCCAGCCAGCCCTGATGACGGTTGAGGAAACGGTCGACCTCGCCGCGGGCCAGGCCCGGCGGCACGGTGATGCGCAGGCCGCGCCCGCCCGCGTCGATGCGCAGCGTCAGCCGCGTGGCGCGGTCGTTCTCCACGATCCGCAAGGGTAAGGTGCGGCCCGAAACTGTGTGCTCGCGCTGCTGGACCAGCCCTGGCGCTGGAGGCTGCGATTTTTTCAGGAAACCGAACGGCATGGGGCAACAATAAGTGATTCGGCCTCTATTGCGTCTAGGATAGAAGGGCGAGAATTCAGTGTTTTCTAGGGATGAGGGGGACGGACGGATGAGAGATTGCGTTTGCGGGTGTGGCGATCAAACCGCCGGTGGGGAGTTTTTGCCGGGCCACGACCAAAAATTGCGTGCTGAATTGGAGCGACAGATGGGAGGCATCCACAAACTACGGGAACTGGTAGAGCGAGAGCTTGGGCGTCCGGTCACTACCAGTAAAAAGCAATAAAAAACGGCGCCGCTGGGGCGGCGCCGCGAGTTTGGGCGGGATGATTTCAGGCTTCGTCGCTCGGGCCTGCATCGGGCCCGCGGCTTGCCGTCGGCTTGGTCGATCTGTTGCGGTTGGCCATGAAGCGGTCGAACTCTTCCTGGTCCTTGGCGCGGCGCAGTTCGCGCATGTAGTCGTCGAACTCGGTCAGCGTTTCATCGAGCTTGCGGCGCTCCTCGGCAAGGCGCTCCAGCTCCTTCTCGCGCCAGTCGTCGAAGGCGACGTTGCCGGTGCGCGGGTTCGCCTTGCAGGAGGCCTTGCGGCAGCCGGCGAAGATGCCGTCCGTCGCCCGGTTGACGTCGCGCTTGAAGCCGTCAAGCCGGTCGCCCCAGATGATATAGGCAAGCATGGCGAGGCCAAGCGGCCAGAACACCATGAAGCCGATCACCATCAGGGCAATGGTCGCCGGCGTCCAGGCCGGGCGGATCAGTGCAGTCGTGCTCATGTTTTCCGGTTCCTTCGGTTCCAGGCAGCCATGCGGGCTGCTCCAGATCGAAATGGGAACGGCAAAACCCCGGTTCAAGAAGGTGTCGGCGAAAACCGGACAAGCGCCTCTCAGGCCGTGCGTTTTTTGAGGACCCGAACGGCGTCGAGCGCCAGAACGGCCATCCCGGCCACCAGCCCCCAGAAGGCGGCGCCGATGCCGAATATCGTCAGCCCCGAGGCGGTGACGGCGAAGGCGGTGGTGGCCGCCATGCGCTCGCGCTCGTCCTTCAGCGCGATCGTCAGCGCATTGGCCAGCGGCGCCATCAGCGCCAGCCCCGCCACCAGCACGATCAGGCTCTGCGGCAGCACGGCGAAGACCGCCACCAGCGAGGCGCCGAAAATCGCGAAGACAAGATAGGCCAGCGTGTAGAACGGCCCGGTCTTCCAGCGCTCGGCCGGGTCGGGGTGGGCATCCGGCCCGGTGCAGATCGCCGCCGAGATCGCCGCCAGGTTAGTGGTCAGCGCGCCGAAGGGGGCCGAGAGCAGCGAGAACAGGCCCGTCACCGAGATTAGCGGCCCCGGCTCGGGATGGTAGCCGGCAGCGCGCAGCACGGCGAGGCCGGACAGGTTCTGCGAGGCCATGGTGACGAGGTAGAGCGGCACGGCAAGGCCGATGACGGCGGCGGTGGAGAAGGTCGGGGCGATCAGGGTCAGCGTGGAGAGTTCGGGCGCCGGAAGCCCGCCGACGCGGCCGGTCAGGAAGGCGAGCGCGCCGCCGCCCACCAGCACGGCCAGCACCGACAGCGCCGGGTTGAACAGGCGGATAACGAAGAAGGCCGCAACCAGCGGCAGGATCAGCACCGGATCGACCGGGACGGCCCGGGCCGCATTGATGGCGAAGGTGACGACGATGCCGGCCAGCATGCCCGACGCCACCGAGGCTGGGATCCTGGCGATCAGCCGGGTCAGCGGCTTGAACAGGCCGGTGGCGATGAGCAGCAGCGCCGCCACGATGAAGGCACCCACGGCCTCGCTCATGGTGAAGCCCGAGCTTGCGGCCACCAGTGCCGCCCCCGGCGTCGACCAGGCGGTGATGACCGGCATTTTTGTGCGCCAGCTCAGCCAGGCGGTTTCCAGAGCCATGGCGAGACAGATCGCGGTCACCCAGCTTGCGGTTTCCGCCCGGCTCGCGCCGACCGCCTCGGCGGCGGCGATGATGACGGCCAGAGTGCCGCCGAAGCCGACGATCGCCGCGACGAAGGCGGAGACGGGAACCGAAAGCCGCATCGTCTACCTCGCCTGCGTGCTGATGGCTTCGACGGCGCGCAAGATCATGTCGAGGTCTTGCGGCCGCGACAGGCGGTGGTCGCCGTCGGGAATGAGCGAGAGCGTGACGTCGTCGGCCGGCAGCAGGCCGACCAGCTTCAGCGCGTGGGCGTGGGGCACGTCCGGGTCGGCCAGGCCCTGCAGCACGTGCACCGGGCAGTGCGTGTCGATGGGACCGTCCATCACCCGGTTCAGCCGCCCGTCCTCGATCAGGGCGCGGGTGTAGACATAGTTTTCAGACGAGTATTCGGAGGGAATGTCGAAGAAGCCCTTTTCGGCGAGGTCGCGCTTCTGGGCCTCGCTGAGCTTGGGTTCCACGAGCTCGCTGGTGAAATCGGGCGCGGGCGCGAGCAGCACCAACCCGGCCACGCGCTCGCCTTCCCCGGCCTTGCGCAATTCCTGCGCCATGCGCAGCGCGATCCACGCGCCCATCGAGGAGCCGACCAGGATCTGCCGGCCCTTGGTGAAATGCCGGAACACGGCAAGGCTTTCGGCGAGCCATTTCGAGATGGTGCCGTCGACGAAGGCGCCGCCCGACTCGCCATGGCCGGAATAGTCGTGCCGCAGGAAGGCGCGGCCGCTGCGCTGCGCCCAGTCGTTCAGGGTTTCGGCCTTGGTGCCCAGCATGTCGGAGCGGAAGCCGCCGAGCCACACCACGCCCGGCTCGCTGCCGCTCGCATGGCGCACGGCAATGGCGGTGCCGTCGATGTCGAGGAAGTGCGGTGGCGTGTCGGTCATGTCGTGTTCCTGTCGGTGCAGCTGTTGTGGCACAGGTTGAATCCGGCGGAAAGTGTCGCGCCGCCTGCGAAAGTGATGGCGAGCGAATCATGGATTCAGGTGATTTATTCTATTCCGTGTGCTATTGACTCGCTCCGCGTCGTACCAACATAGGCGCAATACAAGCAATGAACGTCAACGGTTTGAGGAGATAACGACCATTCGCAGACCTTTCAAAGCAGCGGCACCCACCAAGGACGGGCCGCGCTCCAATCGCGATATCCGTGTACCCCGCGTCCAGCTCATCGATGCAGACGGAAGCAATCGCGGCGAAGTTTCAATCAACGAAGCCCTGCAGGCCGCCGAAGAGGCAGGTCTCGACCTCGTTGAGATTTCCCCCAACGCGCAGCCGCCGGTCGCCAAGATTCTCGACCTCGGCAAGTTGAAATACGCAAACCAGAAGAAAGCGGCCGAAGCCCGCAAGCATCAGAAGACCATCGAGATCAAGGAGATCAAGATGCGTCCCAACATCGACAGCCACGATTACGAGGTGAAGATGAGGGCGGTGCGGCGCTTCTTCGAGGAAGGCGACAAGGTCAAGCTGACGCTGCGTTTCCGTGGCCGTGAAATGGCGCATATGGAACTCGGCATGCAGCTTCTGAACCGGGTCCGTGAGGAAGTCGCGACCATTGCCAAGGTCGAGGCGGAACCCAAGCTCGAAGGCCGCCAGATGATGATGGTGCTCTCCCCTCGCTGAGGCCGGCCCGGCATCGAATATGATTGCGCCGCCGCCGGCGGCGCGCCGTGCAAGAACTTTCCGCAAGGGTGCGGTCTTCGCCCATAGGCAGACCGCACCCTTTTTCACATCACATCACAGGTCCCAATGTCCCCGCACGATCTGAGCCGTTTCCAGCACCGCCGACGCCTAGCGCTTGCAGTCCTTATCGCGGTTGTCCTGCTCGGCCTTCTATTCGTTCAATCGCGGCTGCCCAGCAGTGGCAAGACTCATGATTATATCGAGGCTCTGGGCGTCGGACTCATTCTGTTGGCAATCCTCGGGCGGACCTGGTGCACGCTCTATATCGGCGGCCGCAAGGCCGCCGAGATCGTCGATACCGGGCCCTATTCGGTGACGCGCAACCCGCTTTATGTCTTCAGCGCCATCGGCGCTGCGGGGGTCGGCGCCTTGGCAGGTTCGGTGACCGTCGCGGTCGTCTTTGCAGTGGTCACCTATTTGTGCTTCCTATACGTCATCCTGGTCGAGGAAAGATATCTCGCCAGCACATTCGGCGATGTCTATCTTCGCTATATGCAAAGGGTGCCGCGCTTCCTCCCGAATTTCAGGCTCTTCAAGGATGCTGAAATGCTTTCGGTGGCGCCGAAGGTGCTCTACCGCACCTTCACCGACGGGCTGATTTTCCTGGTGGCATATCCGTTCTTCGAGATCGTCGAGTATCTGCAGAACAGCGGCATCCTGCCGGTCCTTTTCCGCGTGCCCTGATCCCGTAGCGGCGCGATTCAGCGGTTGCGCTTTGGCCGGCGCATCGCTATAAGGCCGCGTCCAGAACCGTCCGGCAGGGCATGCCGTGGCGGTTCCTGTTGCTTTTCGGGCTTTGGTCGGCCCGAAGCGAATAAGCGCAATCCAGCGCAGCAGAAAGGAAAGCAAAATGCCCAAGATGAAGACCAAATCGGCCGCCAAGAAGCGGTTCAAGATTACCGCCACTGGCAAGGTCCTTTCGGCTGCCGCCGGCAAGCGCCACGGCATGATCAAGCGCACCAACAAGTTCATTCGCGATGCCCGCGGCACCATGGTTCTCGCTGAGCCGGATGCCAAGAAGGTCATCAAGAATTTTCTGCCGAACGGCCTCTGAGCCCGGCTAACGCGTTTTAAGGAGATCATGACATGCGCGTAAAAAGAGGCACTGTCGGCCACGCCAAGCACAAGAAGGTCATGAAAGCCGCCAAGGGCTTTTACGGCCGCCGCAAGAACACCATCCGTATCGCCAAGCAGGCGGTTGAGAAGTCGCTGCAGTACGCCTATCGCGACCGCAAGAACCGGAAGCGCAATTTCCGCGCCCTCTGGGTCCAGCGCATCAACGCCGCTGTGCGCGAGCATGGGCTGACCTATGGCCGTTTCATTGACGGTCTCAACAAGGCCGGCATCGAGATCGATCGCAAGGTGCTGTCGGACCTGGCCATCCATGAGCCGCAGGCCTTCGCCGCGCTGGTGGAGAAGTCGAAGAC
>JAEWHN010000289.1 GCA_023387775.1 Pseudomonadota bacterium | reverse complement strand
CCCACCAGCCATGGTAGTGCGCGCGGGAGTGCGGCTTGGCCGTGCCGTCGTCCTGCGCAATGGCGCGCTGGCGCCCGACAAGGAAGGCGGCGGCGCCGACGACCAGCACGAGCGCAAAGACGAACATCAACGACATGGGCTACTCCGGGCGGACAGGCTGCCCCGGGGCGCGGTAGTCTGGCGCGCCCCGGGGCATCGGTGTTCTATTTACATGGTCTTGCCGGCATCGAAAGCCTCGCGCTGTTCCTTGCGCTCGGCTTCGGGGGCGGCGACCAGGCCGTAGTCGGCCAGCGGGCTGTCGGGGCCGACCATCTGGTCGTCGAGGAAGAAGTCGACATATTCCTTCAGGCCGGGCACGACGCCGAGATGCGCCTTCTTGACATAGAAGTACAGCGGGCGCGACACCGGATATTCGCCCTTGGCGATGGTCTCGGTCGACGGTGTGACACCGCCCACGGTGGCGACCTTCAGCTTGTCGGCGTTGTTTTCGTAGAAGGACAGGCCGAACACGCCCACGCCGGTCTTGTTGGAGGCGATGCGGGCCAGCGTCTCAGTGTAGTCGCCGTCGATGTCGACAGCCTTGCCGTCCTTGCGCACGGCCACGCAGGTCTTGCCGGCAGCCTTGTCGTCCTGGCCGGCGGCCTTGATGGCGTCGAGAGCGCCGGTGGCCTTGCAGCCGATCGACAGCAGCTTCTCTTCGAACACTTCGCGGGTGCCGTGCTTCTCGCCCGGAATGTAGGCGGCGATGTCCCAGTCGGGCAGGTTCGGGTTGACCTGGTTCCACTTGGTGTTCGGGTTGTCGACCAGCTTGCCGTCGACGACGATCTGGGCGGCCAGCGCCGTGTAGACGTCGCTCGGCGTCAGCGCCCAGTCCGGACCGTTGATGTCGGTGGCAAACACGATGCCATCATAGCCGATCTTGACTTCCTGGATTTCCTTGACGCCGGCATCGGCGCAGGACTTCACTTCGTCTTCCTTGATCTTGCGCGAGGAGTTGGCGATGTCGATGGTGTTCTCGCCCACGCCCTTGCAGAATTCCTTGATGCCGGCGCCCGAACCGCCCGACTCGACCACGGGGGTCTTGAAGTTGGTGAAGGTCTCGCCAAAGTTCTCGGCCACGATCTTGGCATAGGGCAGAACGGTGGACGAGCCTGCAATCTGGATCTGGTCGCGGGCAGCGGCAGTGCCGGCCGACGCGGCAATCGCGAGCGCGGCGGCGGAAGCCGTAAGGAAGTATCTGGTCATGAACCCTGACTCCTGTCGGAATTGACTTGCAACGCTTTTTTCGCGTCGCCAGTGGCCTTACCGACAGTTTGTAACAGTCACATGACAGTTTCGTGTCAGCCCGATTAAGTTGAAAAGCCGTCCCCTGGCCGCCTCAGCCGGCTGCTTTTCGACCCTCTTGTGTCTCCTGAAAAACCGCGCGTTGCCCGCGCGCAGCGTCATCCCGCCGATCCGGCTGCGCAGCGGTCGGCGGCATCGTCGCCGCCCCAGCGCTCCACCTTCGCCAGCAGCGCCTTGGGGCTGATGGGCTTGGCGAGATAATCGTCCATGCCGGCCTCCAGGCAGCGCTCGCGGTCGCCCTTCAGGGCGTGGGCGGTCACGCCGATGATCGGCACCCGGTTTCCGGACGCCGCCTCCAGCTCGCGGATCGCCCCCGTCGCCTCGAGCCCGTTCATCTCCGGCATCGAAACATCCATCAGGATCATGCGCGGGTTCATTTCCTGGAAGGCGGCCACCGCCTTGCGGCCATTGCCCACGATCTCGAAGGTAAGCTCGGTCTCGTCCAGTATCTGGGTGAAGACGAGCTGGTTCACCTCGTTGTCCTCGGCGACCAGGATGTCGACGCGGTGGTCGGCCGCCCCTGCCCCGCGGTTGCGCTGGCGCAGGCCGCCGGAAAGCTTTGCCGGCTCGGTCGTGACGACCGGCCCCGCCGCAACCGGCCCCGGAAGGCCTGCCGCGCCGACGGCGCGCCGGCGCTGGATGGAGGTCACCAGCGCCTCCAGCAAGGTGGAGGAACGCGACGGCTTGACCAGCTGCGCGTCGATGGCAAGGTCGCGGTAGCTGGCGTTGGCCAGCGACTGGTCGACCGAGGTCAGCATCACGATGGGCGTGCGGGCAAGCTCCGGTGTCTGGCGAACGATACGCGCCATGTCGGCGCCGGTCATGCCCGGCATCTGGTAGTCGAGCACGATGCAGTCCACCTGCACCCCCATCGAGGCGGCGGCGTGCAGCACCTTCAACCCTTCCGCGCCGCTTTCGACGGCGCAGGCGTCGAAGCTCCACGACGTCATCTGCTCCATCAGGATCGCGCGGTTCACCGCGTTATCGTCCACTATCAGTACGCGCGCGCCGGTCACGTCCACCGGCGTCGTGCTGCGCCTTTCGGGCGCACCGGCGTTGGGCAGCGCCACCGTGAACCAGAAGGTCGAGCCCTTGCCCTCAATGCTTTCCACCCCGATCTCGCCGCCCATCAGCGCCACCAGCCGTGAGGTGATGGCCAGCCCCAGGCCGGTGCCCTCGTGCCGACGGGTCGAAGAGGCGTCGACCTGGCTGAACTTTTCGAAGACGAGCTTCAGCTTGTCGGCTGGAATGCCGATGCCGGTGTCGGTCACGGCGATGTGCAGATGGGTGGCGCCATCCGCCGTCTCGCCGGTCACGTCGATCAGCACATGGCCGGCATCGGTGAACTTCACCGCATTGCCGAGAAGATTGGTAATGATCTGGCGGATGCGGCCGACATCGCCCACGAACATGTCGCCCAGCTTGGGCGCCACGCGCACGATCAGCTCGAGGTCCTTTTCCTTGGCCCGCGTCGACACCAGCGTGGCCACGTCCTCGATCGCCTCGGTCAGGTTGAAGGGCGCCGGGTCCAGCACCAGCTGGCCAGCATCGATCTTGGAGAAGTCGAGGATGTCATTGATGATGGTCAGCAGCGCATTGCCCGACTTCACGATGATGTCGGTGAAGGTGCGCTGCTTGGGGTCGAGCTCCGACTTCGACAACAGCTCGGCCATGCCGAGCACGCCGTTCATCGGCGTGCGGATCTCGTGGCTCATATTGGCCAGGAACTCGGACTTGGCGCGGTCGGCCAGCACGGCGCGGGTCTGCGCCTCCTGCAGCTCGTTCTCGCGCTCCTTCAGCTCGGAAATGTCGGTACTGGAGCCGATCAGATGCACCGACCCGTCGCGCGAAACCAGCCGGCTCTTCCTGGCGATGAGATGGCGCATGCTGCCGTCGGGGTGGGTCAGCGTCTCCTCGGTCTCGCTCAGCCTGCCGGTGCGCAGCACCTCGAAGTCGCGCTCGGCGAAACCGTCGCCCTCAGCGCCGAAGAAGTCGCGGTCGGTGCGGCCGATGGCTTCTTCCTTGGAGATGCCGCCGAAAGTGCACCACATCTTGTTGACAAATTCGAAGGCGAGATCGGCGTTCTTGACGTATGCCGACACCGGCAGCTCGTCGAGAACGTGCCGGTAGAGCTCGATCTGGGCCATGCTGTCGCGCAGCGCCTTCTCGCGCGTCTTCAGCTCGGTGATGTCGACCCGCACGCCGATATAGGTGCCGTCCTCCATGCGCATGTCGAAGGCCTTGGCCCAGCGCCCGCTGGGGTCGACGCGCTCATAGACCAGCTGCCGCGCGTAGTAGCGCTGCAGATAGCCGTCGATCCACGCCTCGCGATCGATGTCGTAGAGCCTGTCCAGCCCCTCGTCACCGCTTTCGCGGAAATAGCCGACATCATGCGCCACCTCGATCGCCTCGCGCAGCGTGCGCCCGGGAACCCACACTTCCGCCATCGCCGGCAGCGACGACTTCAGCTTTTCGTTGGCCAGCACGAAGCGGTCGTTGCGGTCGTAGATGATGACGCCGGCGGGCAGCGATTCCAGCACATTGGCCAGGCGCAGCCGCGCCTCCTCGGCCTCGTCCTCGCGCGTCTTGATCTCGGTCACGTCGAAGAGGAACCCGGCTACGTAATTCTTGCAGCCCTCGAGGGTCACGCGGGTCTTGCGCACGATGCGCGTCCCCTGCCTGCTGTCGTGCTCGAAGTTCTGCTCCACCTCGAAGGGCTGGCCTGTCGCCAGCACGTGCCGCTCGGTGTCCTCGAAGCGCATCCCGCTGCGCCCGCCGACGAACTCGCGATAGGTGCGGCCCAGCATCTCGCGCGGACGGCGGCCGTGCAGCGAGGCGTAGGCTTCGTTGACGAACACGTAGCGCAACTCGGCATCCTTGACGAAGATCGGATCCCTGATGGCGTCGATCACCGCTTCGGCCAGTCGCGTCTTTTCCAGCATCTGGCCAAGCTGCTGCTCGCGCCGCTTCATTTCGCTGACGTCGTAGTAGGAAACCAGCCTACGACCGCCCGAAAGTGCGGTCACCGAATAGATCATGGTACAGCCGTCGGCGCGCACGAATTCGCGCGGGGCCACGTCGCCGGCCCGAATTTCGGCGAGCCGGTGGGCGACATAGCCGTCCCAGTTCTCCTCGGCAACTTCGTAGACGCCGGCGTAGCGGCTGATCTCCAGCAGCGCCTGGAACGGCGAACCGGCGCCGACATCCTGCGGCGACAGGTTCCAGATCTTGTAGAACTCGTCGTTGACGATCTCGACGATCAGGTCGGCGTCGAGAAGCACGACGCCCATCTTCATGGCATCGAGCACTCGCTTCAGATCGGATGGCGTTCCGGGTCCGTCCGACCCCTCGGCGATTGCCATGTCCATGGTGCGTCCCCCCACCGCGCAACATCTTGGCCGGCTCGCCTTGCGACGGCCCTTTTGCACGCATCGTGTCAGACAACGCTTAACGATTGACTAACCTTAACGCCGGGGTTTTCGCGTCGGCCCGGCGTTGCCGTTCGCGGCGGTCGGCCTAGCTTTCCAGTGGCGGGCAGCCCGCCCGCGCATATCGGGAGACTTGCCGATGCATGAGACCAGGCCCATCGCAACCGCGCCGAAGAACGGCAGCAAGGTCCGCGTCTTCTGGACCGATGCCGACGGCCAGGAGAACGAATCCATCGCCCAGTACCGCTCGCCCGAGATGCTGAAGGCGCTGGGCGGCGATTGCGATGCGACCGATGTCGGCTGGTGGGCCTTCGTCGATTCCACGACCCAGAAGAAGATCGAGCCGCATTCCTGGGAGCCGCCGAACAGCGACGACGAGGAAGAAGAAGAGGATGAATAGCCGCCTCAATCCGCCCGCGCGGGCGAAAAAGCCTCGTGCTGCGAAAACCACTCCTTGGCCACCTCGATGAAGGCGCTGGCCGCCTTCGACAGGCGCTGGCGGGAGTCGTAAGCAAGGATGATCCGCTGTAGCGGCACCGCCTCGCTCAGCGGCTTGCAGGCGAGAGCCAGCCCGTCATAACTGCGGTCGCCGGCAGGCCGCGTGTAGGAAACCGCCACCCCGAAGCCGTTGGCCACAAGGCTGCGCTGCAGCTCGAAGGAGCGCGTCTTCGCCGCCACCGAAGGCGAATGCCCGTGGGCACGAAACAGGTCCAGCATGTGCTGCCAGCTATAGGGCTGGTCGGTCACGATCAACGGCTCGCGGGCAAGGTCGGCGAGGCTCACCGTGGACTGCCCCGCCAGCGGATGACCGGCGGCCAGCAGCGCGTGCGGCGCAAGCTCGCTCAGCAGAACGCGGGCTGCATTGGGCGGCAGGCCGAGATCGTAGGTCAGCGCAATGTCCACCGCGGCGTCGCCAAGCCGCTTTTCCAGCGTCTCGAAACGCTCCTCGCTGACCGTGATGCGCACTGCCGGATGCAGCTCGGCCATGCGCCGGATCAGTGCCGGCGCGAAATGCGGCGCAAGGTCCTGGAAGCAGCCCAGCACCAGCTCGCCGCCCACCGCCGCCCGGCCGCGCGCCAGCGCGTCTAGGTCGTCCATATCGTCCAGAACGATCTTGGCCTTGGCCATGAAGGCCTGGCCGAACGGCGTCAGCGCAATGCCCGCGCCGCGCTGGCGCACGAACAGTTTTTGTCCCGTCCGCTCCTCGATCTGGCTGATCGCCACCGAGATCGAGGGCTGGGAGACGTTAAGCTCGCGCGCTGCCGCGCTGATGCTTTCATGGCGCGCCGCCGCCACCGCGTAGCGAAGCTGGCTCAGCGAATGACTCATTAAAAACGCCTATATTTGATATGAAGACATATTATTTTATCCAAACAGGAAAGCGCGCGATAGTGGCTCCGGTCCCAACGCGGAGAAAGCCATGAAGCCCGCCCCCTATACCCTCAGCCCCGAGATCGTTGCCGATTACCAGCGCGACGGTGCCGTCTGCATCCGCGGCGCCTTCAAGGGCTGGGTCGACACCATCGCCGCCGGCATCGAGCGCAACCTGCGCGAAAAAAGCGCCACGGCGGTCGACATTGCCGGCGGCAAGGGCAGCTTCTTCGACGACTACTGCAACTGGGAGCGCATCCCCGAATTCGTGCAAGTGGTGCGCGAATCGCCCGCGGCGGCAATTGCCGCCGCCGTCATGCAGTCGCAGACCGCACAGTTCTTCCACGACCACGTTCTGGTCAAGGAGCCCGGCACGCAGAAGGCCACCCCCTGGCACCAGGACATTCCCTATTATTTCGTCGACGGCCAGCAGACGGTCAGCTTCTGGATCCCGATCGACCCGGTGAAGGAGGCCACGCTGCGCCTCGTCGCCGGCTCGCACAAATGGGACAAGATGGTGCTGCCGGTGCGCTGGCTGGACGACGGCAATTTCTACGCCGGCGAAGGCGACTACCTGCCGGTGCCGGACCCGGACAACGACCCGGAAATGAAGGTTCTGGAATGGGAGATGGAGCCCGGCGACGCGGTGCTGTTCGACTTCCGCACCGTCCACGGCGCGCGCGGCAACCTGGCGCCCAGCCGCCGCCGCGTCCTGTCGCTGCGCTGGGTGGGCGACGACGCCCGTTATGTCGAGCGTCCGGGCCGCACCTCGCCGCCCTATCACGGCCACGACATGCAGCAGGGCCAGAGGCTGCGCGAGGACTGGTTCCCGGTCATCTGGGACTCGAGCGCCGCCGCCTGAAACTGCCCTTGCGGCATCCATCCAGCCGGGCGTTTTCGGCCGAGCCAGCCGCTGGAGCATTTTGCGGCCAAGCGGAATCGCTTGGCGTCGCACAAATGCGGCTAAAATAAGAAGATAGAGCGGAGTAAGGCCATCCGTCAGGATGGCCGCCGCTTTGGCGGCTGGCTCGATTCCTCTTGATCTTGGCCCGGTCATCTGCATTCATCGGCGCCCAAGGGACCGCCCCCCCGTTCGTCGCGACATGCCGGCGCCAATGCGCCTCGATGCATCGCCAGCGTGCGGAGCCTGCCGGCGGTCCCCAAACCGGGGTTTTTGATGCACGCTGTATTCGACGGCCACAACGATGTCCTGCTGCGCCTCTGGCAGCACGAGAAGAAGGGCGGCGATGCCGTCGCCGAGTTCACCGAAGGCACCCACAAGGGCCACATCGACCTGCCCCGCGCGCGGGCCGGCGGCCTGGCTGGCGGCCTCTGCGCCATCTACATCCCCTCCGGCGACCTCGTCCTGAAGGCGCCGTCCGCCGACGGCAGCTATGTCACCCCGCTTTCGGAGCCGCTCGAACGCGCGCCCTCGCTCGACATCGCGATGGAGATGGCCGCGATCGCTCTCCGACTGGAGCGCGCCGGAAGCTGGCGGCTCTGCCGCACCATGGCCGATATCGACAATGCCCTGGCCGACGAGAAATTCGCCGCCGTGATGCACATGGAAGGCTGCGAGGCCATCGACGCCGACCTCACGGCGCTGGAAGTGTTCCATGCCGCGGGGCTGCGCTCGCTCGGCCCCGTTTGGAGCCGCAACAACATTTTCGGCCACGGCGTCCCCTTCGCCTACCCCATGAGCCCCGACACCGGCCCCGGCCTGACCGACGCCGGCCGCGAGCTGGTCAGGGAGTGCAACCGCCTCGGCATCCTCATCGACCTGTCGCACATCACCGAAAAAGGCTTCTGGGACGTGGCGGAACTTTCGGACCAGCCGCTGGTCGCCAGCCACTCCAATCCGCACGCGCTGGTGCCGGTGGCCCGCAACCTCACCGACCGGCAGCTCGACGCCATCCGCGAGAGCAAGGGCCTGGTGGGCTTGAACTTCGCCGTCACCATGCTGCGCGCCGACGGCCGCGAGAACGCGGATACGCCGCTTTCGGAGATGGTGCGCCACATCGACTATCTCGTCGACAAGCTCGGCATCGACGGCGTGGCCATCGGCTCCGACTTCGACGGCGCGCTGATCCCGCAGGAAATCGGCACCGCCGCCGGGCTCCAGAAGCTGATTGTCGCGCTGCAGGAGGCCGGTTATGGTGGCGCCGAACTGGCGAAACTATGTCGCGAGAACTGGTTCCGTGTCCTGCGCTCGGCCTGGCACGAAACCGACAGCGACTGACAATAAAGACATCGTCAAAACAGGGGAACAATTCGACATGATGATCGGAAAAATGAACGCACGCTTCCGTCCGCTTCTGGCGGGCGCCGCAGCCCTCTCCATGCTGGCCTTCGCCGGCGCTCCGGCCTTCGCCGCCACGCCCGCCGACACGCTGGTCCTGGCCTGGGCCATCGACGACACCATCACGCTCGACCCGGCCGAGTCCTTCGAGCTCAGCCCCGCCGAATTCCTCGGCAACGCCTATGACATGCTGGTGCGCCTCGACACCGACGACACCACCAAGGTCAGGGGCGGCATCGCCGAAAGCTGGACCGTTTCCGACGACGGCCTCACCTACACCTTCAAGCTGAAGCCCGGCATCAAGTTCGCTTCCGGCAATCCGGTCACCGCCGGGGACGTCGCCTGGTCGTTCGAGCGCGCCGTCAAGCTCGACAAGAGCCCGGCCTTCATCCTCACCCAATTCGGCCTCACCGGCGACAATGTCACCGAAAAGGCCAAGGCCGTCGACGAGAACACCTTCGTGTTCACGGTCGACAAGTCCTATGCGCCGAGCTTCGTGCTCAACTGCCTCACCGCCACCGTCGGCGCCGTGCTCGACAAGAAGCTGGTGATGGAGCATGCCGAGGCCACCACGCCGAGCGACGACTACAAGTACGACACCGATTTCGGCTACGCCTGGATGAAGACCAACTATGCCGGCTCGGGCCCGTTCAAGATTCGCGACTGGCGCGCCAACGAAATCCTCGTGCTGGAGCGCAATGACAACTATTACGGCGAAAAGCCCGCGCTCGCCCGCGCCATCTATCGCCACGTCAAGGAAAGCGCCACCCAGCGCCTGATGCTCGAGGCCGGCGACATCGACGTTGCCCGCAACCTCGAGCCGGGCGACTACGAGGCGGTGATGAAGAACGCCGACCTCGCCACCACCTCGGCGCCGAAGGGCACGGTCTACTACATCAGCCTCAACCAGAAGAACCCGAACCTTTCCAAGCCGGAAGTCCGCGAGGCCTTCAAATATCTCGTCGACTACGACGCGATCGGCGCGACCCTCATCAAGGGCATCGGCGAGATCCGCCAGACCTACCAGCCCAAGGGCGTTCTCGGCGCACTCGACTCCGATCCGTTCAAGCTCGATGTCGCCAAGGCCAAGGAACTCTTGGAAAAGGCCGGCCTGAAGGACGGCTTCTCGGTCACCTTCGACGTGCGCAACGGCCAGCCGGTCACCGGCATTGCCGAGTCGTTCCAGCAGACCGCCGCCCAGGCCGGCGTGAAGATCGAGATCCTGCCCGGCGACGGCAAGCAGACGCTGACCAAGTACCGTGCCCGCAACCACGACATGTATATCGGCCAGTGGGGCATGGACTACTGGGATCCGAACTCGAATGCGGAAACCTTCACCTCGAACCCGAACAACGCCGACGACGGCACGGTCAAGACGCTCGCCTGGCGCAATGCCTGGGATGTGCCGGAGCTGACCGAGCAGACCAAGGCCGCCCTTCTGGAACGCGACAACGACAAGCGCGCCGAAATGTACCAGAAGCTGCAGCAGGAAGCGCTGGACACCAGCCCCTTCGTGATGCTGTTCCAGCAGACCGAGGTCGCCGGCGTGCGCGGCAACGTCAAGAACTACAAGCTCGGGCCGAACTTCGACTCGAACTTCCTTGCGCCCGTGACCAAGGATTGATCCGGAAAGGATCGCTCCGTTGAGCACGGAAACGCATTTGCCGGCAGGGCGCGCCAGGAGGCGCGCCTATGCCACCGCCGCCTCGATCGCCAGTTTTCTGGTCATTGTGGCCACAACCTATCTCGGCCTTCTGGCCGTCACCTTCTTCATCGGCCGCGTCGTTCCCATCGATCCGGTCCTGGCCATCGTCGGCGACCGCGCGCCCGCCCATGTGGTCGAGCGCACGCGCATCGAGATGGGCCTGAACCTGCCCTACTACCAGCAGTTCTTCCTCTATGTGAAAGGCGTGCTGACAGGCGATTTCGGTACATCGGTGCTGACCACCAACCCGGTCATGACCGACATCCGCCGCGTCTTCCCGGCAACGATGGAACTCGCCACCGTCGGCACCATCATCGGCGCCGCCTTCGGCATTCCGCTTGGCGTGCTGGCCGCCGTCCGGCGCGGCAGCTTCGCCGACCAGGTCGTGCGCATCATCGGCCTCATCGGCTATTCGGTGCCGATCTTCTGGCTCGGCCTGCTGGCGCTTCTGGTGTTCTACGCGCGGCTCGGCTGGACCGCCGGTCCCGGCCGCATAGACGTGGTGTTCGAATACACGTTTACCCCCATCACCGGCTTCTACCTTCTGGATGCGGTGCTCAACCGCGACTGGGCGGCCTTCCGCGACATCTTCGCCCACATCATCCTGCCGGCCTCGCTGCTGGGATATTTCTCGCTGGCCTATATCAGCCGCATGACGCGCTCCTTCATGCTGAACGAGCTGCAGCAGGAATATATCGTCGCCGCGCGCGCCAAGGGCCTGTCGGAAACGCGCATCATCTGGGGCCACGCGCTGCGCAACGCCGCCGTGCCGCTGGTCACCGTGATTGCGCTTTCCTATGCCGGGCTGCTCGAAGGCTCGGTGCTGACCGAGACCGTCTTCGCCTGGCCGGGCCTTGGCCTCTACATCACCAATTCGCTGCAGAACGCCGACATGAATGCGGTGCTGGGCGGCACCATCGTCATCGGCTCGGTCTTCATCGCCATCAACCTTCTTTCCGACGTGCTCTACCGCATGCTCGACCCGAGGACGCGCGCCAGATGAGCGAACTTGCCCTCTCCCGCCGCGAATGGCTGCTCACCGACCGGCCGCAATCGCGCATGCAGGCCCGGCTCGGCCGCGCCTATGTCACCTGGCGCCGTTTCACCGCCAACAAGCTCGCCGTCATCGGCATGCTGATCATCCTGGCGCTGATCTTCGTCGCCGTCTTCGCGCCGTTGCTGGCGCCCTATTCGCCCTATATCGGGGATCTCGCCAAGTCGCGGCTGCTGCCGCCAGATGCCGAGCACTGGCTGGGCACCGACGACCAAGGCCGCGACATCCTCTCGCGGCTCATCTACGGCTCGCGGCTAACGCTGCAGGTCGTCGTGCTGGTAGCGGTCATCGCCGCTCCCATCGGCCTTCTGGTCGGCACCGTGGCCGGCTATGCCGGCGGCTGGGTCGATGCGGTCCTGATGCGCATTACCGACATCTTCCTCGCCTTCCCCAAGCTGGTGCTGGCGCTGGCCTTCGTCGCAGCACTCGGGCCCGGCATCGGCAACGCCATCATTGCGATTGCCATCACCTCCTGGCCTCCCTATGCCCGCATCGCGCGCGCCGAAACGCTGACGGTGCGCAATTCCGACTACATCGCCGCCGTGCGGCTGATGGGCGCCTCGCCCTGGCGCATCGTGCTGCGCCACATCATGCCGCTGTGCATCTCCTCGCTCGTCGTGCGCGTCACGCTCGACATGGCGGGCATCATCCTCACCGCCGCCGGCCTCGGCTTCCTTGGCCTCGGCGCGCAGCCGCCGCTGCCCGAATGGGGCGCGATGATCGCGTCGGGCCGCCGCTTCATCCTCGACCAGTGGTGGGTGGCCGCCATGCCCGGCGTCGCCATCCTCATCGTCAGCCTCGGCTTCAACCTGCTGGGCGACGGCCTGCGCGACGCGCTTGATCCGCGGGGCAGCAGCCAATGAGCGCGCTCCTCAAGGTAGAAGACCTGCGCGTCTCCTTCCCCACCCGCACCGGCCTGGTGCAGGCGGTGCGCGGCGTTTCCTTCTCGCTTGGCAGGGAGCGGCTGGGCATCGTCGGCGAATCCGGCTCCGGCAAGTCGCAGACCGGCCGCGCCATAATGGGCCTGGCGGCCGAGCATGCCGAGATCACGGCCAAGAGGCTCGACTTCAACGGCATCGACCTCCTGAAGGCCTCGGCCGCCGAGCGGCGCGCCATGCGCGGCAAGCGCATCGCCATGATCCTGCAGGACCCGAAATATTCGCTCAACCCGGTCATGACCATCGGCCGCCAGATTGTCGAGGCGCTGCGCGCACACGAGCCGGTCGGCAGGTCCGAAGCGCGCCGCCGCGCGCTCGACATGCTGGCCGCCGTGCAGATCCGCGACCCCGAGCGCGTCTTCGACCTCTACCCGCACGAAGTGTCGGGCGGCATGGGCCAGCGCGCCATGATCGCCATGATGCTGGTGGCCGGCCCTGAACTGCTGATCGCCGACGAGCCGACCTCGGCCCTCGACGTCACCGTGCAGCTCGAAGTGCTGGGCATCCTCGACCGGCTGGTGGAAGAGCGCGGCATGGGGCTGATCTTCATCTCGCACGACCTGCGCCTGGTTTCATCCTTCTGCGACCGCGTCATCGTCATGTATGCCGGCCGCATCGTGGAGGAACTGCCCGCCTCGAAGCTTTCGCAAGCCGAGCACCCCTATACGCGCGGCCTGCTCAACTGCATGCCCAAGATCGGCGCCGACCGGCACCCGCTGCCGGTGCTCGACCGCAAACCGGAATGGGCGCTATGACCCCCGCACTCTCGATCGACAGCCTCCGCGTCGTCTTTGACGAGTTCGTCGCGCTTAAAAATGTCAGCCTCTCGGTCGCCCCCGGCGAATCCTTCGGCCTGGTGGGCGAATCCGGTTCCGGCAAGTCCACCCTGCTGCGCGCGGTGGCCGGCCTTGCGCCCGTCACGGGCGGCACCATCGACGTGAGCGGCAAGCCGCTGGGCAAGACCCGCGACAAGGCCTTCTACCGCCAGGTGCAGATGGTGTTCCAGGACCCATACGGTTCGCTGCACCCGCGCCAGACGGTCGACCGGCTGCTGCTGGAGCCGCTGGCGATCCACGGCTTCGACAACACCGAAAGGCGCATCCTGCGGGCCCTGGACGAGGTGGGCCTCAGCTCCGCCTTCCGCTTCCGCTATTCGCACCAGCTCTCCGGTGGCCAGCGCCAGCGCGTGGCGATCGCCCGGGCGCTTATCCTCGAGCCCTCCATCCTGCTGCTCGATGAGCCGACCTCGGCGCTCGATGCCTCGGTTCAGGCCGAGGTGCTCAACCTGCTCGAACAGGTGCGCGCCGACCGCAAGCTGACCTTCGTCATGGTCAGCCACGACCTCGCCGTCGTCACCCATATGTGCGACCGGCTGATGGTGATGCAGCACGGCCAGGAGGTGGAGTTGCTGTCCTCCGCCGATCTCGCCGCGCGCAAGGTGGCGCAGGACTACACGCGCAACCTGCTCGTAGCCAGCGAAGGGTTCCGCCGCAGCGCGTGAGCTTCTGATTTCGGCCGTCCCGTTTCGGAGGGGCCGCTACGTGGAACCAGCCTCTTCGGCAAGCGCGAAGTTGGTGCCGTTCTGAACCGGTTCTGTCCTTCACCCCGGTCGAGGCATGGATTCCCGACACTCTCCACTCGTGCTTCGCACTCGCTCACGAGGTCGGGAATGACGAATGCAATTGGGCATGCGCAAATCTTCAACGTCGGCGATTTGCGAAGACGCCACATGAAACCCGTGATTCCCGACCTCGTGACCGGGCGGAGTGAGTGGAGAGTGTCGGGAATGACGAATGCAATTGCGCTCGCGCCCATCTTCAACGCCGGCGAATTGTCCGACGTCGGCGATTTGCGACGAGCCCACATGAAATCCGTCATTCCCGACCTCGTGAGCGAACGAAGTGAGCGGAGAGTGTCGGGAATCCATGCCTCTACGGTAGGGACGTCCGCTCCGGTCCAGATAAGCTCGATTGTCATCGCGCCCGCGACCTTTCACCTGTGGGTTTCAGCCACGGGCTTGCGCAACCGCCCTGCCGGAATGCTAAAGAATGCCTGCGCTTGCGCGGCTCCAGGTGAGTCTCCCGCGCAGCACCCGCCTGCCCCGCAGGCAAGCCGTCGAAAACCACAAAACTCGTCCGATGCGTCGAGGAGGCGCAATGAAGGTAGGCATTGACATAGGTTCGGGACCCAACGGAACCCCTGCAATGCTCGACCTCGAGGAATTGCTGGCGACCCGCCTGCTCGTGCAGGGCAATTCCGGCTCGGGCAAGTCGCACCTGCTGCGCCGCCTGCTAGAACAGAGCGCGCCCTGGGTGCAGCAATGCATCATCGACCCCGAGGGCGATTTCGTCTCGCTGGCCGACAGGTTCGGCCACGTCGTGGTCGATGCCGCGCGCACCGAAGCCGAGCTTACCCGCATCGCCGCGCGCATCCGCCAGCACCGCGTATCCGTCGTGCTCAACCTCGAAGGCCTCGACGTCGACCAGCAGATGCGCGCCGCCGCCGCCTTCCTCGGCGGCCTGTTCGATGCCGAGCGCGACTACTGGTATCCGGTCCTGGTGGTGGTGGACGAAGCGCAGCTCTTCGCGCCCGCCGCTGCCGGCGAGGTCGCCGACGACGCCCGCCGCCTGTCGCTGGCGGCCATGACCAACCTGATGTGCCGCGGCCGCAAGCGCGGCCTGGCCGGCGTCATCGCCACCCAGCGCCTCGCCAAGCTCGCCAAGAACGTCGCCGCCGAAGCTTCCAACTTCCTGATGGGCCGCACCTTCCTCGACATCGACATGGCGCGCGCGGCAGACC
>JAEWHN010000274.1 GCA_023387775.1 Pseudomonadota bacterium | reverse complement strand
CACGAGGTCACCCGGCTCGTCCGGCGAAGGCCCGCGGACCAGCACGAGCGCGAGTGGGACCCGCACGCAGGACGGCTCGACCAGTCCCTGGTGGACCAGGCGGACCTCGTCGTCACCCTCAACGGGTCCAGCCTCCTCGGCAACCCGCACTCGGCGGCGTTCCGGCAGCGCATCCGCGGCAGCCGTGTCGTCCCCACGCGGGTGCTGGCAGAGGCCGTCGCCGCCAGCTCCGGCCGGCCGGCGTTCCTTGCCGGGAACGCGAGCGGCTGGTACGGCGACCACGGCGACGAGGTGGTCACCGAGCAGGCCGACTCCCGCGGCGACGCCTTCATGACGAGGGTGACGCGGGAGTGGCAGCAGGCCACGACCCCGGCGGTCGAGGCGGGGTCGCGGGTGTGCGTGCTGCGGACCGTCCCGGTGATGACGCGTGGATCCATGGTGTTCTCCGTCCTGCGTCCGCTGTTCCGGCTCGGGCTCGGCGGCAGGCTCGGTGACGGCCGGCAGCACTTCCCGGTGGTCTCCTTGCGCGACTGGGTCGGCGCCGCCGCATGGCTCGCGGAGTCGGCCGACCTCTCCGGCCCGTTCAACGTCTGTGCACCCTCCACCCCGACCAACACGGAGTTCACCCGGACCCTGGCCGCGCAGCTGCACCGGCCCGCGTTCCTCACGGTGCCCGCGGGAGTCATCCGGGTCGGGGCCGGACCTCTCTCCCCCGAGCTGTTGAGCTCCTGCAACCTGCGCCCCGCGGCCCTGGAGCGGTCCGGCTTCGAGTTCCAGGACGTCGACGTCCGCGGCGTGCTGGCGGCCGGGCTGGGCGACCCGACCACGCGCTGACCCTCACGGAGGGTCAGCCCGCCCGGTCCCGCACCTCCGCGACCAGCCAGGTGCCGTCCACCTGACGCATCGTCATGACCCTGGTCGATGCCCGGTCCGCCGGGAGCTCCCGGCGGGCGCCCTCGCGCGTGACGACGCTGCCTCCGCTGACCCGGTCGGTCACCTCCAGCCGCACCTGGTCCGGCGCCGGGTCACGCAGCAGCGAGACCGAGAGCACCTGGGTGCTCAACCCCTCGACCACCAGGCCCCGGGCGACGTACCTGCGAAGCATGGCGACGTCGGCCGCGGCGCTCCGGGAGCCGGTGACGTAGAGCGAGCGCAACGCGGCGACGTCCCCCGCGGCCCAGGCCTCGGATCGCCGGGTGTCCCAGTCACGGAGCAGCTCGACCGCCTGCGACTCGGCCCGGTCCTCGCCCGCGGGCGTGGCCGCTCCCGGTGACAGGTCGGCCGGGCGGAGCACCGCCCAACCGCACAGCACGAGCACCAGCAGGGTCATCACGGCCAGTGCGGGCAGCAGTCGTCGAGGGTCCACGTCTCCACCCTGCACCGGATCGGCCGTGCCGCGCTGGCGTCATCCACAGGCGTAGGGTCGGGACATGCACTTCGAGGTGACCGGGCTGGGCGAGGACGCCGTCGACTACACCGCCGCATGGGATCGCCAGCGGCAGGTCCACCAGGACGTCGTGGACGGCGCCGAGGACCGCGTGCTGCTGCTCGAGCACCCGCCGGTCTTCACCTGCGGCAAGCGCACCAACGAGCACGAGCTGCCGCTCGACGCCGGCGGCGCCGAGGTGATCGACGTCGACCGCGGCGGCAAGATCACCTTCCACGGCCCCGGGCAGCTCGTGGGCTACCCGATCGTGCGGCTGCCGGAGCACGTCTACGTCGTCGACTACGTACGCCGCCTCGAGGAGGCGTTGATCCGGACCTGCGCCGACCTCGGGCTCACGACCGCACGGGTGCCGGGCCGCAGCGGCGTCTGGTTCGCCGAGAGCGCGACGAGACCGGAGCGCAAGGTCGCCGCGATCGGCATCCGGGTCAGCCAGAAGGTGGCGATGCACGGCTTCGCGCTCAACTGCGACGTCGACCTCGGCTGGTACGACCGCTTCGTCCCGTGCGGCATCTCGGACGCGGGCGTCACCTCGCTGAGCGAGGAGCTCGGGCGAAGGGTCCCCGTGGCCGAGGTGCTGCCCCTGGTCGAGAAGCACCTGCGCTCCCACCTGGCGTGGGCGCCGTACGACCGCACCCCCGACTACGACCCCAGGCCGGAGCCCGGGCGCGGTCCGGCGATCCAGCTGGTCACCCCCGGAGGGGCGACCAGCTGACGCCGGCGTCGGGTACCGCGGTCAGTAGCAGTACTGGAAGCGGACGGCGCCCTTGTTGATGTAGGGATAGCGCTTGGTCGTGCTCAGGCGCTGCCACTTGCCGTACCACTCCTGGTACTTGATCTCCGTGCGACGCTTGCCGTTGAAGGGCTCGTTCGTCTTGAGCTTGGTGCCCTTGTTGAGGCGCCCCCAGAAACCGCGGTTCATGGTGCTGCCCCAGCTGTACTCGTAGTACTTGGTGGCCTTGGTGGTCTTGTACACGTACCAGGTGCAGCCCGCGGCGTTCGCCGCCGTCGTGGTACCCGTGGCGACCGTTCCCAGGCCGGCGATCATGAAGGTCGCCACGAGCGTGGCGAGGATGTTCCTCATCGTTCCCCCTTGTGCATCGGTTCGTGTGTCATCGGTGTGTCTGACAC
>JAEWHN010000269.1 GCA_023387775.1 Pseudomonadota bacterium | reverse complement strand
GTGCTGGAATGGGGCCAGTGGTCGCTCGCGCCCATAGGCACGGCCTTGACGTCGTGGCTCGCGGACGACGGGGAGCTTGACGCCCTGCTCGAGGAGGTGCATCGGCGCCGGCCCGGCATGCTCAATGAACCGCTGACCACCGCCCAACTGCAACTGGTCAGGAATTGCGATCGGCTGGAGCGCGCTATCCTGCGGGGCGCGATGAAGGCAGCCTTGCAGCTTGCCGTGCAGGCGACAAGGGATCTCGAAGCCATCGCTGGAAATGCAGGTAAATCGGAAAGGGCCGAAAGCCCACTCCAGATCGCGACCAGCCAAGCATAAAGGCTGTCAGGACCTCTCTTTGGCGGGGTGGGCATCTGCCGAATGAAACATCCTATGCTTGCACATGCCGCATTAGGGAGCGCTCGGCCAGCCTGAGTAGTGCGATCATGACGACATTGATCAGTAGATAGATCAGCCCCGCCAAGGCAAAAACCTCGATGACGGCGAAGGTCTGGCTCATCAGCCGTTTGGCATGGCCGGTGATCTCCAGCACGGTGATCGTCGAGGCAAGGCTCGAGCCCTTGAGGGTAAGGATCATCTCGTTTCCGTAGGCCGGCAGCGCCTGGCGTATCGCAATGGGAAATTCGATGCGCCGGAACTGCAGCCAGCCCGACATGCCGCAGGCGCGGGCGGCCTCGACCGCGCCGCGTGGAACGGACAGGAAGCCGCCGCGCAGGATTTCCGAGGCATAGGCGGCCGAGTTCAGCGCGAGAACCAGGACGGCACAACGCATGCCGTCGCCGATCACCCACCATGCCAGAGGGCTGTTCTTGATGAAGGAAAGCTGTCCGAGACCGTAATAGAAGAGGAAGAGCTGCACCATCAGCGGCGTGCCGCGGAAGATGGCGCTGTAGATTTTTGAGATGGCCGAGAGCATGAAGCCGCCCGATGTGCGGGAAACGGCCAACCCCAGACCGATGAGGAAGCCGATCGCCACTGCGAAGATGCTGATCTTGAGCGTGAGCACCAGGCCGGAAAGCAGCAGAGGTGCCGAGAGTTGAACAAGTTCCATCATGCCTTGTTGCCCTTGTTCAGAATGCGTTCAACGACGCCGAATACCGTTTGGCTGACGACGGTGATGGCCAGGTACACGGCTGCGGCAACCGTGTAGAAAAGCAGTGGCTGGCGCGTGGAGCCGGCGCCGATCGAGGAAATGCGCATCAGCTCCTGCAGGCCCACCACCGAGATGAGGGCGGTGTCCTTCATGGTGGATTGCCAGATGTTGTTCATGCCGGGCACGGCCAGGCGAAGCATCTGCGGCGCGATGATGCGGCGGAAAATGCGGCCGCTGGACATACCCAGCGCCCGGCCGGCCTCTATGTGCCCCTTGGGCACGGCCACCAGCGCACCGCGCACGACCTCGACCGAATAAGCCCCCGAGATGATGCCGATCGCCGCGACGCCGATGATGAAACCGTAGGTACTGTCGTTGGCGCCGCCATAGCCAAAGGCGGCGGCGACGCGGGAGACGAATTCCGCGGAGCTGAAGAACAGGAGGTAGATGACCAGCAGTTCCGGCACGCCGCGTATGAGCGTGGTGTAGCCGTCAACGATCAGGTTGAACGGAAACAGCCGCGCCCATTTGACGAGGCCGCCGATGGTGCCGATCACGATGCCGATGCAGATGCTGCACAGGCCGATGGCGAGCGTGACCGACGCCCCGCGAAGGATGGCGCCCGGCCAGCCTGCGTCCCACAATTCCCAGAATGACAGTTCCACTGCGATATCCCGTTTCCTGGTGCCGAAGCAGCGTGCCGCCCCGTCTGATCCGCCCCGCCAGTGTTCAAACCGCAAGCGAAACGGGGCCGGGCCAAAGTCGTGTTGGGTTCAAATGTGCCGGGGCCTCATGAGGCACGGGAGAGAAACTGCCGCAGGCGCTCCGATTTCGCTTCCCTGAACATCGCTTCGGGCGGCCCCTTCTCTTCCACGCGGCCCTGGTGAAGGAACATGATCTCGCTGGATACCTCGCGCGCGAACTGCATCTCGTGGGTAACAATGATCATTGTGTTGCCCTCCTCGGCCAACTGGCGGATGACGCGCAGCACCTCGCCTACAAGCTCCGGATCGAGCGCAGAGGTCGGCTCGTCGAACAGCAGCAGCTTGGGTTTCATGGCAAGCGTTCGCGCGATGGCCGCCCGCTGCTGCTGGCCGCCGGAAAGCTGGCTTGGATAGTGGGTCGGCTTGTCCGCCAGCCCAACCTTGCGCAGAAGCGCATGCGCCTCTTCCTCGGCCTGCTTGCGCGGGATCTTCAGGACATGCGTGGGCGCTTCCATGATGTTCTGCAACACCGTCATGTGCGGCCAGAGATTGAAGCTCTGGAACACCATGCCGACCTTGCTGCGGATGCGCTCGACCTGACCCCTGTCGGCCGGCCGCCATTTGCCGTTTCTGTCCTGCCTGGTGCGGACCAGTTCGCCGCTTATGGTGATGGTTCCGGCGTCAGGCTGCTCGAGCAGGTTGATGCAGCGCAGGAAGGTGCTCTTGCCCGAGCCGGAGGACCCGATCAACGTGACGACATCGCCGGAGTGGGCGGTAAGGCCGAGCCCTTTCAGGACCGAAAGCGAGCCGAAGCTTTTCTCTATTCCTTCCACGCACACAGCCGGAACTTGTTCCATATTCACTTGCGCATCCTCCATGAACCCTTTCTGGCGAGGAACAAGACGAACCCGCCGCTCAAATCGGCGCAATGATTTCGGGAGGGCCGGAAGCGGTGCTTGTCCGCCTCGCGGTATGGCGTCCGCCTGGCAACGCTTCGAACAGCGCCGTTCCTCCCCTTGGCCACGCCGTTCTGCTCGAACCGTGGCATCAATCCCTTGTCGCGCTTCCGTGCCTTTCAGGCCTTTGAAACGTGAAGTATTGAGTGCAAAACCATTTGTATTGCATTCATTGATGCAAGGCTTGCATCCGTCATTCTGGCTGTCAATGACGGTGAAGCCCGGCTGCCAGGCCCGTGTGGAGACTGCTCCAGGCCCATGGCCAGCACAAAAATTCCCGCAACACGGCGGTTTGGCCGCATTCAGCCGTGCGAAAGCGGTGCCGAACTTGTTGCCCAGAGGGGAGCGGATTTAGTTTTGCTAAAAGACAACCCAGTTATATTCACTGTGCGGACGCCACCCGCCACCCTACCATCCCGGCAACAATACGGCGGACACTTCGGTGTCTTGGGGAGGGTGGCAGTCAATACAAGCATCTATTTTCGTTCACGCCATTGAAGACTGGCCCAACGGCCGGCGTCCCCGGGCAAGGCGCGATCTTGCGCCCGCCGGCCTCCTGAAACTCTCAGAGCACGACCTCGGCGCGAGCGGTCTTCGGCCGACGGTCATGCACGACCTGACGCGCCGGTCAACGGCACGGAGCCCCACAGAATGGCGGGCGGCTCACCATTCGAATTCTATCAACCGGAGCATCAGTCAATGAAAAGAACGACATTTGTCGACGCGGTCTATACCCAGACCGAGGGGGAAACCACCTGCATCATCAACGGGCAGTTTCTGTTTCCCGGCGGGACGACGCTGCTTGAAAAGCGTGAGCATTTCAAGAAGCGCTTCGATTGGGTACGCAAGGCGATCCTCAACGAGCCGCGCGGGCACAACGACCTGTTCGGCGCGCTGATCGTGCCGTCGTCCTCCCCGGATGCCGATGTCGGCATCATCTGGCTGGACGGCGAAGGCTATGGCGACATGTGCGGCCATGGCACGATCGCCACCTCGATGATCATGACCGCTTTCGACCTGACGCCCAATGCAAGCAGCCCGAACCGGATCCGCATTGAAACTCCGGCCGGGATCGTCGTTTCGGAGGTGGAGGTCAACGGCGACAAGGTTGAGTGGTGCCGCTTCGAGAACGTGCCGGCCTTCCTCGCCGATCGCGACATTCCCGTCGAGCTGCCCGGACTGGGAACGGTGATGGCGGACATCTCCTTCGGCGGCAATTACTTCATCACCATTCCGCTGCCGGAGAATTTTTTGCGCATCGCGCCCGAGAATGGCGCCCAGCTTGCCCGGCTCGGCGTGCTCGCCAAGCAGCAGATCAATGAAAAGATCACGATGGTGCACCCGGAAAAGCCGCACATCACCGAAGTCGATCTGGTGACCTTCTACCAGGACTCCGAACGTGAGGGCGCCTTCTACCGCTGTGTCCATACCTATCGCAACGGCAAGATGGACCGCTCGCCCGGCGGAACCGGAACATCGGCGATGCTGGCCATGCTCGAAGGGCGCGGGCGCATCAAGGTCGGCCAGCCGATCCTGGCCGAAGGGCTGCTCGGCTCGGGCACCTTCGAGGGCTGCATCGTGCGCGAAACCACCGTGGCCGGCAATCGCGCCGTGGTGCCCACCGTCAAGGGCCGCTCGTCGATCGTCGGCTTCGCCAAATGGCATCTCGATCCGAACGACGAGGGCGGCAAGGGCTACGTCATCAGCACGGTTTGATCCGTTGCTGAGGCGCGCGGGGCGGGCAACGAGGAGCGCGTCCGCCCCGCGCGCAATCGGCGGCGCGGGCTGCGGCGCCCGGCCGCATCGCCGCCAATGTCGGAACGGTTGCGTCAGCGGGGCCAGGCCTGTCCGGCTCGATGGCATGGCGCGACCGGCGGGAGAGATGTCATGAAGCCACCCTCGTCACTGCGCGATGTGCGAAACATTGCGGATCTTCGCGAATTGGCGCGCCGCCGCGTGCCGCGGTTCTCGTTCGAATATGTCGACGGCGGCGCGGACGACGAGATAACCCTGGCCGAAAACCGCGCCGCATTCGCCGATGTGCGGATCGTGCCGCGACAGCTGGCTGGCATTGGCGAGATCGATCTGTCGACCACCGTGCTCGGCCGGAGAACCGAGCTTCCGATCGCCATCGGGCCGACGGGCTACAACGGCATGCTCTCGTGCCATGGCGACCTTGCGCTGGCGCGCGCCGCGATGCGGGCGGGAATCCCCTTCACCCAGAGCACCATGTCGAGCAGCTCCATCGAGGAGGTGGCCGGCGTGCTTGCCGGCGGAAGGCACTGGTTCCAGCTCTACATGCTCAACGATGTGTCCATCACCGAACGTCTCGTGCAGCGCGCGCGCGATGCGGGCTGCGAAGCGCTGGTGCTGACCACCGATGCGATCACTGTCGGCAATCGCGAGGGTGACAAGCACAATTTTGTCGGGCCCGGCCGCCTGAGCTGGCGGGCCAAGCTGGACGTGGCGATGCGCTTGCCATGGGTGCTGGACGTGGTCGTGCCCAAAGGGCCGCCGGGCTTTGGCAATCTGCGCGAGTTTCTGCCGAAGGGGCAGACCAGCGCCATCGACGGCGCGAGGTTCATCTCCGCGCAGATGGACCGCTCGATCTCATGGAAGTCAGTCGAATGGCTGCGTTCGATCTGGCCCGGAAAGCTCATCGTGAAGGGGCTGATGCGGCCGGAGGAGGTGCTGGCGGCTGCGGAATGCGGCGCCGATGCGGTGGTCGTGTCGAACCATGGCGGGCGCCAGCTCGACGGCGCGCCAAGCCCGATCCACCTTCTGCCGGCAATTCGCGAGCGGCTGCAGGGCGGCTGCGATATTCTCGTCGACAGCGGCTTTCGTCGGGGCAGTGACGTGTTCAAGGCGATGGCACTTGGGGCAAGTGTGGCGCTCTGCGGCCGCGCCACCCTGTTCGGCCTGGGTGCGGGCGGCGAGGCCGGCGTGGCCAAGGCGCTGGAAATCCTGCGCAGCGAACTGGAGCGCACGATGATCCTGGCAGGCTATGGGTCCATCGCGGATGTGGACGAGACGGCGCTGGCAGGGAACGGTGGGCCGGTTCTGCGGTGATCGCAATCGCCGGACGGTGCGGGTGAAACCGGTGCCCGGAAGAGCCGGCCGCATTCGCGGCCGGCTCCGGCATTGATCCGTTCAGGCCATCGGCATCGGATGATGAATGGCGATGTTCTTGATCTGCTGGTAGGCAGCCAGAGCTTCCAGGCCCTTTTCGCGGCCGAAACCGGAAAGCTTGTAGCCACCGAAGGGGAATTCGACGTCCAGCCCGACGCCGAACGAATTGATCCACACCTGCCCGACGCGCATCTTTTCGGCGACGCTGAGCGCGGCGTTGATATTGGTGGTGTGGACGCCGGCGACGAGGCCGAAGGGCGAGTCATTGGCCATGCGCACCGCTTCCTCGGCGGTGTCGAAGGGGATGACGGTGAGGATCGGCCCGAAGATTTCCTCACGCGCGATCCGCGCATCGTTGCTGGCGCCGACGACCAGGGCCGGCTGCACGAAGGCACCTTCAGAAAGGGCGGCGTGCGAAGGCTTGGCGGCGCCGAGCAGCAGGTCTCCGTCCTGGCGGGCAACCTCGAAATAGGCTTCGACGTCGCGCTGGTGCGACCTGCTGATCAGCGGGCCCATGTCCGGGTCGTCCACGCCGGCGCCAAGCGTTATCGAAGAGATCCGCGCATGGAGGCGTTCCACGACGGTGTCATGGATCGAGCGGTGGACGAACAGCCGCGTGCCGGCATTGCAGACCTGCCCGCAATGGGTGAGGAAACCGCCGGCGATGATCGGCAGCGTCTTGTCGAGATCGGCGTCGGCAAACACGATCTGCGGCGACTTCCCGCCCAATTCCATGGAGCAGGGGATGGCGTGCGAGGCCGCCGCGACAAGCACGCGCTCGCCGGTGGCGACCGAGCCGGTGAAGGTGATCTGGTCCACGCCCTTGTGCCGGGCCAGGAGATCGCCGGCCAGCGAGCCGCGGCCGTTCACCAGATTGACCAGGCCTGCCGGCAGGCCGGCTTCCTGGCAGATTCTCACGAACTCATAGGCCGTGACCGGCGTTTCGGCCGACGGCTTGATGATGACCGAGCAGCCGGCCGCAAGGGCAGGCGCCACGCCGCGCGCGATAAGCTGGAACGGGTAATTCCACGGGATGATGTGCAGGCTGACGCCGACCGCGTCCTTGACCGTCCAGTCCGACCAGTCGGGGCCGAGCGGAATGGAGCTGCCGTGCATCTTGTCGACGGCGCCGCCGTAGAACTCGAAGAACCGGGCCGAGCAGTCGACTTCCCAATAGGCGTCGCGCAGAGGCTTGCCGCTGTCCATGCTTTCCATGCGGGCGATTTCGTCGCGCCGCGCGAGCATCAGCTCGCCGATGCGCTGCAGAATGCGTCCGCGTTCGAACGGGCGCATCTTGCGCCAGGGGCCGTTGTCAAATGCCTCGCGCGCGGCGGCCACCGCCATGTCCACCTCGCGGGCGCCCGCGCGTGCGAATTGGGCAATGACAAGGCCGGTCGCGGGATCGGTGGTCTGGCCTACGCCGTCCGATCCTTCCGTCAGAACCTGATCGCCGCAGACGATGGGGATGAGTGGGATGCTGGTGGTCAATGTTTCCTCCTGGAGAAAGTGCTGCGCCGGGCTTGTTCAGGCGCTGGTTCAATCCGGCCTTCATTTTGTATACAGATAAAACATTATTGTCGACATGAATTGACAGTGTGTGTGCAATGCCATAGTTGTCGCACCAGATATCAGGAAGGGGAGGGCTTCGATGGATCTCGGGCTAAAAGGAAAACGCGCTCTGGTGACGGCTGCGTCGCGCGGTCTCGGACGCGCTTCTGCGCTTGCGCTGGCGGGCGAAGGCGCGCGCGTGGCGGTGGCCGGGCGCAATATGGAGGCGATGCAGGACCTGCTGGACGATTTGCGCGACGCGGGCGCATCCGAAGCCATCGCCGTTCAGATCGATCTGACCAAGCGCGAGACCTTGCAGCCGGGCGTGGACGCGGTGGTGCGCCAGTTCGGCGGCCTTGATATTTTCGTCGGCAACACCGGCGGGCCGGCGGCGGGGCCTTTCCTGGACGTTCCGCGCGAGGCGTGGGAGACGGCCCTCAATGAGAGCCTGCTGCCAATGGTCGACCTGTCGCACATGGTGTTGCCGCTGATGCAGGCCGGCGGCTGGGGCCGCATCATTTTCATCACCACCGTCGGCGTGAAGGTCGTTCAGCCCAACATGGTGCTGTCCGACTCCGTGCGGCTCGCCATGGTGGGGCTGGCCAAGTCGTTGTCGATCGAATTCGCGCATGAAGGCATCATGGTCAATTGCCTGTGCCCTGGCCCCTTCGCCACCGACCGCATGGAATATCTCGTCGAGTCGAGCATGAGGATCGAGGGCCTCTCCCGCCAGGATGCGGAGAAGCTGTGGCTTGAGGAGGTCCCGGCCGGCAAGTTCGGCGACCCCAGGGATTTCGGCGCTATCGTCGCCACGCTCGCTTCCGAGCGTGCCGGCTTCATCACCGGCACCGCCATCGCCCTCGATGGCGGCAAGTCGCGCGCTTACTGATCAATTCACAAATTCAATGGAAATCGACATGGAAAAATTCGACGGCGGAGCAGCCATAGTAAAGTGGCTCAAGTCGGCCGGGGTGGCCAATGTGTTCTCGGTTTCGGGCGGTCCGATCAACTCCATCTACCAGGCCTGCGCCCGTCAGGGGCTGCAGCTGGTCCATGCCCGGCACGAATCGGCCGCATGCTTCATGGCGGAGGCGCATTCGCGCGTGACCGGCAATGTCGGCGCGGCGGTGGTGACGCTCGGGCCCGGCGTCACCAATGCCATCACGCCGGCGCTGGTTTCGATCATGGGTGGCACGC
>JAEWHN010000266.1 GCA_023387775.1 Pseudomonadota bacterium | reverse complement strand
GCCGTGGTCTCGGCGTCGAGGTGGTTGGTCGGTTCGTCGAGCAGCAGCAGGTCGGGCTCTTCGAGCAGCAGACGGCACAACGCCACACGGCGGCGCTCGCCGCCCGAAAGGTTGGTCACGTCGGCCTCCTTGGGCGGACAGGCCAGCGCTTCCATTGCCATCTCGACCTGCTGTTCGAGATCCCACAGGTTCAGGCGGTCCATCTCGTCCTGGAGATGCGCCGATTCATCGGCGGTCTCGTCGGAGTAGTTCATCATCAGCTCGTTGTAGCGTTCGATGATGGCCGTCTTCTTCTTCACGCCATCCATGACGTTTTCGAACACGGTCTTGGTCGGGTCGAGATGCGGCTCCTGCGCGAGGTAGCCGACGGTCGCGCCCTCGGCGAGCCAGGCTTCGCCGGTGTATTCCTTGTCGAGCCCGGCCATGATCTTGAGGATCGTCGACTTACCGGCGCCGTTGGGGCCCAGAATGCCGATCTTGGCGTCGGGGTAGAAGGACAGGTGGATGTTTTCTAGGACTTTCTTGGTGCCATAGGCCTTGTTCAGCCCGGCCATGTGATAGATGAACTGGCGTGCCACGCGCGCTTATCCCATGAATCGATTGTGAGGATTGGGTTCTTCAGGTTGAGCGCTATGTAGGCGATACGGGCCGAAACGGCAAATGCTTTCGGCCTTTTGAACCTGCTGAGGCAATGGGACGCCCCGATCTCGCGATCACAAGGACGGCGAGCCAACCTACGCCTTGATCCGCCAGCCCGTCCTGAAAATCCACCACACCGTCGTCAGGCAGATGGCAAGAAACACCAGCGTCATGCCAAGGCTGACGCCGACATTCACGTCGGAGATGCCGAAGAAGCTCCAGCGGAAGCCGCTGACCAGATAGACCACCGGGTTGAACAGCGTGACCTTCTGCCAGAAGGGCGGCAGCATCTCGATGGAGTAGAAGCTGCCGCCGAGAAAGGTCAGCGGCGTGACGATGAGCAGCGGCACCAGCTGCAACTTCTCGAAATTGTCGGCCCAGATGCCGATGATGAAGCCGAACAGGCTGAAAGTCACCGCCGTCAGCACAAGAAACAGAACCATCCAGAACGGGTGCTCGATGTGCAGCGGCACGAACAGAGAGGCGGTGGCCAGGATGATCAGGCCGAGGATGGTGGATTTCGACGCCGCCGCGCCGACATAGGCGATGACGATTTCCAGATAGGACACCGGCGCCGAGAGGATTTCGTAGATGGTACCGACGAATTTCGGGAAATAGATGCCGAAGGAGGCATTGGAAATGCTCTGGGTGAGCAGCGAGAGCATGATGAGGCCCGGCACGATGAAGGCGCCGTAGCTGACCCCGTTGATCTCGCTGATGCGCGAGCCGATGGCCGCGCCGAAGACCACGAAATAGAGTGAGGTGGAAATGACCGGCGAGACGATGCTTTGCAGCAGCGTGCGCCAGGCGCGCGACATCTCGAACAGGTAGATCGCGCGGATCGCGTAAAAATTCATCACCGTTCCCTCACCAGATTGACGAAGATGTCTTCCAGCGAACTCTGCCTGGTCTGCAGGTCCTTGAAGCGGATGCCGGCGTCGTTGAGATCCTTGAGCAGCGAGGTGATGCCGGTGCGCTCGCCCTGCGTGTCATAGGTGTAGACGAGCTCGTGCCCGCCATCGGCCAGCTCCAGCCCGTGGTTGGCCAGCGCTGGCGGCACCCGCTCGAGCTGGCCCTGGAGCTGCAGCGTGAGCTGCTTGCGACCGAGCTTGCGCATCAGCTCGGCCTTTTCCTCGACCAGGATGATCTCGCCGTGGCTGATGACGCCCACGCGGTCAGCCATCTGCTCGGCTTCCTCGATGTAGTGCGTGGTGAGGATGATGGTGACGCCGGTGTCGCGCAGCGCTCGCACCACCTCCCACATGTCGCGGCGAAGCTCGACGTCGACGCCGGCCGTCGGCTCGTCGAGGAACAGGATCTGCGGCTCGTGTGACAGCGCCTTGGCGATCATCACGCGGCGCTTCATGCCGCCCGAGAGCGTGATGATCTGGTTATTTCTCTTGTCCCAGAGCGAGAGCTCCTTCAGCACCTTTTCGATATGGGCCGCGTTGCGCCGCTTGCCGAACAGGCCGCGGCTGAAGCTGACCGTGTTCCAGACGGTCTCGAAGGCGTCGGTCGCCAGTTCCTGCGGCACCAGGCCGATGCGCGTGCGGGCAGCGCGGAAGTCCCTGACGATGTCGTGGCCGTCGGCAAGCACCGTGCCCTCGGACGGATTGACAATGCCGCAGATGATGCTGATCAGCGTGGTCTTGCCCGCGCCGTTGGGGCCGAGCAGCGCAAAGATCTCGCCGCGGCGGATTTCGAGATTGATGTTCTTCAGCGCCTGGAAGCCGGACGCATAGGTCTTGGACAGATTCGAGACAGAAATGATCGGCTGCATGGCGAAGACTTGCGGTGCGGTTGGCGGGGGCGCTTTCGTGACCCTTCATGAAAGCGCGGCGGAAGTATCCGAGCCGGGACGGAAGTCAGCGCAGTATATGGGCAGCCTCGTGACACACAAGAGCGGCCCGGCCGCCTCCTGACAGCCAGCGCGTAAGGCACGCCTCCCTTGACGCCCTCCCCCGCCATCTCCACAGTCTGCCGGGGGAAGAAGGCCATGCCGTTCGACAGACAATTGCTTTTCCAGTCGCCGACCGGCGCTAAGATCAAACTCTACTCGCGCCGCGCCGAAGGCCGGCCGCTCGGCGTCGTGCAGATCAATCACGGCCTGGCCGAGCACGCGGCGCGCTATGCCCGCTTCGCCGACTTCCTGGCCGGGCGCGGCTTCCACGTCTACGCCCACGACCATCGCGGCCACGGCCATTCCTCCGCGCCGGATGCGCCGCGCGGCGTGTTCGGAGCAACGGACGGCGTGGCAAACGTGATCGCAGATGTGGCCGCCATCCATCGGCTGATCGCGGAGGAAAACCCCGGCCTGCCCCTCATCGTGTTCGGCCACTCGATGGGCGGCGTGGTTGCGATGAACTATCTGCTGCGCCACCCCGAAGGCGTGCGCGCCGCCGCGATCTGGAACGCCAATTTCTCCGCCGGGATGCTCGGCCGGCTGGCGCAGGCGCTTCTGGCCTATGAGCGCTTCCGCATGGGCTCCGACGTGCCGTCGCGCATCCTGCCAAAACTGACCTTCCAGGACTGGGCGAAGAAGGTGCCCAACCACCGCACCGACTTCGACTGGCTGTCGCGCGACGAAGCCGAGGTCGACAAATATGTCGCCGACCCGCTCTGTGGCTGGAATGCCTCCGTGTCGATGTGGCAGGACGTTTTCGAGATGATCTTCTGCGGCGCCGATGACCGCAACTTCGCTGGGCTTCGCCGCGACCTTCCCTTCCACCTCGTCGGCGGCCAGAAGGACCCGGCAAGCAATGGCGGCAAGGCCATCACCGATTTGGCGATCCGACTCGACCGGCAAGGGTTTTCGAATCTGTTTGCAAAGGTTTACGCTGATACCCGCCACGAAAGCTTGAACGAGGTGAAGCGGCACATCATCATGGCGCAATTCGCCGACTGGGCCGAACGGATTGTGGCAAATTGAGCGCCATGGGAACTGGTATAGCG
>JAEWHN010000195.1 GCA_023387775.1 Pseudomonadota bacterium | reverse complement strand
TAGCTTCAGAGCGGCTTCACCAGGAGCGGTGGACGCTCCTCTGCGGACCGGCGTTGCATGTAGCAATCGCACCCTTGGCGACAACCCGGCGCTGGGAGCTTTCGACTTCAGCCGAATGCCTGCTCGTGGCGCGATACCGGTGGCTGGGATCGCGGCGATTACGGCCTGAGATGGCGCATCGGAGTCCTTACCGTACGCAAGTGGCGATCGATGTGGATCCGGCGTTCCTGTCGACCCTTTGCCTGTTGCGTATGAGGCCCGATCACAATTGCCGTTCATTACCCCGGGGGTAGCCCACTATGACGGCAGCGTCGTCGTCGAGCGCTCCGCCGGAGAGGTTTCGGCGCGGTGCCATGACGAGCAGGCGAATTCCTTGGCGCTCAACCTGATGCACGACATCGTGACGGGCGCGAAGAGCGTGCAGCAGGCGCGGGATTACTACGCAAAGGAGTTCCTCGACTTCCGGCGCAAGAAGCCGACGCCCTATATGGAGAAGCTGCACTTTGCGCCGGGCGACCGAAGCGCGGCCGATCCCGACGAGGCGATGCTCTCCGACGAAGACCTCGAACGCGCAAAACGGGAAGGCGAGCAGAAAACCTAGCCAAGATGGAAGCTGGCCCATTCCAGCCGCGCTAGCGACGCGTGATGAAGGACTGCTGTCACCCCATGTCGGCGGGTCAATAATTAGGGTTGAAGTAGAGCAAGGGTCGTCGGCTGCGAGCAGCGACTTGGCGCGCTGCTGCCTGCCGGTGTCCGAAGGGCTTTCATAATGCCGTTTATGCCGTCGCCGGGCAGGCCGAAGACGAATTTCACGTCTCAACCGATAAGCGTCTCGGCCGCATGGGACGAACTGCTCGACGCCGGGTGTTCGACGCTCTGCTACGGGATTCAGCAACCCTCAAATGAAGGGCCGAGCACTTACGGAACCGCAATCGCCTCATGGGCGATCCAGCCAGCGAGCGCTGGTGCAAGGCCCGTGGATGACTTGGCCGAGGGGCGTCGGAATGTACCGACGGTGGCCTTGCGGGGGCGCAGGGCGGCTAGGGTTTCCGCTTGCTTGACCGATGCTGCCACGCAATCGACCACTGGGACCGGCACACGGTCGGCGATCTGATGCGCGAGGCCCGCCAGCGGGGCGCCCGCAAGCACGATCACATCCGATTCATCTCGTGCGATCGCCTTTAGCGCCAGATCGACCAGCAACGTTTCCTTCTCATTTTGTACATCGTTGATCGACTCGAAAGACCCATCCAGTGAATTGATGCCGCCGCAGCGATCCCGCAGTCCGTGCCATTCCACGCATTCCGCATACCAGGGCGTCAGGGCCTGCGCGAATGTGACGATTGAGAAGCGGCGCCCCAACATGCAGGCTGTCAGCATGCCTGCCTCCGCAAGTCCGATGATGGGGATGGAAAACAACTCTCGCGCTCCCCCCAGCCCCGGATCGCCGAAGGCGGCAATTACCGCCGCGTCATAGTCTTGGTGCACATCCGCCAGGATTTCGAGAGCGACCGCACCGCCGATGACTGCTTCGGCGCGAGTGGCGATATAGGGGACGCCGCGCTCGGCGGTCATCGTCGTGATCTCCGTCCCGGGGGCAGCCGCGCTTCGGCCAGCCTTGCCGATAAGCTCCGTAACACCTTGAGAGGTGTTAGGGTTCAAAAGCAAAAGTCGCATTTTTCTTCCTTTGTCCCTATTCGATCGCCCGGGCCGCTTCGGCTTCAAGATGGACCAGTGTCGTGATCACCGTTTCGCTTGTATGGGCGACGTGATCCCCCAAAAGCCGGCCGGCCAACTCGGCGTTCCCATCTTCCAGCGCCGCCAGGATCGCACGGTGTTCCGCGACCGATTCGGCCCATCGGGTACGTGTGTGAAGCGCGAGATAGCGGGCGCGTTCGGCGCGGGCGAGAAGCCACGCGTGGGTTGAGGCTAAAACCTCATTCTTCGCACCCGTGACGATCAGTCGGTGGATGTCCTGGTTGATACGAAAATAGCCGTCGCGGTCTCCGGCTTCGAAGCAGCTTTCCATGCGGTCCTGCAGTGTGTGAAGGCGCCTGATTTCGGTCTTGCTGAGACGCGTTGCCGCGAGTTCGGCCGCGAACCGTTCGATACCGCTCATGGCCTCGAACAAGGCCGTCATTTCAGGGGCGCGCAGAGGTGTGATGGTGGCGCCGCGATTGGGGCGCAACTCCACGAGGCCTTCGGCCGCCAGCAGTTTCAGCGCTTCGCGCAGAGGAGTGCGCGATATTCCGAAGGCGTCGCAGACGGTGTTCTCGGCTATGCGCTCACCGGCCTTGAGTTCGCCACGCACGATGAGCTCACGCAACTTATCGACCGCCTTCTCATGGAGCGCCGGCTGGATAATTCTTTTCTTTTGGCCGCCTAGGGCCGTCTCGATGCGTGGGCGGCCGCGGCGTCTGCTGCTTTCCTCAGCCATTTTTCCAGCTCCAAACAAGAAGTGCGCTGCCAATTTCCGCGGATGGGTGCGACGTTACAATAGCCATTATATACTAAAAATCAGTGTGATAGTGAAAAATTGCATGCGAAATGCGAAAAATCATTGCGCGGCGTCATTTATCTGCAATCATTCGAGTCTGCGGCGGCGGCTGCCGTCGCGTAAATCAGCGCCACAGGCGCTTTTGGATCGACGGATGGGGAACCCGATGCGAAACCAACTGAAATTACTAGGCGCTTTCGCGCTTGCGGCGATGACATCGTTCGCAGCAATGACCGTGAGCGAGGCGCAAACGCGGCTTCGCATTGCAGGCAATTTTCCGGATGAGCATACCGCCACAAAGGCCATAGCCCTCTTCAAGGAAGAGGTGGAGAAGCTTACCAATAGCGAGTTGCAGGTCGACACGTTTCCGGCCATGCAACTCGGCGGCGCTCAGGAGAACGTTGACCAAGTCAGGTCCGGGGCCATATTCGGGCTCGTCGCGTCGATCTCTTATTTCACCCGTTCCGTGCCCGAGTTCGAGGCCCTGTCGCTCCCTTTCCAATTCGATACGCGCGAGACCGCGTTCAAGGTCATCGACGGCGAGGTCGGCGGCATCGTCAACGAAAAGCTCACTGAACGCGGGTTCATCAGCCTCGGCTACGGCGAGAACGGCTATCGTCACCTCACGAACAACGTCCGTCCGGTAGCGGCTATCAAGGACTTCGAGGGCTTGAAAATCCGCCTTCAGCCAAACGAAGTGCATCTGGCGACATTCAAGGCGCTTGGTGCAAGCCCGGTCGCGATGGACATCAAGGAACTGTATTCCGCTCTTCAGCAGGGCGTGCTCGATGGCCAGGAGAATCCCTACAGCACCATAGCCACGCGCCGGTTTACCGAAGTGCAGAAATATCTCTCAGGGACGGGCCACTTCTTCGATTTCATTACCGTCGTTGCCAACAAGCGGGCTTTCGAGAAGCTTTCTCCCGAGCATCAGGAGGCCGTGCGGACAGCCATGAATACCGCGCTGCAATGGCAGCGTGCCGAGGAAGCGCGGCGTGATCTTGAATGGCGTGACAAGCTTGTTGCCGATGGCATGCAGTACAACGAGGTTTCGCCCGAAGCGCGAGCTCAGATGCGTGAGGCAACCAAGCAGATCGCCGAAGACCTGAAAGGCCGGATCGGCGCCGATCTCCTCGACCGCATTGCAGTCGAGGCGGCCAAGTGAGCCGGGATTCCGTAGCCAAGGGGGCGGATGAATCCCGCCCCTTCCGCACCCTCAAGTCGCTGATCAGGACGCTTGACCGCGCCTCATTCGGCGTTGTCGTCCTGGTCATGGCGGCGATGACCATTCTGATCGTCGTGCAGGTCTTCTACCGATACGTGCTTTCATCGTCGATCGATTCAGCCGACGAGCTCTCGCGCCTGTTTTTCGTCTGGGCGATTTTCCTCGCGATTCCCCATGGCGTCAAATACGGCGTCCATGTCGGCATTGATCTGCTGGTGCGCTGTCTGCGGCCGAAGCTGCAAGACGTCATCTTCCGCATATCCTGTGTCGCATGCGCTGCCCTCATGGTCGTGACTTTCGCCGTTTCCTGGACGGCGACGATGGACAAATGGCCTGAACTCATGCCGACGCTGCCTGTCACCGCGGCTCTGTTCTATGTCCCGGTGCTCGTATGTGCCGGCCATTCCTTTCTTCACCTCCTCATCCAGACATGGGGCGGTCCGAACACGTGGATCGGAGAAACCGAGCTATGACATTGCTCGTCATTGGTATTTTTGCCATTGCCGCAGCGATCGGAATGCCACTGGCTTTCGCTCTTGGCTTTGCATCGCTTGCGGTCCTCAAATATGCGGATTTCGAACTTGTCGTGATGCCGCAGCGCATGATGTACGCGATCGACAATTTCCCGCTGATGGCGATCCCGCTTTTCATGCTGGCCGGAGAACTGATGGTGAAGTCCGGCATCATGGAAAGGCTGATCGCCTTCTCGAATTCACTGGTGGGGCGTGTTCATGGCGGATTGGCGCATGTCACCATCGTCGCCGGCATGATCCTGGCTTCGGTCTCCGGCGCTGCGGTCGCCAGTGCAAGCGCTCTCGGCTCCTCGCTGGTGCCGGCGCTGAAGAAGCATTATTCGCCGGGCTATGCCACGGCGATTGTCGCATCGGCTTCCAACCTTGGCCCAATCATACCGCCGTCGAGCGCCATGATCGTCTATGCGCTGATGGCAGGGTCTGCTGTTTCGGTCGGCGGCCTGTTCATGGCCGGTGTCGTTCCAGGCATCATTTTGACCGTTGCCTTCATGTGCCTGGCCTCGTGGATTTCCTGGCGCCGCCGCTATGAGCACACCGGCGACGTCTTCAGCTTCAGCAACGCGTTCTATCATTTCCGCCGGGCGATCATCGTCATCATGATGCCGATAATCGTCGTTGGTGGCATCGTCGCCGGAGCTTTCACGGCCACAGAAGGCGCCGCGATCGCCGTGGTCTATGCGGGGATTGTCGGATTTCTCGTCACCGGGCAGTTGAAAATTGCCGATCTGCCGTCATGCCTGTTTCGGGCTGCTGTCACGTCTGCGATGGTCGGCGCCCTCATGGCCTTCGCCGCCGCTGTGACCTTCGTCTTCACGGTCGACATGATACCTCAGCGGCTGTCAGAGGGCAT
>JAEWHN010000161.1 GCA_023387775.1 Pseudomonadota bacterium | reverse complement strand
GCCCTACACCTACACCGTCTCCTTCGACACTGCCGGCCGCTCGATGATGGGGCTGGCGCCGAAGGACGTCCATGGCGTCTCCCAAGGGTTGAGCGAGAGCCCGGTCGCCGTCGGCGCCAACTGTGGCGTGGGCGCGTCCGACATTCTCGCCTCGCTGCTCGACATGACCGCCGCCAAGCCGGACGCGACCGTGATCGTGAAGGGCAATTGCGGCATCCCCGAATTCCACGGCAGCGAAATCCACTATTCCGGCACGCCGGAACTGATGTCCGACTATGTGCGGCTGGCGGTGGACAGTGGCGCGAAGATCATCGGCGGCTGTTGCGGCACCTCGTTCGGCCATCTTGCCGCCATGCGCCAGGCGCTGGACACGCACCACAAGGCTGCACGCCCGACGCTCGAGACGATCGTCGATCGCATCGGTCCGCTGCGCAACAAGACGGCGGACGAGAGCGGCGCCTCAGCCGGCGAAGCAGATGGCGGCGCGCGCCGCGAGCGCCGGCGCAGCCGCAGCTAGTCAGGCGTCCCCGTTTCAGTCCGAGACGCTTTCCTCGTAACGCAACTGGGCGGTGCGCAGGTCGGTGCTGCTGCCGCCATGGTCCGTCATCCGCATCAGCGCGTCTGACAGGGACGGGCTGAACATCTGCTCAAGCATGCGGCCAAATCGCTCGTTGGCGAGGGCCGAGCGGGCGACGTCGCGCGCGGCGGCGACATCCTGCCTGAGGCGTTCGGTATCGCTCGCCCCGCGCGATGGAGGCCCCTGCGGCGCCTCGACCACCACCGCGCGACCAAGGTCCGAGCCTCCCGCTCTGCCGATTTGCATCCACGCCCCCCGAAATCTGGATGGCGTGCCGATAGCAGAAGCGCCTTGCCAAAGGGTGTCCGCAGGCGCCTGCATTTGATTCAACTTTTCTGACGGTTCAGAGCTTCCGCTTCTCTTATGAAGCCAATCGTTCAAGAGTGGCGCTGTCCCGATTTCCGCCGAAATAGCGCTCCAGCGCGCGGGAAAACAGCATCTCCCCGGGGGCAGCCTGCTCGAACAATGTGAGCGATGACCGCAGCTTGCGGTCGTCTGGACTGCCGAAGATGTCATGCGCGGACAAGCCCTGCAGCTCGAGCAGGATTTCAACGCATTCCCTGAGCCGGGGCCCGAGCACCGGATGCGCCAAATAGGCGCGTGCCTCGTTGAGCGATGAAATCGCGTATCGCCGCGACATCGCGCTCATGCCAAGACCGGCAATCTGGGGAAAGACGAACCACATCCAGTGGCTGACCTTGCGGCCGTCTTTCAGTTCGGCGCGCACCGATGCAATGACGGGATCCTGTGCCCGGACGAAGCGGACGAGGTCGAACGGGTCCGGAGCGCCCGCCATCTCAGCCATCCCTGGGCACCTCCGGCCGTGGCCCCATTGTTGCGGCGCCGTCGGCTCGGATTTCAATGTCTCGCTTCGACATGCCGCGACCTCACCTCTCCCCGAGATAGATACCCCTGCGGGGGACGAGGGCAAGGTTTCGCAGCGGCGGGCGGGCCGCCGGCTCGCTGGGTCAGCGGTCCTCTATCCTCACTGTTCTGGCCCCGACATAGATCGCGCGGCCGGCGCCGATACCCATGACCGCGGCGCCGCCTCCGATCGCAACGAAGAGAAGCGCCGCCGCGTCGAAGCTGCCGGTCCAGCTGCGGATAAGGCCGACCAGCAGAGGGCCGATCGCGGCGAGCACGTAGCCAACGCCCTGCGCCATGCCCGACAGATGTGCCGCGACATGCGGATCGGGCGAACGCAGCACGATGACCGTCATGGCCACCGCGATCAGGCCGCCTTGCCCGATGCCCTGCAGCACGGCCCAGAAAAGCACGCTCGAGGTCGGCGCGAATAACAGCCCCAGCAGCGCGATCACCGCAGCGGCGAGCAGCGCAACATTGATGCCGCGCTGGTCCTTGCAACGGACGGCGACCGACGGCACCGCCAGGCAGGTGATGACCTGAACCATGACCGACAGCGAAACGATGGCGCCCGCCTCGGCGGCGTCGAAGCCGCGCTCGCGCAGGATCGGCGCCAGCCAGCCGAAGACGCAGTAGGCAAGGGCCGACTGCAGCCCCATGAACAGCGTGACCTGCCAGGCAAGCCGGTCGCGCCACAGCCCCACCACCTGGAAGCCGGCATGGCTGGCGTGGGGCTTGCGGCCGAGCGCCTGCGGCGCCCAGATCAGCATCACGATCACGGCCGGAAGCGACCACGCCGCAAGCGCGGACAACCACGAGCCGCCCAGGGCGTGCTCGATCGGCAATGTCAGCCCGGCGCCGCTGGCCGCGCCGGCGCACAGCGCCATGGTATAGAGCCCAGTCATGATTGCGGCCTTATCGGCGAAGTCGCGCTTCACGAGCCCCGGCAGCAGCACATTGCTGACGGCAATGGCCGCACCGGCGGAGAAAGTCGCCAGAAACAGCAGCGGCACCGATTCCACCCCGCGCAGGGCCGTGCCCACTGCGAGCACCAGCAGCGCGCCCAGCAAGGTGCGCTCGGCCCCGAAACGCTGCGCCAGCTTCGGCGCCAGCGGTGCAAACACCCCGAGGCAGACCACCGGAAGCGTCGTCAACAGGCTGGCGCCAGTGGTCGAGAGCCCGGTTTCGCGCATCACCTCGGGCAGCAGCACCGAAAGGCTGGAAAACAGCGGGCGCAGGTTGAAAGCGATCAGCACCAGGCTGGCGCCAAGCAGAATGCGCGCAGCGGGGCTGGCGAGCACCGGCGGCTGCGGTTGCGGCAGGCTATCGGTTTCCGCGTCGATGAGTTGATCGTCTAAAGCATTCGTTGTCATGAAAAACCTGCGCCGCGGTCCAAAACTCTTGAATTATTCTGCGAGAAGCCTGTCGAGCTCGAGGAGAACCGGCGCCACGAAGGCCCGGACCGCCGCCTCGGCTCGTTCGGGATCGCCCGAAGCGATGCCATCAACGATGGAGGCGTGAGCCTGGGTATCCGGCTCGGGCAGTTCGCCTGCGATGGTCGATTCGATGAGCTCCATGATGGCGGCGGTGAAGAACTCGTAGACCTCCACCATCGCCCGGTTGCCGGATGCGGCGACGACTGCCTTGTGAAAAGCAATGTCGCGACGGATGAAGGCCTCGCGCCCGCCTTCGGCCACCTCGCCGCGCTCGGCCAGCAGCCGGCGCATGCGCGCAATATCTTCCGGCGTGTGGCGCAGCGCCGCCAGGCGCGCCGCCTCGACATCAAGCGCCGCGCGAACTTCCCACTGGTCGCGCAGGCCGGTGCGCCGCAGCCGCTTCAGCGCCGCGGCAGGATCGACCGTGGAGCGCACATAGGTGCCCGAGCCCTGGCGGGTTTCCAGCAGGCCCAGCGACACCAGCGCCCTCACCGCTTCCCGCACAGTGCCCCTGCTGACCGCCAGCATTTCGCTCAACGCGGCCTCGTTGGGAATGCGCTCGCCAAGCGCCCAGCGCCCGCTGGCAATCTCGCCGCGAAGGCTTTCGGCGGCGCTGTCGGCAAGATTGGTTCTGGCTGCGGGCTGCATGAACATTCATCAAATCATCTGATGACTTGATAGCTGCACCCGCCAGCTCGCGTCAACCGAGGCGGAGGAACAGCGCGGTCAAGATCGCGCGAGCGGCGGCCGCCTCGATCACCCCTTGGGACTGGCAAAGCTTGCCATGTGAAATGCCTGCACCTGCGCCGGATAGCGGTACTGCGCACCATGCGGACAGGCGTTGCGGTCGAGGCAGCCGGTGCGACAGGCTGCGCCATCGGCTCCGCGCACATGCGCCAGGCAGCCTTCATAGGCGAACCCGGTCGTCGAATAGCCATCGACAGGACAGGAATTCAGGCAAGGTTTTCCAACACATGCGTCGCAAAGGTGACTCGATTTGCGAGGCGCTTGAATCGGAATCTCAACCTCGAACAGAAGCGCGCCACGATAGGCGTGCCACAGGCCGTATTCGGGATGCATGAGAATGCCGAGCGGCGACGGCTTTAGACCCTCGGCGCGCATCGCCCATTGCTGGAACGGCAGATAGGGCTTGTCCGATGGCGATACGGCGCGCGCGCCGAACTGTCTTGCGACCTTGCCGATCACCTCGCGCGACCATGTATCCAGCGGGTTCTCAAGGTTGGCCGGCTGCTGTTCCCGCCAGCGCAGAAAATGCGGCCAGGGCGCAGCGCCCGCCTGCCCCACCAGCAGCACTGACCTGGCCGGCGAGCCCCACGGTCCGGGTGGTGCGTCTTCGCCAACGCCGAAAACGAGACCGCCGCGCTGGATGAGACCATGCTCGGCCAGCGCGGCGGAAACTTCTTCAAGGAAGCGGGGCGACAAGCGTCACCCCTTCCGGGCCGGATCGGAAAACGCCGTCCGCCAGACTTCCTTGTGGATGATGTTGGCCACTTTAGCCCGGCCTGAATCGGGCTCTCTTCAAGTGAAGGCGTCGGGCATCGAATCCTTCTTCTTGGCGATGAAGTCCTTCAGCGCCTCGTCGATGGCCGGGTCGAGATACGGCGCCTCGTAGCTTTCCAGCCAGCGGCGGGCGAGCTCGTTGGCGCGCTGCGGCGCGGTCTTCTGCCCTTCGGCCAGCCACTGCTCGTAGGAATTGTTGTCGGCGATCGACGAGCGGTAGAACGCGCTCTGGAAGTTGGCCTGGGTGTGGTCGCAACCGAGATAGTGGCTGCCCGGCCCCACCTGGCGGATGGCGTCCATGGCCTGGCCGTTCTCCGACAGGTCGACGCCTTCGGCAAACTTCTGCTGCATGCCGAGCTGATCGACGTCCATCATGAACTTCTCGTAGCAGGAAGCCAGGCCACCCTCGAGCCAGCCTGCGGCGTGGAGCACGAAGTTGGTGCCGGCCAGCACCGTCGAGTTCAGCGTGTTGGCGCTTTCATAGGCTGCCTGCGCGTCCGGAACCTTGGAGGCGCAGAGCGATCCGCCGGTGCGGAACGGCAGGCCGAGACGGCGGGCGAACTGCGCAGCGCCATAGGAAACCAGCGACGGCTCCGGCGTGCCGAAGGTCGGCGCGCCCGACTGCATGGAGATCGATGAGGCGAAGGTGCCGAAGATCACCGGCGCGCCGGGACGGACGAGCTGGGTGAAGGACGCGCCGGCCAGCACTTCGGCCAGAACCTGCGTCAGCGTGCCGGCCACCGTCACCGGGCTCATGGCGCCGGCGAGGATGAACGGCGTGACGATGCAAGCCTGGTTGTTTCGGGCATAGACTTTTAGCGCGCCCAGCATGGTCTCGTCGAAGACCATCGGGGAGTTGGCGTTGATGAGGCTGGTGAGCACCGTGTTCTCCTCGACGAACTTGTCGCCGAAGAGGATCTTGCACATCGCCACCGTGTCTTCCGCGCGCTCGGGCGCGGTGACCGAGCCCATGAACGGCTTGTCGGAATATTTGATGTGCGCATAGATCATGTCGAGATGGCGCTTGTTGACCGGCACGTCGACCGGCTCGCACACCGTGCCGCCCGAATGATGGATCGACGGCGCCATATAGGCAAGCTTCACGAAGTTCTGGAAATCCTCGATCGTCGCATAGCGGCGGTTGCCGTCGAGGTCGCGCACGAAGGGCGGCCCATAGACCGGCACGAAGACGGTGGAATTGCCGCCGATCTGCACCGAGCGGGCCGGATTGCGGGCATGCTGGGTATAGGTCGAGGGCGCCGTCTTCAGCAGCGAGCGGCAGAGCCCCTTGGGGAAATGCACGCGCTCGCCCTTCACGTCGGCGCCGGCTTCCTTCCACATCGCAAGCGCTTCGGCGTCGTCGCGGAACTCGATGCCGACTTCCTCCAGAACGGTCTCGGCGTTCTGTTCGATCAGCGACAGGCCTTCCTCGTCGAGGACTTCGTAGACCTTGATGTTGCGGTTGATGTAGGTCTGCTGCACGCCGGGGCCGCCACCCGAACGAGCCGCGCGGCGCGCCGCAGCACCGCCGCTTGCACCACGGCCGCGCCGCGTGCCGGAGCCTTCCTGCTCTGCCGAGAGGTTTTCTTCCATCGAAGTCATCCTTAGAAAACACACATGGGGCGCCTCAGTTCGCGCCCTTGTCAGGATCGTAGCCATGCACCATTAGCGAAACGGCCCGCGAGCGCCAAGAGCTGTCTCAAAATCGACAAAACCGACGCGATTTGGCGGTCGCTTTCCTTTTGCCGGAAGTCGCAAATCAGCTATGGCGCGCACGCCTTTGCAAGCTAGTTATTGGGACGAAATTTCGCGCCGCGAAGAAGAGTTGCCGCGGCCACGAGGAGCCAGAAAATGTCCGACGACGAGATCATCCTTTCCGAGCTTTCCGATGACGAACTCGTGCAGCAGATGCACGACGATCTTTACGATGGCCTCAAGGAGGAAATCGAGGAAGGCACCAACATCCTGCTCGAGCGCGGATGGATCCCCTATAAGGTGCTCACCGAGGCGCTGGTCGAGGGCATGCGCATCGTCGGCGAGGATTTCCGCGATGGCATCCTGTTCGTGCCGGAAGTTCTGCTGTCCGCCAACGCCATGAAGGCCGGCATGTCCATCCTGCGTCCGCTGCTGGCCGCTACCGGCGCGCCCAAGCAGGGCAAGCTGGTGATCGGCACCGTGAAGGGCGACATTCACGACATCGGCAAGAACCTCGTCGGCATGATGATGGAGGGTGCGGGCTTCGACGTCGTCGACCTGGGTATCAACAACCCGGTCGAGAACTACCTCGCCGCCATCGAGGAGCATCAGCCCGACATCGTCGGCATGTCGGCCCTGCTGACCACGACCATGCCCTATATGAAGGTCGTCATCGACACGATGAAGGAAAAGGGCATCCGCGACGACTACGTCGTGCTGGTCGGCGGCGCGCCGCTGAACGAAGAGTTCGGCAAGGCCGTTGGCGCCGATGCCTATTGCCGCGATGCGGCGGTGGCTGTGGAAACCGCCAAGGAATACATGAAGCGCCGGCACAACGCCCGCGCTTCCGCCTGATACGGAAAAGGCCGCGCTGAAGCGCGGCCTTTTTCTTTCCGGCGACAAGCCGGATCGGGGCCGCCTAACCTGCCCCTAGTTGACGACGGCCTCCTTGACGGCCTTCGCGGTCGACTTGACATCCTTGCCGACGCCGCGGACCGTATTGGCACAGGCGGAAATCGCCAGTGCGCAGGCAAGAACTGCGGCAAGCGACGCAAAGCGCGACAGTTTCATGGGGTGTCTCCCTCTTGGATACAAACAGGCCGCGCTGGTATTAGATAGTCGAGATATACGCGCAAGGACAAAAAACCCACACTCGCCATGGAAACCGCACCGAACACCGCTCAACACAAACCCGACAGGCTCCTGGTGATCGCCTGCGGCATGATCGCGCGAGAAGTGCTGGCGGTGAAGGAGCGGCTTGCGCTTGACCATCTCGAACTCACCTGCCTGCCGGCCGAGTTCCACTATTATCCCGATCGGATTCCGCCTGCGCTGGACAAGGCCATCCTCAAGGCCAAGGCCGAAGGATATGACCGCATCTTCGTCGGCTACGCCGATTGCGGCACCGGCGGCATGCTCGACGGAGTGTGCGAGAAACACGGCGTGGAGCGCATGGCAGGGCCGCACTGCTTCGCCTTCTACCAGGGCATGAAGGCCTTCGAGGCAATCGCCGACGGCGACATGCTGTCCTTCTACATGACCGATTTCCTGTGCCGGCAGTTCGACGCCTTCTTCATCAAGCCGCTCGGTCTCGACCGTCATCCGGAGCTCATCCGCGACTATTTCGGGCACTACCAGAAAGTGGTCTATCTGGCCCAGACCAACGACCCCGAACTGGACAAGGTGGCGGAAGATGCCGCCAAACTCCTAGGCCTTTCCTATGAACGCCGCTTCACCGGCTATGGCGACCTGACTTCATCGCTGGCCAAGGCGGCCGACGCCGGGGCCTGAGCGCGGCATTAAGCGGCCGGTAAAACTCGCCGTGCCAAGGTATGGGCAGCGGCCGGCTGACCAAGCAGCCCCCCGCACCCAGCGCCTGTCGAGTTCCCATGATTCCCAACCCGGACAAGAAGCCCATCGTCGTGGTGACAGAAGGCGGCCCGCATGTCTGGGCCATCATAAACGCCATCAACGAAGCGCTCGGCCCGGTTACGGTCATTCTCGAAACGCCGGAATCCAAGGCCGGCATCCTCAAGCGAAGGGTCCGTCGGCAAGGCTGGATTTCGGTTGGCGGGCAAGTGGCGACGATGGTGCTGACAAGGCTCGGCAAGCGCTTTCTGGCGCCGCGCATGAAGAAGATCGTCGCCGAAAACAGCCTCGTCACCGAGCCGCAGCCTGGACAGCAAATCTTCCATGTGCCTTCAGCCAATTCGCCCGAGTGCCTCGCCGCGATCAGCGAAATCCGGCCGGGCGTCGTCTTCCTGGCCGGCTGCCGCATGCTGACGCGCCGCACCCTCGCGGCGATCGATTGCCCGGTGCTGAACTACCACGCCGCCATCAACCCGAAATATCGCGGCATGAACGGCGCCTACTGGGCGCTGGCCACCGGCGATACGGAAAATTTCGGCTCCACCATTCACCTGGTAGACGAAGGCGTCGACACCGGCGCCGTGCTTCACCAGTTGTGCTGCAAGCCCGGCCAGGGCGACAACATCGCCTCCTATGCGCTGCGGCTAGCCGCCATGTCGCGGGGCATGTGCGTGCGCGCCCTCGAGGATGCACTGGCCGGCCGCCTGACGCCGCTGGACACCGGCCTGCCCTCGAAACAATGGTACCATCCGCCGATCTGGACCTATCTTTGGAACGGCATCAGCCGGGGCGTCTGGTAGGCCCCGCGCCGCGCGTTTTCGCGCCCGCCCGAAGCCCATTTCGCTTTTCCTGTTTGCGACACCTCGTCACGTCGCTTTTGAAGGCGCGCGCGTCGTCCCATAACAAGCGGCATGGCAACGGTTGCGGCAATGCTCGATCAGCAACAAAGCGAGACCGAAATGGCCGATCTGATCATCGTTTACTGGCGCGACATTCCCGCCCAGGTCATCGTCAAGAAGGGCCGGCAGAACGCCAAGCGCGAACTGCCGCTGCGCTTCACCGAGGCGATCGACATGTGCGCCATGCGCACCGGCGCCGGCGACACCGACGCATACCTGGCCGAGTGGCGCAAGGCCGACCCGATGCCGGTGGGCGACGACCTCGAAGCCGAGGCCGACAAGGCCGCGGCCGCGCTCGACAGCGACTATCCCCGCGAGCGGCTGGTTGCCCTCGTGAAAGCAGGCGGCAAGGAAAATGTCTGACACCAAGCCGATCGTTACCCAGGCCACCCTGGTCAAGCAGGCCGCGCCGAAGAGCGACTACAAGCCGGCCGACGTGTCGCCGCAGCGGCGCGTTCAGCGCAAATACAGTGTCCGCCTGTGGTCGATCCGCCACTCGCGGCTGCTCGAATGGTTTTATGCCCGCTTCGCGGATGTTTTCCTTCTGTTGCATCCGCTGTGGAAGGGCATCGGCTATGCCCGCGTCGAGGCGCCGGTGAAGTTCGTCGAAAAGCGCGTGAAGGGTTTCATGTTCGACTGCCGCATGTGCGGCCAGTGCGTGCTGTCCTCCACCGGCATGTCCTGCCCCATGAACTGCCCCAAGCAGCTGCGCAACGGCCCCTGCGGCGGCGTGCGCGCCAACGGCAATTGCGAGGTCGAGCCCGACATGCCGTGCGTGTGGGTGAAGGCCTGGGAAGGCTCGCGCAACATGGCCAATGGCGACGCCATCCTCAACGTCCAGAAGCCGGTCGACCAGTCGCTGCGTGAAACTTCGGCCTGGCTGCGCGTGACCGCGCAGGCCGCCGCCGCGCGCGAGGCCGCCAACAAGGAACCTGCATGAACATGGCCACGCCGCGTCCTCTTCATCCCGACGAAAACCCGGCCGGCATCGACCTGCCGCTGGACCCGCTGCCCGGCCACTCCTCGCGCGGACGCCTCGAGCGCGTGCTGCGGCGTGGCGAGTTCGCCGTGACCACTGAGCTCAACCCGCCCGACAGCGCCAATCCGCAGGACGTCTACGAACGCGCCGCGATCTTCGACGGCTGGGTCGACGGCATCAATGCGGTCGACGCATCGGGCGCCAACTGCCACATGTCGTCCGTCGGCATCTGCGCGCTGCTGACGCGCATGGGCTATGCACCGATCATGCAGATCGCCTGCCGCGACAAGAACCGCATCGCCATCCAGGGCGACGTACTGGGCGCGGCTGCCATGGGCGTGGCCAACATCCTGTGCCTCACCGGCGACGGCGTGCAGGCCGGCGACCAGCCCGGCGCCAAGCCGGTGTTCGACCTCGACTCCTCGTCGCTGCTCGAAACCGTCCGCATCATGCGCGACAACGGCAAGTTCCTGTCGGGCCGCAAGCTGACCACGCCGCCGCAGGTCTTCCTCGGCGCTGCAGTCAACCCGTTTGCGCCTCCCTACGACTTCCGCCCGATCCATCTTGCCAAGAAGATCGCCGCCGGCGCGCAGTTCGTGCAGACGCAATACTGCTTCGACGTGCCGATGTTCCGCAACTTCATGGAACGCGCCCGCGACCTCGGCCTGACCGAGAAGGTCTTCATCCTGTGCGGCGTCGGCCCGCTCGCCTCGGCCAAGACCGCGAAATGGATCCGCTCCAACGTGCCGGGCATCCATATTCCGGATTCGGTCATCAAGCGGCTGGAAGGCGCGCAGGACCAGAAGAAGGAAGGTAAGCAGATCTGCATCGACATGATCAACGAGGTGAAGGAGATCCCCGGCGTCTCCGGCGTCCATGTGATGGCCTATCGCCAGGAGGAATACGTCGCCGAGATCGTGCGTGACTCGGGCGTTCTCAAGGGCCGTAGGCCCTGGAAACGCGAGGTCCGCGCCGATGACCAGATGGTTGCCGACAGGCTCGACCACATCCTGCACGACGACGCGACGCAGCAGCCCGGACAGCTGGTGGAAAAGGCCGCCCACTGAGCCGCCGTCGGCCGCAATTGAAACAACACTGACAACGATATAAAGAAATCTTTATATCCCAACGGAGAACTTCATGACCCGTACGATCGTCGCCTCGGCGACCAAGGAAATCATCATTGGCTTCGACCAGCCCTTCTGCGTGATCGGCGAGCGCATCAACCCGACCGGCCGCAAGAAGCTGGCCGCCGAGATGATGGCCGGCAACTTCGACACGGTGCGCAAGGACGCGCTGGAGCAGGCAGCGGCGGGCGCCACGATGCTCGACATCAACGCAGGCGTGACCACGGTCGACCCCAATGCGACCGAGCCCGGCCTGCTGGTGCAGACGATCGAGATCGTGCAGGAACTGGTGGACCTGCCGCTGGCGATCGACAGCTCGGTGACGGGCGCCATCGAAGCCGCACTGAAGGTCGCCAAGGGCCGCCCGCTGGTCAACTCCGTCACCGGCGAGGAAGAGAAGCTCGAGGCCATCCTGCCGCTGATCAAGAAGTACAACGTGCCGGTGGTGGCCATCTCCAACGACGAGACCGGCATCTCCATGGACCCGGACGTGCGCTTCGCGGTGGCCAAGAAGATCGTCGAGCGCGCCGCCGACTACGGCATCCCCGCGCATGACGTGGTGGTCGACCCGCTGGTGATGCCGATCGGCGCGCTGGGCGATGCCGGCCGCCAGGTGTTTGCGCTGCTGCGCCGCCTGCGCGAGGAACTGAAGGTCAACACCACCTGCGGCCTGTCCAACATCTCCTTCGGCCTGCCGCACCGCCACGGCATCAATTCGGCCTTCATTCCCATGGTGATCGGCGCCGGCATGACCAGCGCCATCATGAACCCCTGCCGCCCGCAGGAAATGGAGGCTGTTCGCGGCGCCAACGTGCTGAACGGCACCGACGAGAACTGCACGACCTGGATCAAGACCTACAAGGACTACAAGCCGGCCGAAGGCGGCCATGCCGCCGCCGCCCCGGCAGCCGTCAGCGCCCCGGGCGATGCCGCCAATAATGGCGGACGCCGGCGCGGCGGCCGCGAGGCGCGGATGGCACGCGGGTAAAGGCTGAGTATGATTTAATGAAAATATGAGAATATGGATTGCCGCAATTCATATTCTCATATACACGTCTCCTATCGAAAGGAGGCAAACATGCAGCGCATTGAAATCTCTGACGCCGACTACGAGCGCCTTAAGGCACTTGCAGAACCTTTTGTAGATACTCCGGCAACCGTCATTGGAAGATTACTTGACTGGCATTGCAACAGCTCGAAGGCTGAACATCGAGACGTAACTCAACGCCCTGTAATGCTTACGGAGATACCACCCCTAACTCACACTAAGTTTCTCGACGGGAAGTTGGAAGGCGTTTCGCCTGACAAGAAGTCATGGGATTCCTTTCTGCTGATCGCACTGAACGCTGCTTTCGAGCGCTTGAACGATGTCGATGAACTTAGAAGGGTGTCAGGCGCAAATCTAAAGAATGGCAGAAAAGAAGACGAAGGGTATAAATTCCTTTCTGACAAAGGCTATTCATACCAGGGCGTATCCGCCGAAGATGCGATGAAGATCGTGCATCGAATATGCAAGCATTTCAATTGGCGATGTGAACTTGAATTTGAGTGGCGTGATAAAGTGGATGCATTCTTGCCTGGTAGTCGCGCGCAGTTGAATATTTACGGTAACCTCGTGAATGGTGGTGTCAATTAAATGAACCCTCCCCCCAACATCACCGATCCGTTGGTCCTGTTCATGCCTTCGGGCAAGCGCGGGCGCTTCCCGGTCGGCACGCCGGTGCTTGATGCCGCGCGCCAGCTCGGCGTCTATGTCGAGAGCGTGTGCGGCGGGCGCGCCACCTGCGGGCGCTGCCAGATCGAGGTGCAGGAAGGCAATTTCGCCAAGCACAAGATCGTCTCCTCCAACGACCACATCTCCCCCAAGGGCCCGAAGGAAGAACGCTACGAACGCGTGCGTGGCCTGCCCGAGGGGCGGCGTCTCTCCTGCTCGGCCACGGTGCAGGGCGACCTCGTCGTCGACGTGCCGCAGGATACGGTCATCAATGCGCAGGTCGTGCGCAAGGCCGCCGTCGATCGCCATATCGACCGCAACCCGGCAGTCCAGCTCTGCTTCGTGGAAGTCGAACAGCCCGACATGCACAAGCCGCTTGGCGACCTCGACCGGCTGAAGCTGGTGCTGGAGAAGGACTGGGGCTGGAAGGACCTGACCATCGCGCCGCACCTGATCCCCGAGGTTCAGGGCATTCTGCGCAAGGGCAATTGGGGCGTGACCGCCGCGGTCCACCGCGACACGCCCTCGTCGCAGCCCTGCATCATCGGCCTGTGGCCGGACCTGAAGAACGAGGCCTACGGCATCGCCTGCGACATCGGCTCCACGACCATTGCCATGCATCTGGTGTCGCTGCTTTCGGGCCGCATCGTCGCCTCGTCGGGCACGTCGAACCCGCAGATCCGCTTCGGCGAGGATCTGATGAGCCGCGTGTCCTACGTGATGATGAACCCCGACGGGCGCGAGGCCATGACCAAGGCCGTGCGCGAGGCGGTCAATTCGCTGATCGGCAAGGTCTGCGAGGAAGGCGGCGTCGACCGCCACGACATCCTCGACGCGGTCTTCGTCGCCAACCCGATCATGCACCACCTGTTCCTGGGCATCGACCCGACCGAACTCGGCCAGGCGCCCTTCGCGCTGGCCGTCTCAGGCGCCACCCACTACTGGGCGCATGACATCGACATTGAGCTCAACCGCGGTGGCCGCGTCTATCTGCTGCCCTGCATCGCCGGCCATGTCGGCGCCGATGCCGCTGCGGCGGCACTGTCGGAAGGCCCATACCGGCAAGACAAGATGATGCTGCTGGTCGACGTCGGCACCAATGCCGAGATCATCCTGGGCAACAGCGAGCGCGTGGTCGCGGCCTCCTCGCCCACCGGGCCGGCCTTCGAGGGCGCGGAAATTTCGTCCGGCCAGCGCGCCGCACCCGGCGCCATCGAGCGCGTGCGCATCGACCCCGAGACGCTGGAGCCGAAATTTCGCATCATCGGCGTCGACAAATGGTCCGACGAAGAAGGCTTTGCCGAAGCTGCCAGCGCAGTCGGCGTGACCGGCATCTGCGGCTCGGCCATCATCGAGGTGGTGGCGGAGATGTACCTGTCGGGCATCATCTCGGAGGACGGCGTCATCGACGGCGCGCTGGCCGCGCGCTCGCCGCGCATCTTCCAGAACGGCCGCACCTTCTCCTATCTGCTGCGTGACGGTGAACCGCGAATCTCGGTGACGCAGAACGACATACGCGCCATCCAGCTCGCCAAGGCGGCACTCTATGCCGGCATCAAGCTCTTGATGGAAAAGCAGGGCGTGGAGACGGTCGACATGATCCGCTTTGCCGGAGCCTTCGGCACCTTCATCGACCCGAAATACGCCATGGTGCTCGGCCTGATCCCCGACTGCGACCTGGCCGAGGTGAAGGCGGTGGGCAACGCCGCCGGCACCGGCGCACTGATGGCGCTGCTGAACCGCGACCATCGCCGCGAAATTGAGAAGGAAGTCGGCCGCATCGAGAAGATCGAAACCGCGCTGGAGCCGCATTTCCAGCAGCTTTTCATCGACGCCATGGCGATGCCCAACAAGGTGGACCCGTTCCCCAAGCTTTCCGAACAGGTGAAGCTGCCGCCGCGCAAGGTGCTGTCGGACGACGGCTCCGGTGGCGACGGCGCCCCGCGCCGACGTTCGCGCGAGGAACGCGCCTCAAGGCGCCGGGGCTGAAGCCTCGGCCGGCCGCGCTGGTCTTGACGATCGCGCGGCCGGCCACAAATTCAGAGACTGGGAGGCGACACGGAGCAGCCGGTAGATCCGGGAGTTCGTTGCATGTCCAGTCTCAAGAGCCGCCTGGTCGCCCTCGTCATCAAGCACAGTCGCAAGAAGGCCTTCGCCAGCGCCGAGAACCTCAATCGGTGGATCGCCGATGCCCGAAAGACCGAGCGCCACGAGCCCCCCGCGCGGCTCTACCGGCGCTTCGCCGTGAACCAGAGCGAGGCACAAGGCTTCCCGGTCTATGAGATAGTGCCTCGCGACGCCGGCCCCCGCCGGCTTCTTTATCTTCACGGCGGCGCCTATTGCTTTGAAATCACCAGCTATCACTGGTTTCTGGCGGCCGAGATGGCCGAGCGCCTCCGCATGCGCGTGACGGTGCCAATCTACCCCATCGCGCCCGAACACGACATTCACGACATGTATTCGATGGTGCTAGAGGTCTATCGCCGCACGCTGGCCGAGACGGCAGCCAAGGACATCGTCTTCATGGGCGACTCCGCCGGCGGCACGATGGCGGTGGTGATGACGATGATGGGCGCGCGCGAGGGCATGCCCATCCCCGCAAGCCACGTGCTGATCTCTCCGGGCCTCGACATGACGCTGACGAACGAGGCCATCTGGCGCATGGCGCCGCAGGACCCCTGGCTCGATATTCCCGGTGGGCTGGAGGCGATCCGCCTCTATGGCGCGGGCATGGACCGCAGCGACTGGCGCATCAGCCCGATCAATGGCGATCTTTCCGTGCTGCCCCGGACATTGCTGCTGACCGGCACGCGCGACCTGCTGACGCCCGACAACCTCCTCTTTGCCGAGAAAGCGCGCGCGCAGGGCGTTGACCTGGAGTTGCTGCTGGAGCCGGACATGTTCCATGTCTGGCCGCTGATCGACATGCCGGAGGCCCGCCGCGCCCGCGACCGTATCGTGGCCTATCTGAGCGATTAGGCTGGCGGCGCGCGTCGCCGCAGTCGGGGCGGGTCCCCGACCTCAGAAAAACTTGCCGGTCGCGCGAAACACCTCGAAGGTGGCGCGGATGTGGTCGGCCACTGCCTGCACCGGCGCATTGGCCTCCGGCTTCACCACCATCGCCAGGCTGTAGGCGCCGATCTCGGGCAAGCCGTCCTTGGCGCCCAGTTCCATCAGTTCGGGACCGATGAAGGAACGCGGCAGGGGCGCGACCGCAAGGTCGGCCAGGATGGCGGCACGCTGGCCGGCGGTGTGGGCGCTCATATAGGCAACGCGGTAGTTGCGCCCTTCACGCCCGAGCGCCTCGAGCGCGCTGGCGCGCCAGGCGCAGCCCTCCTCCCACAGCGACACCGGAAGGGGCTCGCGCAGATGCGCGCATCCGCCCTTTGCCGCCGCCCACACGATGGGCTCCGTCATCAGCGTCTCGGCGCCTGGCATGGCGGTCTGGTAGGAATTGGTCAGAAGCGTGATGTCGAGCGTGCGGTCGTCCATGCGGCGCCACAGGTTCTTGCTCTGGTCGATGATCACATCGACGGCGATCGAGGGATGCGACTGGGCAAAGCGCTTCAGCACATGCGGAAGGATGCGCTCGCCATAATCGTCCGGCGAGCCAAGGCGCACGACGCCGGTGATGTCCGGCACGATGAACTTGGACACCGCCTCGCGATTGATGGACAGCATGCGTCGCGCATAACCAAGCAGGATCTCGCCATCGGTGGTCAACGACACGGAGCGCGCGTCGCGCGAGAACACGGTGCGGCCGAGCACGTCTTCCAGCTTCTTGATCTGCATGGAAACAGCAGAAGGTGTGCGGAAGACGGCATTGGCCGCAGTGGTGAAGCTTCCGGTTTCGGCGATTGCCACGAAAGTGCGCAGCACATCGAGGTCAAGCACCGGCAGAGGATGATTGAGGGGAGCGGTCACGGCCTACTCTTTCAATTATTCTGATCCGAATAATCACTTCATTTCGTTTGATTGAACATGAGAACGGTAGCACAGTCAACACCGTGAAGATGGTACCGGGACAAAAGCACCACCCGGTCCAAGCATTGGAACAGTCGGCGCGGATCGCCGGAGTTCCGCCACCACAATCGAGAGGAGTACGTCATGTCTATCCTTGCGAGGATCGGCAATATCGCCGCGCGTTACTCGAAGGTTCGCTCGCGCTATCTGACCGAGCGCACGGTCCGCTCGCTGCCGTTCGAAATCCAGAAGGACATCGGCTGGCCGGATGTTCTGACGAAGTGCCTGCCACACGGATGTCAGGCAGGAGGCAGGTGATCTTGCGGAGCATGATGCCTGCCGGGCGCAAGCAATCAAACCCGGCAGGCGCTTGCCGCCCCATGTTCGGTTTCCGAGCCTAAGTGCGTCACTCGGCGTGTCGCTTTCGCGACCAGAGACTTCGCATTCCCTGCCGAACCGGCGCGTGAAAGGGACTATATCAAGGCCAACCAACGGCCTGCCCCACTCCAACGTGCGAAGGCACCCCGTGTAGCCCTACTTGCATGGACACGTGTCATGAAGCTCTTTTCCCGCCTTTTCGGCGGCAGCCGCCGCGAGATCAACCTGACCACCGCGCTTGAGCGCCAGCGCCTGAACAAGACCATGCCCGGGCAGTCCGGCGCCATCGCGGGCGCTCGCCTCGGCATTCTGGTTCGCTAGGGACCACACAATTGCTTCCGGCCGGGGCGACTTTCCCCGGCTTTCCCCGCCCTGCGGCTCTGCAAGTGGCGGCCATTTCTCACTTCCGGCGGCGGTGGACGCTCGTCGCCGTTTCCGCGCAAAATCTGGCGAAAAGGCCGATGTCGCAAATTAAGATTTGCGCCATTTTGTCACCCCATTGACATGCAAGGCTTTTCCTGTTGTCGCTTTGCTGATCGCGACATGTTGTTCGCGGATTTGGGAATGCGTGAGGAATCCTTGAACGTCGTAAAGCATCCGATCAAAAGATCGCTTGTATTTTTTCTTATACCTGATTTCACCATGGTCGCATTTGCGACGGCACTAGATCCCTTACGCATTGCAAACCGCATGCTGGGCTACGAGGCATATCGCTGGCGCCTGGCCAGCCTGGACGGCAAACCGGTGCGCGCCTCCAATGGCGTGGAATGCTCGGTGAACACCTCGCTGGAGGACGAGCGCCGCAAGATGGCCGGCTCCGACCGCCCGTCAATGGCGGTGGTGTGCACCGGCATGAACGTCGAGAAGTATCACAACAAGTCGGTTTTCGCCTGGTTGCGCGAGGAATATAACCGCGGCGTCGCCATCGGCGGCCTGTGCACCGGCGCCTATGTGCTGGCCGCGGCCGGCCTGCTGTCGAACAAGCGCTGCGCGATCCACTGGGAAAACCTGCCCGGCTTCCAGGAAGCCTTCCCCAAGGCCAATGTCTTTGCCGACCTGTTCGAAGTCGACCAGAACATCTACACATGCGCCGGCGGAACAGCAGCGCTCGACATGATGCTGAAGCTGATCGGCGAGGATTTCGACGAAAGCCTCGTCAACCGGGTCTGCGAGCAGGTGCTGACCGACCGTGTGCGCAGCCCCACCGATCGCCAGCGCCTGCCGCTGCGCGCGCGGCTGGGCGTGCAGAACTCGAAGGTGCTGACAATCATCGAACTGATGGAGGCGAACCTGTCGGAGCCGCTTTCGCTGATCGAGATCGCCGATCATGTCGGCCTGTCGCGCCGGCAGATCGAACGGCTGTTCCGCACCGAGATGGGCCGCTCGCCGGCGCGCTACTATCTGGAAATCCGGCTCGACCGCGCCCGGCACCTGCTGATTCAGTCGTCGATGCCGGTGGTGGAAGTGGCGGTGGCCTGCGGCTTCGTCTCGGCCTCGCACTTCTCCAAATGCTACCGCGAACTCTATGCCCGCTCGCCGCAGCAGGAGCGCGTCGACCGCAAGCAGCTCATGGCTGCCTGACCGAAAGCTCTCCGACGAAACAACAAAGGCCCGGAAAATTCCCGGGCCTTTTGACGTTCGAAGGGCTGGGCAAACGCATAGGGCACGGTTTACCCCCACTCCGCCTCGCTTCGCGCGGCACCTCTCCCCCTCAAAAGGGGAGAGGAAGGGTGCCAAGCTCGCGGACGGCGCTTCCTCTCCCCCGTCGAGCGGGGGAGAGGTGGTTTGCGAAGCAAACCGGAGTGGGGGTCGAATTTCCTGTGTCATCGCCCTCTCTGCGGAGAGAACGGCAAGCTTGCTCAGCTGCGCGGCTTGAGGTTTTCCGGATCGTACAGCGGCTTGTAGCCGATACCGACCACCTCGACCGGATAGGTCTCACCGAAATATTCAACCGTGAGCTTGCGGCCTTCCTGGCAATAGGCCCAGGGCAGATAGGCGAGCGCGATGTTCTTGCCGATGGTCGGGCCATAGGCGACCGAGGTCGTGTAGGAGCGGCGGCCGAGCTCGTCGACCAGTGTCTCGCCCGTCTCCGGGTCCATCACCGGCATGATGCCGACCGGGTAGCGGGCAACGCCCTTGGAGTCGACATTGTCGGTCATCACAAGCGTGCAGAGCATGGCCGGCTGGTGCTCGCGAGCCTTGTATTCCAGATGCTTGGCCTTGCCGCGGAAGTCGGCCTCCTTGACCTTCGGACGGGCCAGATCGGCCTCGATGAGGTTGTACTCGGTGAGCAGGTCCGCATTCTGCAGGCGCAGGCACTTCTCCATGCGGCGGCTGTTGGCGTAGGTTTCCACACCGAAAGCCATCACGCCGGTCGAGCGCAGCGCGTCCCAAACGGCCAGGCCGTCCTCGTAGCGCATGTGCAGTTCCCAGCCCTGCTCGCCGACATAGGAGATGCGGAAGGCGGTGACGTCCTCGTCGCCGATCCTGATCGGCTTGATGGCGGCAAAGGGGAAGTTCTCCGGCGCCAGGCCTTCCGGGTCTTCCACGACCTTCTGCAGCGTGGCCCGCGCGTTCGGACCCCAGATGCCAACGGTGACATACTTCTCAGTCACGTCAGTGATGGTGACGTTGAAGCCCTTATCCTCAGCCACGCGGCGCATGTAATTGAAGTCGCGCGGTCCGGCATCGGCGCCGTCGATCACGCGGCAACGGTCGGCCATGCGGATCACGGTCAGGTCGGCGCGCACCATGCCCTCGTCATCGAGGAAGTGGGTGTAGATGCCCTTGCCGATATTGGCGTCGCCACCGATCTTGGCCGCGCACACCCATTCCATCAGGGCGACGTGATCCGGGCCTTCGACGTCGTACATCGCGAAATGCGAGAGGTTCACGATGCCGCAATCCTCGCTCATGGCGAGATGCTCGGCATTGGAGACGCGCCAGAAATGGCGGTTGTCCCACTCGTTTTCGCGCACCGGCACGCGGTCGCCATACTTCTCCAGCAGATGCTCGTTGGCAGCATAGCCGTGAGCACGCTCCCAGCCGCCAAGCTCCATGAAGTAGCCGCCAAGCTCCTTTTCGCGCTCGTAGAAGGGCGAGCGGCGCACGCTGCGGCCGTTGAGGTAGGGCTCGCGCGGATGCACGGCCGGATTGTAGATTTTCTGCGCCGATTCCGTGCAGCGCCCGGCGATATAGTCTTCCTGCGTCTGGTGGGGATAGAAGCGCGAATAGTCTATTCTTGAGTGGTCGATGGCCGTGCGGCCGTCGGTCATCCAGTCGGCGATGAGCTTGCCCATGCCTGGGCCGTCCTTGACCCAGATGGCGACAGCATACCACAGCCCCCGAACCTTCTGGCTTTCGCCGATTGAGGGGCCGCCATCGGTGGTCACCTGCAGCAGGCCGTTGAAGGAATGGCCTTCATTGTAGCCAAGCTCGCCAAGGATCGGCGTCAGCTCGATGGCGCGCTCCAGCGGCTCGAGGATCTGTTCCATCTCGAGGTCGCGCTGCGAGGGCGACAGACGGGCCTGATCCTTCTCCAGAAGATCGCGCGGGTGGCAAAGGCGCGGATTGGTTTCCTCGTAATAACCCCACTCGATCTGCCCGCCCTCGGCGGTCTTGGGGTCGCCGGTGTCGCGCATATAGGCCGAGTTGCCCTGGTCGCGCAGCAGCGGCCAGCCGATCTCCTTGCCGGTGCCTTCGAACTCGTTGTAGGGGCCGAAGAAGGTGAGCGGATGGTCGACCGGCATGACCGGCAGGTCCTCGCCCGCCATTTCAGCGATCAGGCGGCCCCAGAGGCCTGCGCAGACCACCACATGGTCAGCATGAATAGTGCCGCGGTCGGTGACCACGCCCTTGATGCGGCCGTTCTCAACGACGAGCGACTTGGCCGGCGTGTTGGCGAAGGCCTGCAGCTTTCCGGCAGCCACGCCCTGGTCGACCAGCTTGCCGGCAACCGTCTGCGAGCGCGGGATGACCAGACCAGCATCAGGGTCCCACAGGCCGCCCTGCACCATATGCTCTTCGATCAGCGGGAACTTTTCCTTGATCTCGGCAGGCTCGATCAGGCGGGCGCGCGTGCCGAACGCCTTGCCCGAAGCGACCTTGCGCTTGATCTCGTCCATGCGGCCGTCGTCGCCGACGCGAGCGACCTCAAGGCCGCCGATGCGCGCATAATGCCCCATCTTCTCGAAGAACTCGATGGAGTAAAGCGACGTCCAGCATGACAGGAAGTCATGGCTGGTCGCGTAACAGAAGTCGGAGGCGTGCGCCGTCGAGCCGATATCGGTCGGGATGCCGGATTTGTCGATGCCGACGATATCGTCCCATCCGCGCTCGATCAGGTGATGGGCGACCGATGCGCCCACAATGCCGCCCAACCCGATGATGACGACTCTCGCTTTTTCCGGAAAACCTGACATTACCCGCGACTCCAAAGTGGTATTGCGGCCGGACTATAGGGCAATGCAGCGCCACCATTGCAGCCTGTTTGCGACACGCCGCAAAAGCAGCGCGACTTATCCGGAAGTTGCTTGCGACAGTCCGCGCAACGACAGCCCGCCTACGCAATAGACGGCTTGTTAACCACGCGCGGCAACAATGCAGCCGCCGCCGTGCGGCTTGTCCACGGCGGGCTGGTTTCGGGTGGGAAGAGCGGGCGCATGGCGACAATCACGGAACAGGCGCGAAAGGCCTCGCGCGTATCGGTCATCGGCTCGCCGCTCGGCCTGCTTGCGGCGGTGCCAGTGGTGCTTGCAGGCTTGCTCCTGCTGCCGCTCACCGTGCCCATCGGCCCGATGTATTGGGACGTCTTCATCTATTTCGACGCGGCTAACCGCATCTTCGACGGCCAGGTTCCGAGCAACGACTTCTTCACGCCCGTCGGCCCGCTCGGCTACTACGTCTTTGCCGGCGCGGCATGGCTGTTTCCCAATGCCCAGCCGGCGCTGCTGGCGCACTGGTGCTGGCTGATCGTCACCGGCCCGCTGATGGCGCTGGTGGTGCAACAGGTCGGCCAGCGGTCGCGCGGCACCGCCTTTGCGCTGCTGGTGCCTTTCCTGGTCTTCGCGGTGCTGCCTTTCAACACGCGCGAGTTTTATCCCTATCCGGGCTCGGACGGCTTCGGCATCTACAACCGGCAGGCCAGCCAGTTGCTCTACGTTCTCGCCGCAGCGCTGATCTTCCTGCGCAACCAGCGTATCCTTGCCCTGGTCGTGGCGCTGGCGATGCTGGCGCTGTTCTTCGGAAAGATCACCGGTGCGGTGGCCGGCGGTCTGCTCTGCGTCTTCGCCTTCCTGACGGGCCGCATCTCGCTGCGCTACGCGGCGACATCGGCCATCGGCTTCCTTGCCGTGCTGGGAGCAATCGAACTCGCAACAGGCCTGGTCTCGAACTACGTCGCCGACATTCTGGCACTGGTGGCCATGAACGAAAGCACGCTGGCGCCGCGCTTCGCGCAATCGGCTTCGCTCAATTTCGGCGTCGTGATGACCGGACTCCTGCTCGCCGCCGTGGTGTTCTACGCCGAGCGCCAGCGTCTGGCGTCCGCAGTCGCAAGCGTTCGGCAGGAGTGGAGCCCGCGCGCGCTAACCAAGCTGCTCGACAACGACGCGTTCTGGCTCGTCGCCGTGCTCTTCGCGGGCGTCTTCTTCGAAACGCAGAACACCGGAAGTCAGGCGATGATCCTGGTGTGGCTGGCGGTGCTGGCCGTTCTGCTCAAGGCGGGACGGATGATCGCGACGCCGAAACTGCTGATCGCCACAATGGCGCTGGCGGGCGCATGCGTGCTGCCGCCTCTGGTCAACACGGTAGAGCGCGCCGCGCGCACCTATGGCGGCGCGGCGAAGAACGTCGAGCTGCCGCACGGGCACCTCAAGACCCTCGGCGCCGTAAGCGCGCGGCCGGAGGTCATGCAGCGGGCGCTAAAGATGCTGACGTTCCTGGCCGAGCATCGCGAGCCGTTCGATCGCTTTGTCGAGATGGGGGAATTGCCAGCCCCCCTGCTCTATTCGGATTTCGATTTCCAGATAGGGCATCTTGTGAGCACCGACCGCGCTGTGGGCAGCCTGCTCGACCTTGAGCAGCAGGCGGGCATTCGCTTCGAAACGATCATGAGCCTGAACTTCGTCAACCCTTATCCGTGGCTGATGGACCGCAGCGCACCTAAGCATCTGGCCATCGGCGCGGACCCCTACCGCGCGGTGCCCGCAGCTGGCTCGCAGGAGCTGGAAGCGGTGCAAAACGTCGACATCGCGCTCCTGCCAACCTGCCCGCTGACGACGGCCAATGCGCGGCTTCTGGAACTTTACGGCGAAGGCCTGAAGGACCACACGCGCATCCAGCTGGACGACTGCAACGACGCATTCGTCAATCCGCGCCTGGCGGGGAAGCTGCCGGCTCGTTAGGACGGCGCCCCTTAAGTGACCTGGCTTTTGACGAAATCCTTCACGATGGCGACGATGCCGCGCGACAGGAGATCGTCCAGCGAATCCACCAGCCTGTCGACATGCTCGCGCTGGCAGATCAGCGGCGGCAGCAGGCGCACGACATTGCGGTTGTACTCGGTGAAGGCAACCAGCACGTCGTAGTCGCGCAGCAGCAGTGCGCCGACGAAGCCCGACAGCGAGCCCTTCAGCTTGTCGTCGAGCATGCTCACGACGGGCCGAAGCACCATCGGCAGGGTCTGCGAAAAATCCTGGAATTCCAGGCCGACCATGAAACCCTTGCCGCGGACCTCCTTGATGATCTTCGGATACTTTTCCTGCAGCGCCTGCAGGCGCTCGAGCAGATAGTCGCCGGTGACGGCGGCGTTCTCGATCAGCCCCTCGTCGTAGAGCACATTGAGCGTTTCGATCGCGGTGATGGAGGCTTCGCCGATGCCACCGAAGGTGGCGGCGGCGTGGATCATGGCCGTCTTCGGCGTGCCGTAGGCCTTCATGTAGACCTCGCGCCGCGCGATCATGGCGGCCATGGCCGACTTGCCGCCGCCGAGCGACTTGGCAACCGCGGTGATGTCCGGCACGACGCCATAGTGCTCGAAGGCATAGAAGCGGCCCGAACGGCCGACGCCGCACTGCACCTCGTCGGCCACCCACAGCACGCCGAACTGGTCGCACAGCGCGCGCAGCTTCTGCCAGAACTCGGCGGGCGCCTGCACGATGCCCCCGCCGCCCTGGATGGTCTCCAGCACGATCACGCCGATCTCGGGATCGGACCTGAACGCCCGCTCGACCGCCTCGATGTCGCCGAACGGCACGCGGACCGTGTTGTCCGTCACCTTGAAATCGGCGCGATAGAGCTGGCCGTCGGTGATGGAAAGCACGCCCTTGGTCTTTCCGTGGAATGAATTCTCCGCATAGACGATCTTCGGCCGCTTGGGCCCGGCGACGCGCTCGGCAAGCTTGATCGCCGCCTCCATGGCCTCCGAACCGGAGGAGCCGAGGAAGACCATGTCGAGATCGCCCGGCGAAATCTGCGCAAGGTTGTGCGCCAGCGCTGCCGCGTATTGCGACATGAAGGCGATCGCGATCTCGTGCCGGTTTTCTTCCTGGAACTTCATCCGCTCGGCCAGGATGCGCGGGTGGTTGTGACCGAGCGCCAGCGAACCGAACCCGCCGAAGAAATCGAGGATACGGCGGCCGTTGGCGTCGATGTAATGCATGCCCTCGGCACGCTCGATCTTCACCTTGTGGAAACCGAGCAGCTTCATGAAATGCAGCTGGCCGGGGTTGAGATGCGCCTTGAACAGGTCGGTCATGCGCGAGACGTCCATGGCCTTCGCTTGCTCGACGGTAATGAGGTCGGGCTTGGCGATGCTCGCGGGCGACAGCGCCGGCGCGGCGACCTGGCTAAGGCTGTCATTGGCGTTCGGCTTGATCATGACGTTCATCTCAACTCTCCCCCTCTGGCCGGATCACTCGGCCGCGACGCTGGCGGCAGCGACGGCGTGGCCGTCCTTCTTGGCGCGGTATTCCTTGTAAGCGGCGATCAGCATGTCCTCGTCGCGATACTGCGGCACCCAGCCCAGTTCCCGCTCGCCCTTGGAGACGTCGAGAACACATTCTTCGTCGGCAATCAGGTACTGCTCCGGGTCCATGATCGGCATGTTGATCAGGTCGAGCAGGTCGAGCGTGCGCTTCACCGCCCAGCCGGGCGTCGGCAGCAATATCGACTTCGATCCGGCCGAGCGAATGAGATCGCCGAGCAACTTGCGCACCGGCGGCGGGTTGAGCGAGCCCAGATTGTAGGCCTCGTTGGGCACGCCCGCCTTCCAGGCAAGCCGGGCGGCCTCGGCGCAGTCGAACACCGAGATGAACTGGTAGGGATTGCGGCCAGACCCGATCATCGGCACCGGCAGGTTCCAGTCGATCAGCTTGAACAGCTTTTCGAGGATGCCGAGACGTCCGGGGCCGATGATGAGGCGCGGACGGAACAGGGAAATGTTCATGCCGCGCTTGCGCCATTCGGCGGCGAGTTCCTCCGTCTTCAGCTTGGAAAGGCCGTATTCGCCAAGCGGCGCAACCGGATGATCCTCGGTCATCGGAAAGGTCTTGGTGTGGCCGTAGATCATGTCGGTGGTGTAGTGGACCAGGTTTGACGCGCCGGCCTTGTCCATCGCGAGGATGATGTTTTCGGTACCGTGATAGTTCACCGGCCAGAAGAACTCGTGGCGCTTGGCGCGCACCTGGATGGGCGACAGCATCTTGGCCGACAAATTGTAGACCATGTCGTCCGCCTTGAGACCGAGCGCGGCGACCGCTGCCGGGTCGGTCACGTCGCAATGCACGAAACGGGCGTTGCGATAATGCGGCAGATCGCTCTTCACGATGTCGGCGACGACCACCTCCTGGCCGTCCGCCAGAAGCTTCGGTGCGAGATGGCGGCCGACAAAGCCGTCGCCGCCGAAGATCACATGTCTCATTGCGCAAGCTCACTTGTTTGAACGGGGTTGGAGGTCGCCGCGACATCGCCACGGTCGCGCCCGCTCTGGGCGATCAGCACCGTGCCGACGCAGATGAAGGCGATACCGGCGATGCGCCAGCCATTCAGGTCCTCGCGGAAGACGAAATAGGCAAACACCGCCACGGCCACATAGGCGAGGCTAAGGAAGGGATAGGCGAAGGACAGCTCCACCTTCGACAGGACATAGAGATGCGAGGCCATCGAGATGACGAAGG
>JAEWHN010000132.1 GCA_023387775.1 Pseudomonadota bacterium | reverse complement strand
ACGCCGGCGATCCCAAGCAGGGCGTGTCGGCCGCGAACAATCTGGTGGGCGACGGCGTGCACTATGTCGTCGGCCCGGTGACGTCGGGCGTTGCGATGCCTGCCTCGGACGTCTTTGCCGAAAATGGCGTGCTGATGGTGACGCCGACGGCGACCGCGCCGGATCTGACCAACCGTGGCCTGGCCAATGTGCTGCGCACCTGCGGCCGCGACGACCAGCAGGCCGAGGTGGCGGCCAAATACGTCCTCGAGCACATGAAGGACAAGAAGGTCGCGGTCATCCACGACAAGGGAACCTACGGCAAGGGGCTGGCCGACTCGTTCAAGTCTGGTCTCAATGCCGGCGGCGTCAACGAAGTTCTCTATGAAGGGCTTACCGCGGGCGAGAAGGACTTCTCGGCCATTGTGGGGCGTTTGAAGAAGGACGGCGCCGAGGTCATCTATTTCGGCGGTTATCACCCCGAAGGCGGCCTGCTTGCCCGCCAGCTCGCCGATGCCGGCGTGAAGGCGCAGATCATCGGCGGCGAAGGCCTCTCCAACACCGAATACTGGGCGATCGGCAACCAGGCGGCTGCCGGCACGCTGTTCACCAACGCCACCGATGCGCTGAAGAACCCGGATTCGGCGGAAGCCGTGCAGGTGCTGAAGGACAAGGGCGTTCCGCCGGAAGCCTTCACGCTCAACGCCTATGCGGCGGTCGAGGTTCTCAAGGCGGGCATCGAGAAGGCCGGCAAGGCCGACGATACGGCGGCTGTGGCCGCTGCGATCAAGTCGGGCGAGCCGATTTCCACCGCCATCGGCAAGCTGACCTATGGCGAGAACGGCGATCTCAGCTCGCCGAGCTTCTCGCTGTTCAAGTGGGAAGACGGCAAGATCGTCTCCGTCGACTGAGTTTTATCAGGATGCAGCGAAAAGGGCCGGAGGCAACTCCGGCCCTTTTTTGTTGGTTCGTTCGGTCAGGCCCGTCGGCGGGCAAACCCCGCTACCGTGCGCCGAAAATCGCCGAGCCGACGCGCACGCTAGTCGCGCCGAACGCAACGGCGATGTCGTAGTCGCCAGACATGCCTATGGACAGCTTATCGACCCCGGCCTCCCGCGCCAGCTTTTCAAGCAGCGCGAAATGCGGGCCGGGGTTTTCCTCCGCCGGCGGAATGCACATCAGGCCTTCGATCGCGAGATTGTGAACGTCACGGCAGCGCTTGACGAATTCCACCGCTTCGCGCGGCTCGATGCCGGCCTTCTGCGGCTCGGAGCCGGTATTGACCTGGACATAGAGGCGAGGCGTGCGCTCCTGCCTGGCGATTTCCTTGGCAAGCTCGGCGGCGATCTTTTCGCGGTCGACGGTCTCGATTACGTCGAACAGTGCCACCGCTTCCTTGGCCTTGTTGGATTGCAGCGGGCCGATGAGGTGCAGTTCGATATCCGGGAATTCCTGCTTCAGCGCCGGCCACTTGGCTTGCGCTTCCTGCACGCGGTTCTCGCCGAACACGCGCTGGCCAGCCTCGAGCACAGGGCGGATGGCTTCGGCATCGAAGGTCTTGGAGACGGCCACAAGCGTTGCGGAGCCCTCGGGGCGCTTTGCCTCGCGCTCGGCGGCGGCAATGTTTCGCTTGACCTCGAGAAGCTGTTCGACCGACTTTTCCATGCCTTGGCCCTGCTGCTTTTTGCCCGCCTACTGCCTGCTGGTGTTGACGGGTCCGGGATTCCATGATGAACACCGGCGACGATTTCCTGAACCGCGGGTCTTCGCCCCGGTTCCACGCACGCTTTTAAGTGAAAAACACCCGATGGCAACCGAACGATACAATCCGCGCGCGACCGAGCCCAAATGGCAGAAGGCCTGGGACGCCAAGAAGCTCTTCGAAACGAAGAACGACGACCCGCGCCCGAAGTACTACGTGCTCGAGATGTTCCCTTACCCCTCGGGGCGCATCCACATCGGCCACACCCGCAACTACACGATGGGCGACGTGGTGGCCCGCTACAAGCGCGCCAAGGGCTTCAACGTGCTGCATCCGATGGGCTGGGACGCCTTCGGCATGCCGGCCGAGAACGCCGCCATGCAGAACAAGGTTCATCCCAAGGACTGGACCTACGACAACATCGCCACCATGCGCGCGCAGCTGAAGGTGATGGGCCTGTCGATCGACTGGTCGCGCGAGTTCGCCACCTGCGACGTTGATTACTACCACCGCCAGCAGATGCTGTTCCTCGACATGGTCGAGAAGGGGCTGGTCACGCGCAAGTCGTCCAAGGTCAACTGGGACCCGGTCGACATGACGGTGCTCGCCAACGAGCAGGTCATCGACGGCCGCGGCTGGCGCTCGGGCGCGCTGGTCGAGCAGCGCGAGCTGACGCAGTGGTTCTTCAAGATCACCGACTATGCGCAGGACCTGCTGGATTCGCTCGAAGGCCTCGACGACTGGCCCGAGAAGGTTCGCACCATGCAGTCGAACTGGATCGGCCGCTCGGAAGGCATGCTGATCCGCTGGGCGATCGCCGAAGGCACCGCGCCGAATGGCGAAACCGAGCTGGAAGTCTACACCACCCGCCCCGACACGATCTTCGGCGCCTCCTTCATGGCGGTTGCCGCCGACCACCCGCTCGCCAAGAAGGCCGCCGAGAAAAATCCCGAGCTTGCCGCCTTCATCGAGGACGTGCATCACATGGGCACCTCGGTGGCAGTCCTCGAAACCGCTGAGAAGAAGGGCTTTGACACCGGCATCCGCGTCGTCCACCCGTTCGACGACAGCTGGACGCTGCCGGTCTATGTCGCCAACTTCGTGCTGATGGAATATGGCACGGGCGCCATCTTCGGCTGCCCCTCGGGCGACCAGCGCGACCTCGACTTCGCCAACAAATACGGCCTGCCGGTGATCCCGGTGGTGATGCCGGAAGATGGCGACGCTGCCACCTTCCAGGTCACCGAAGAGGCCTATACCGAAGATGGCGTGATGATCAATTCGCGTTTCCTCGACGGAATGAAGCCCAAGCGGGCTTTTGACGAGGTTGCGAAGCGCCTGGGCGAGAAGACCATCGGCAATCACGTCGTGGGCGAGCGCAAGGTGAACTTCCGCCTGCGCGACTGGGGCATCTCGCGCCAGCGCTACTGGGGCTGCCCGATCCCGATGATCCACTGCGAGGATTGCGGCACCGTGCCCGTGCCGCGCGCCGACCTGCCGGTGAAGCTGCCCGACGACATCGACTTCGACAAGCCGGGCAATCCGCTCGACCGCCATGCGACATGGCGCCATGTGAAGTGCCCGAATTGCGGCAAGGACGCGCGCCGCGAAACCGACACGATGGACACGTTCGTCGACTCGTCCTGGTATTTCGCCCGCTTCACCGCGCCGTGGGAAAACGAGCCGACCGACCCTAAGGCCGCAAATGAATGGCTGCCGGTCGACCAGTATATCGGCGGCATCGAGCACGCGATCCTGCACCTGCTCTATTCGCGCTTCTTCACCCGCGCCATGCGCGATACGGGCCATCTGGACCTCGCCGAACCCTTCAAGGGCCTGTTCACGCAGGGCATGGTGGTGCACGAGACCTACAAGGCCGAGGATGGCCGCTGGCTGGCGCCCACCGAAGTGCGGCTGGAGCAGGATGGCAGCGAGCACCGCGCCATCGAGATCGCCACGGGCAAGCCGGCCGAGATCGGTGCGCTCGAGAAGATGTCGAAGTCGAAGAAGAACACGGTGAGCCCGGAAGAGATCACCGACGGCTACGGCGCCGACACGGCACGCTGGTTCATGCTGTCGGACTCGCCGCCGGAGCGCGACGTGGAGTGGACCGACGACGGCGCCGCCGGCGCGCACCGCTTCGTGCAGCGCGTCTGGCGCCTGATTTCCATGGCAGCCGAGTCGCTTGCCGGCGTCCAGCCGGCTCCGGCGCGCGACGGCGCCGCCAGCGCGGTTTCGAAGGCCGCTCACAAGGCGCTCAAGGCAGTCGGCGAGGATGTCGAGAAGCTTGCCTTCAACCGCGCCATCGCGCGCATCTACGAACTCACCAATGCCCTTGCGGCCCCGGTTGGCGAGATCGCCGAGGGCAAGGGCGACGAGGCGCTGAAGGCCGCGGCGCGCGAGGCATCGGAAATCCTGGTGCACCTCATCGCCCCCTTCATGCCGCACCTGGCCGAGGAATGCTGGGCAGCGCTCGGCGGCAAGGATCTGGTCGCGGAACGCCCCTGGCCGCAGTTCGAAGCGGCATTGGTGGTGGACAACGATTTCACCTATCCGGTGCAGGTCAACGGCAAGAAGCGGGGGGATTTGACAATTGCCCGCGACGCAGACCAAGCTGCGGTCGAAAAGGCAGTGCTGGAGCTGGAGTCGGTCCAGAAGGCGCTGGAAGGAAAGACGCCGCGCAAGGTGATCGTCGTGCCGCAAAGGATCGTCAATGTCGTTGCCTGACCAGACGCGCAGCTCAAGGGCCCCCCTGCCACGCAGTCTCCTGGCCATCGGTGTGTTGCTTGCTGTTGCAACTGCCTCGGCCTGCACCGTGCGGCCGCTCTACTCGGTGGCGCCGACGCCGGAAGGCGCAGCTATCGGGGCCACCTCTGCCGGCTTGAGCACGGTCGCCGTCAAGCCGGTGCAGACCCGCTATGCGCAGCAGGTGCGCAACAAGCTTATCTTCGGTCTCAATGGCGGCGCTGGCCAGCCGGCGACCCCGCTTTACTCGCTGGATCTCGACGTGACCCAGCGCAAGGCTGCGGCTGCCGTCGTCCAGCGTCCGACCGAAGACGAGCCGACTGCCGGCACGATGACGCTGACCTCGAACTACGTCCTGAGGGAAATAGCCACGGGCAGGGTGGTCGGGCTGGGCAAGCGCAGCATCACCTCGTCTTTCGACATTCCGCGCCAGTCCTTTGCGGCCCTGCGCGCCGAGCGTGACGCCGAGGACCGGGCGGCGCGCGAACTGGCGGAGGTTCTGCGGCTGGCGATTGCCCAGGATCTCACCAGGATCTGACATTGGGCGATGCCGGTGCCGTTGTGGCGCGGGCATTTGAGACCGCCAGGACCGAACACCCACCAAAAAGAGAGCCCTTTGCGCGTCCTTTCCGGACATGCAAAGAGCTCTCGGGTTTTCAATGCATCCGCTTGCGGATGCATGTAGGCCAAGCGCCGACCGGCCTCGGCCAGCCGGCACCCGGGCTATCAGGCGATCTTCTGGCCGGTCTTGGCCCAGTCGGCCAGGAACATTTCCAGGCCCTTGTCGGTCAGCGGATGCTTGACCAGCGCCTTCAGCGTTGCCGGCGGGATGGTGGCAACATCGGCGCCGATGAGCGCGGCGCGCTTGACGTGTTCGACGGTGCGGATCGAGGCGGCCAAGATCTCGGTGTCGAAGCCGTAATTGTCATAGATGTGGCGGATCTCGGTGATCACTTCCATGCCGTCGAAGCCCATGTCGTCGAGGCGGCCTATGAAAGGCGAGATGAAGGTGGCACCGGCCTTGGCGGCCAGCAGCGCCTGGTTGGCGGAGAAGCAAAGCGTGACGTTCACCAGGCGGCCGTCGGAGGTCAGAGACTTGCAGGCCTTGAGGCCGTCGAGCGTCAGCGGCACCTTGATGCAGATGTTGTCGGCGATCTTGGAGAGAACCTCCGCCTCCTTCATCATCTCGGCATATTCGGTCGCGGCCACTTCGGCCGAAACCGGGCCGTCGACGATGTCGCAGATTTCCTTGGTCACTTCGGCGATGTTGCGGCCGGACTTGAGGATCAGCGACGGATTGGTGGTGACGCCGTCGAGCAGGCCGAGTTCGTTGAGCTCTCGGATTTCCTTGACGTCGGCCGTATCGACGAAGAACTTCATGGGGGTATGTCTCCTTGGCAAATTTTGCGTCTTGGGAAGCGCATTTCTGTTCGGCCTTTGCTCTAACGTAAAGTCGAGGCAAGGTCACCCGTCATGAAACAAGATTCGCCCGAAACCGTGGCGTCGCATAGGCTGGCGGCGATCGTACCGGTGCTGGTGCCGATGCCGGCCGAGCGCCCCTACAGCTACGCAGTGCCGGCCGGAACGACCGTGGTGCCGGGGTCCATCGTGCGCGTGCCGCTGGGCCCGCGGGAGGTGGCGGGCATCGTCTGGGACGGGCCGGGCGAGGCGGTGGACGCGCGCAAGCTCAGGGCGATCTCGCATGTCTTCGACTGTCCGCCGATCGACGAAGCCATGCGCCGCTTCGTCGACTGGATCTCCTCCTACACGTTGTCGCCGCCCGGCATGGTGGCGCGCATGATCCTGCGCGCTCCCGAAGCCTTCGATCCGGAGCCCTGGGTGGAAGGGCTGCAACTTACCGGCATGGAGCCCGACCGCGTGACCGACGCGCGCCGGCGCGTGCTGGAAATGGCGTCCGACGGCCTGGCCTGGACGCGTTCGGGCCTGGCGCATGCTGCCGGTGTGTCGTCTACGGTCATCGATGGGCTGAAGTCGCAGGGCGTGTTCGAGACGGTCATGATTCCGCCGCGCCCCGTGGTGGCTCCCCCCGACCCTGACTACGCCAAGGCAGATCTGACGAACGACCAGGAGGCGGCCGCCGCGACGTTGCGGGGCAAGGTGGCGGCCGACGCGTTCAACGTGACGCTGCTCGATGGCGTTACCGGGTCCGGCAAGACCGAGGTCTATTTCGAGGCGGTTGCCGCAGCTCTCCAACAGGGCCGGCAGGTGCTGATTCTGCTGCCGGAAATCGCGCTGACGCAGGCCTTTCTCGAGCGCTTTCAGAACCGATTCGGCGCCAAGCCCGGCGAGTGGCACTCCGACCTTGCCCCCCGCAAGCGCGAGCGCGTCTGGCGCCAGGTGGCCGAAGGCAGTGTGCGGGTGGTGGCGGGTGCGCGTTCGGCGCTGTTCCTGCCGTTCAAGGAGCTTGGTCTGATCGTCGTCGACGAGGAGCACGACCCCGCCTACAAGCAGGAAGACCGCGTTTTCTACAATGCCCGCGACATGGCGGTGGTGCGCGGCCATATCGGCCGGTTCCCGGTGGTGCTGGCTTCCGCCACGCCTTCAGTCGAAAGCCGGGTCAATGCCGAGCAGGGGCGATATGAGCGCTCCGTGCTGGCGGCGCGATTCGCCGAGGCTGCCCTTCCCGACATCAAGGCCGTGGACATGCGCCGCGCCCCGCCGGCGCGAGGCGGGTTCTTGTCGCCCGTGTTGCTGGAGCAGATGCAGAAGACGCTGGAGAGGGGCGAGCAATCGCTGCTGTTCCTCAACCGGCGCGGCTATGCGCCCCTGACGTTGTGCCGCGTCTGCGGCCATCGTTTCCAGTGCCCGTCCTGCTCGGCATGGCTGGTGGAGCACCGTTTCCGCGGCCAGATCGTCTGCCATCACTGCGGCCACAACGAAAAGCGGCCGGAAGCCTGCCCGGAATGCGGTACGCTGGACCATCTCGTCGCCTGTGGGCCGGGGGTGGAGCGCATAGCCGAGGAGGTCGTTGGAAATTTTCCCGAAGCGCGCACCATCGTCCTGTCCTCCGACATGCTCGGCGGGGTGAAGCGCCTCCGGCTGGAACTGGAAGCGATCGCCAATGGCGAGGCCGACATCGTCATAGGCACGCAATTGGTGGCCAAGGGGCACAATTTCCCCAACATGACGCTGGTGGGCGTGGTCGATGCCGACCTTGGCCTTGCCAATGGCGATCCGCGTGCGGCGGAGCGGACTTTCCAGCTCTTGAGCCAGGTGACGGGCCGCGCCGGCCGCACCGGCAAGAAGAGCCTGGGCCTGCTGCAGACCTACCAGCCCGGCCACCCGGTCATGCAGGCGATCGTCTCGGGCGATTCTGAAGCGTTTTACGATCGCGAGATAGCGGAGCGCGAGCGTGCCGCGCTGCCTCCGTTCGGTCGGCTTGCCGGCATCATCGTCAGCGCCGACACGCGCGCGGAAGCCGAAGCCCATGCCCGGCTGCTGCGCCGCGCGGCGCCGGAGACCAAGGACATCAGCGTTCTCGGCCCGGCCGAGGCGCCGCTGGCGCTGGTAGCCGGCCGCCATCGTTTCCGTCTTCTGGTGCACGGGGAACGGCGCTGCGACATGCAGGGTTTTATCCGTGCGATGCTCGCAGCGGGACCCAAGGTGCGCGGCTCGATCAGGGTGCAGGTCGATATCGATCCGCAGAGCTTCTTGTAGGTTTCAATCTGGCGCGCGGCTTGCCGCGCGATAATATGCGCTCTCAAAACAAAGCGATTCTGGAGGGGTTTATGGATTTCGCGCTTCCCTGGCCGATGACGCCGGGCGAATGGTGGGCATGGTCGTCAGCCGCCGTGACGGTGCTTTTCGGCCTGGTGCTCCTGTTTGCGCCGAGGGTTTCGTTGCGAATCTTGCGCTTGCAGCCGGTGGAAACCCGGCCGGAGGCGGTTGCAGAGGCGCGCGCGACCATGGCCGGTTTCTATCTAGGCCTCGGCCTGTGCTGCATCCTGCTCGCGCAGCCGCTCCTATATCTGGCGCTCGGTTTCTCCTGGTTGTTCACGGCTTTCGGGCGCGTCATCTCCATGCTTTCGGACCAGGGAAACAAGCTCTATAATTGGATTTGGTTGTTTCTGGCGCTGGTTTTGGCCGCATTACCATTGGCTTTCGCCTTCGGTTTTTCCGGCTAAATGACCCTGTGGGTCGTTCGGTGGCGCGGGGATGCGACAAATCTGCCCGATACCCGCATCTTCCACGTGTTGCGACTCTGGAAGGCGTGTGCTAGACGGCATTCGACTTTTGATCGGAGGGTGCACCAGCGGTGCCCTTTTGGTCATTAAACCGCAGTAAGGTCAAAGATTTAGCCAGAGTTATTGACTCGCGCCAGGAATCTTCCGGCCTGTCAGAGAAGAGAAAAGACGGACCGTGGCACAGTCTAGCTCGCCGATCTCCGCAGTTGCAGAACGTTACGCGGCCTCGCTGTACGAACTGGCGGCCGACGCAAAGCAGGTCGACAAGGTCGATGCAGACCTCGCTCGCTTTGAAGCCTTGCTTGCAGGCAGCGATGACCTGCGGCGCATGACCGGCAGCCCGGTCTTTTCCGCCGACGAGCAGTACAAGGCCATCGAGGCGATCGCTGACAAGGCCAAGATCACCGGTCTCGTTGGCAACTTCCTGCGTGTCGTGGCGAGAAATCGCCGGCTGTTTTCCATTCCCGCCATGATCAAGGCTTTCCGTCGCATCGCTGCAGAGCAGCGGGGCGAGGTCACCGCTGCGATCGCGTCGGCGCATGCGTTGACGGCAGCCCAGCAGACCGAACTTAGGGCCGCGCTCAAGGGCGTCGCTGGCAAGGATGTGTCGGTCGAAGTCACTGTCGATCCCTCGCTTCTCGGCGGACTCGTCGTGAAGCTGGGTTCGCGTCAGATCGATACGTCGCTCAAAACCAAACTCAATTCGCTCAAGCTTGCACTGAAAGAGGTCGGCTGATGGACATCCGCGCCGCGGAAATCTCCGCAATTCTAAAAGACCAGATCAAGAATTTCGGCAGTGAGGCCGAAGTCTCCGAGGTCGGACAGGTTCTGTCTGTCGGTGACGGCATTGCTCGCGTCTATGGTCTCGACAACGTCCAGGCGGGCGAGATGGTCGAGTTCCCGGGCGGCATCCGCGGCATGGCGCTGAATCTTGAAAGCGACAACGTCGGCGTCGTCATCTTCGGTAACGACCGCGACATCAAGGAAGGCGACACCGTCAAGCGGACTGGCGCTATCGTTGACGTTCCGGTTGGTCCGGGCCTGCTCGGCCGCGTCGTCGACGCTCTCGGCAACCCGATCGACGGCAAGGGCCCGATCAAGGCAGCCGAGCGTCGCCGCGTCGACGTCAAGGCCCCCGGCATCATCCCCCGCAAGTCGGTGCACGAGCCGATGTCGACCGGCCTCAAGGCCATCGACGCCCTGATCCCGATCGGCCGCGGCCAGCGCGAGCTGGTCATCGGTGACCGTCAGACCGGCAAGACCGCGATCATCCTCGACACCATCCTGAACCAGAAGGCCATCCACGACAGCGGCCCGGATTCCGAGAAGCTGTTCTGCGTCTACGTGGCTGTCGGCCAGAAGCGTTCGACCGTCGCGCAGTTCGTGAAGGTGCTTGAAGAGCGCGGCGCGCTCGAATACTCGATCGTCATCGCCGCGACCGCTTCCGATCCTGCCCCGATGCAGTTTCTGGCTCCGTTCGCCGGCTGCGCCATGGGCGAGTATTTCCGCGACAACGGCCAGCACGCGCTGATCGGCTATGACGACCTGTGCAAGCAGGCCGTGGCCTATCGCCAGATGTCGCTGCTGCTCCGCCGTCCGCCCGGCCGCGAAGCCTACCCGGGCGACGTGTTCTACCTGCACTCGCGTCTGCTGGAGCGCGCTGCCAAGCTCAACGACGAGAATGGCAATGGTTCTCTGACGGCGCTGCCGGTCATCGAAACCCAGGCCAACGACGTCTCGGCCTACATTCCGACCAACGTGATCTCGATCACCGACGGCCAGATCTTCCTGGAGACGAACCTGTTCTTCCAGGGTATCCGTCCGGCCGTTAACGTCGGTCTGTCGGTGTCGCGCGTCGGCTCGGCTGCCCAGGTCAAGGCGATGAAGCAGGTTGCGGGCTCGATCAAGGGCGAACTCGCGCAGTACCGCGAAATGGCGGCGTTTGCGCAGTTCGGTTCGGACCTCGACGCCTCCACGCAGCGCCTGCTCAACCGCGGTGCCCGCCTGACCGAGCTGCTGAAGCAGCCGCAGTTCTCTCCGTTGAAGACGGAAGAGCAGGTCACGGTGATCTTCGCCGGCGTCAACGGTTACCTCGACAGGCTTGCGGTCAACCAGGTCGGCAAGTTCGAGCAGGGGTTGCTTGCGTACATGCACGCCGAGGGCAAGGACGTCCTCGAAGGCATCCGCAAGGAGAAGGCCCTGAGCGACGACCTCAAGGCCAAGCTCAAGGCTCACATCGACGCTTACGCGAAAAACTTCGCCTAACGCTGACGGATAAGGCATGGCCTCGTTAAAAGACCTCCGTAACCGTATCGCCTCGGTCAAGGCGACGCAGAAGATCACCAAGGCGATGCAGATGGTTGCCGCGGCGAAGCTTCGCCGCGCGCAGGAGGCTGCGGAAGCGGCCAGGCCCTACTCGCAGCGCATGAGTGCGGTTCTGGCCAACATTACGCAGGCGATCGGCAACGATGGCGATGCACCGGCATTGATGACCGGCACCGGCAAGGACGACGTGCATCTGCTCGTCGTCTGCACGGCCGAGCGTGGTCTGTGCGGTGGCTTCAACAGCCAGATCTCCCGCCTGGCTCGCGAGCATATCCGCCGGCTCCGCGCGAACGGCAAGACGGTGAAGATCATCACCGTCGGCAAGAAGGGCTACGACATTCTTCGGCGCGACTTCAGCGCGCTGATCGTCGATCGCATCGAATTGCGCGAAGTCAAGACGATTGGCTTCGCCAATGCCGACGCCATCGCCAAGAAGGTGATCGCGCAGTTCAATGAGGGCGAGTTCGACGTCTGCACGCTGATCTACTCCGAGTTCAAGTCGGTGATCAGCCAGGTTCCGACCGCTCTGCAGATCATCCCGGCCGCTGCTCCGGCAGCGGAAGCGGAAGCTGCGGCCTCGGCGATCTACGAATACGAGCCGGAGCCGGGCGAAATCCTGGGCGATCTCATCCCGCGCAATATTTCCGTGCAGATCTTCCGCGCTCTGCTCGAAAATGCGGCCGGTGAAATGGGCGCCAAGATGAGCGCCATGGACAATGCGACGCGCAACGCCGGTGACATGATCAACAGGCTGACGATCACCTACAACCGTCAGCGCCAGGCGCAGATCACCAAGGAACTCATCGAAATCATTTCGGGCGCGGAAGCGCTCTAGCACGTGAGCCCGGGGGCTAGCCCTCCCGGCGGCTCATGTGGAAACTGAAACGGACCAAGAGGTTACAGCATGGCTAAAGCAGCTACACCTAAAACGGCTCCGGCGGCCGAAAAGGCCCCGGCGGCAAAGAAGGCAGCAACTGCCAAGACGGCTGCTGCAAAGGCGTCGTCGGCAGCGGCGAACAAGGGTGCGGCTGCAGGTCGCGTCGCTCAGGTCATCGGCGCCGTCGTCGACGTCCGGTTCGACGGCGAGCTGCCGTCCATCCTGAACGCGCTCGAAACCGACAACGGCGGTCATCGGCTCGTGCTCGAAGTGGCGCAGCATCTCGGTGAAAACACCGTGCGCTGCATCGCCATGGACACCACCGAAGGCCTCGTTCGCGGCCAGGCGGTTTCCGACACCGGCGGCCCAATCACGGTTCCGGTCGGCGACGAGACGCTGGGCCGCATCATGAACGTCATCGGCGAGCCGGTCGACGAAGCCGGCCCGGTGAAGACCAAGTCCCGCCGCGCCATTCACCAGGAAGCGCCTGCCTACGTCGAGCAGTCGACGGAAGCGCAGATCCTTGTCACCGGCATCAAGGTCGTCGACCTTCTCGCCCCTTATGCTCGCGGCGGCAAGATCGGCCTGTTCGGCGGCGCCGGCGTCGGCAAGACCGTTCTGATCCAGGAACTGATCAACAACGTCGCGAAGGCGCACGGCGGTTACTCCGTGTTCGCCGGCGTGGGCGAGCGTACCCGCGAGGGCAACGACCTCTACCACGAAATGATCGAATCGGGCGTGAACAAGGACCCGCACGAGAACAACGGCTCGACCGAAGGTTCCAAGTGCGCCCTGGTGTTCGGCCAGATGAACGAGCCGCCCGGCGCGCGTGCCCGCGTCGGCCTGACCGGCCTGACCGTTGCGGAGTATTTCCGCGACCAGGGCCAGGACGTGCTGTTCTTCGTCGACAACATCTTCCGCTTCACCCAGGCGGGCTCGGAAGTGTCGGCGCTTCTCGGCCGTATTCCTTCGGCCGTGGGCTATCAGCCGACGCTGGCCACCGACATGGGCCAGATGCAGGAGCGCATCACCACCACCACCAAGGGCTCGATCACCTCGGTGCAGGCCATTTACGTGCCGGCCGACGACTTGACCGACCCGGCGCCGGCGACCTCGTTTGCGCACCTTGACGCGACGACCGTGCTTAACCGCGCGATCTCGGAAAAGGGCATCTACCCGGCCGTCGACCCGCTCGACTCCACCTCGCGCATGCTTGACCCGATGATCGTCGGCGAGGAGCACTACCAGGTTGCCCGTCGCGTGCAGGAGATCCTCCAGCGCTACAAGTCGCTGCAGGACATCATCGCCATCCTGGGCATGGACGAGCTCTCGGAAGAGGACAAGGTGACGGTTGCCCGCGCCCGTAAGGTCGAGCGCTTCCTGTCGCAGCCCTTCTTCGTGGCCGAGGTGTTCACCGGCTCGCCGGGCCAGCTCGTGCCGCTTGAAGACACGATCCGCAGCTTCAAGGGTCTGGTCGAAGGCGAATACGACCACCTGCCGGAAGCGGCGTTCTACATGGTCGGCTCGATCGAGATGGCCATCGAGAAGGCCCAGCGCCTGGCTGCGGAAGCGGCATAAGGCTAGTAGGCAACAGGTGCGGGCTTCAGCCCGCACCATCGAGCTGGCCTCGCAGACCGACAGCGTTTTCGAGGCCGCTCAACCAGTTCCCGATCTTTGTGAGACATCATGGCTGAAGCTTTCAAATTCGAACTGGTCTCGCCCGAGCGCCTGCTTGTCTCGGAAGAGGTTCAGTCTGTCGTCATCCCCGCCACGGAAGGCGAAATGACGATCATGGCTAATCATGCGCCGGTGATGACCACGATCAAGCCGGGCGTCGTGACCGTTAAGACGCGGGCAGGCGCCGACGAGCGCTATGTCGTGTTCGGCGGTTTTGCCGACGTGATGCCGAGCGCCTGCACGCTGCTTGCTGAATCGGCGGTTCCGGTTGCCAGCATCGACCGCGCGGATCTTTCCCAGCGCATCAAGGATGCGCGCGAGGACGCCACCGATGCCAAGACCGACGAGGCACGTACCCGCGCCGAGGCGTTGCTGAGCCAGCTGACCACGCTCGAAGCCGCTCTCTGACGACAGACAGACGGTTGAAAACAAAGCCCTCGGTTCGAAAGAACCGGGGGCTTTTTCTTTGGCGACCTTTGGCGGAGCGTCACCTCCAGGCCGGTATCCAAACCCATCGTGCTGGCGTTTCCGGCGCGTTTTCTGTCTCGACCCTTATGAAAATCCTATTTCGAGGCCGTTGGACCTGTCTCGAACCTTTATGCGGCCTATGTCAAAGCTAGGACCGATGGGCCTTGTGCAGTGCGGCGGGAGGCACCGAAGATGTGGGACCTGATTGTTCTGGCAATGAGCATACTCTCTTTCGCTTTGCTCTATGCATACACACTGGCTTGCGATCGCCTGTGAGATTGCCGCGCATTGCGTCGCGGGCAGGACGAGGGAATCGGCAAGGAAACACTGACATGGGCGCGGATTACATCCTTGGCGGCATCGTGACCCTGATGCTCGTTGTCTACTTAGTTCTCGCTTTGCTTCGTCCCGAGCGCTTCTGATGACCGGCGGTGAAGGCCGCGAAGGTTGAAACCATGACTTTCAACGGCTGGATCCAGATCCTGATCTTTTGCGGCGCAGTCGGTCTGCTGGTAACGCCGCTCGGCGGCTATATGACGAGGGTCTATCAAGGCGAGAGAACGTTTCTCTCCTTCCTGCTGCGGCCGATCGAACGAGGCCTCTACCGGCTCGCCGGCACCGATGAGAACGAGGAACAGCACTGGACGGCCTATGTTGCCGGCATGCTGATGTTCAACCTGCTGGGTGTTCTGCTGCTTTACGCGCTTCAACGCCTGCAGGCCCACCTGCCGTTCAATCCTGCGGGAATGGACGCGGTCGATCCGGCATTGGCCTTCAATACGGCGGCCAGCTTCGTCACCAACACCAACTGGCAGAACTATAGCGGCGAAACCACCATGTCCTATCTGGTCCAGATGGCGGGGCTGACGGTCCAGAACTTTGCCTCGGCGGCCACCGGCATGGCGCTTGCCTTGGCGTTGATACGCGGCTTCTCGCGGGCCTCGGTCAAGACGGTCGGCAATTTCTGGGTCGATCTTGTCCGCTCCACTCTTTACGTGCTGCTGCCGCTTTGCCTCCTGTTGACCCTCTTCTACGTCTTTCGCGGGGTGCCGCAGACACTGGCCGCCTATGTTCAGGCGACTACGCTGGAAGGGGCACGCCAGACCATTGCCGTGGGACCCGTGGCCTCGCAACTCGCGATCAAGATGCTTGGCACTAATGGCGGCGGCTTCTTCAATGCCAATTCCGCGCACCCGTTCGAAAACCCGGATGCGCTGAGCAACCTTGTGCAGTTGGTGACCATCTTTGCGATCGGCGCCGCCCTGACCAACGTTTTCGGCCGCATGGTTGGCGATCAGCGCCAGGGCTGGGCGATCTTGGCCGCCATGGCGGTTCTTTTCATTGCCGGCGTGATCGTAGCCTACTGGGCAGAAGCCAGGGGAAACCCATTGCTCGCGTCGCTGGGGCTCGAAGGGGGCAACATGGAAGGCAAGGAGGTGCGCTTCGGCATCGCCCTGTCGGCGCTGTTCGCAGTGGTTACCACCGCGGCCTCCTGCGGCGCGGTCAACGCAATGCATGACAGCTTCACCGCCCTTGGCGGCATGATTCCGCTGATCAACATGCAGCTTGGAGAGGTGATCGTGGGCGGCGTCGGCGCCGGACTCTACGGCATCCTCGTCTTCGTCATCATCGCCATCTTCGTCGCCGGGCTGATGGTCGGTCGCACCCCTGAGTATCTGGGCAAGAAGATCGAGGCGAAGGAGGTGAAGATGGCGATGCTGGCCATGCTTTGCCTGCCGATGGCGATGCTCGGTTTCACGGCCGTAGGCATCGTGCTGCCATCGGCCCTGGCTTCGATCGCCAATCCCGGGCCGCACGGGTTTTCCGAAGTGCTCTATGCCTACACCTCGGCAACCGCCAACAACGGCTCGGCGTTTGCGGGCCTGAACGGCAATACGCTCTGGTACAATCTGACCATCGGCATCGCCGTGCTCATGGGGCGCTTTCTCGTGATTGTTCCGGCCATGGCCATCGCCGGGTCGCTGGCCGCCAAGAAGATCGTCCCAGCCTCCGCCGGCACGTTCCCGACCGACGGCACGCTGTTTGTCGGCCTGCTGGTGGGCGTGATCGTGGTCGTCGGGGGGCTGACATTCCTGCCGGCTCTGGCGCTTGGCCCCATCGCCGAGCATCTGGAGCTCGTGGCCGGCAAGGTTTTTTAACAGGGGAAAATGACCATGAGCCACATCAAGCAGGTCAGCCTCTTCGACGCTGCCATTCTGGCTCCTGCTTCCGTGGCTGCGTTCAAGAAGTTCGATCCCCGCTCGCTGGTCCGCAATCCGGTGATGTTCGTCGTGGCAGTGGTTTCGTTGCTTACGACCGTGCTTTTCCTTCGCGACATCGCCGGTGGCGCCGCCCACCTGGCATTTTCGTTCCAGATCATCGTTTGGCTGTGGTTCACGGTGCTTTTCGCCAACTTCGCCGAAGCGGTCGCAGAAGGGCGGGGCAAGGCGCAGGCGGATTCGCTGCGCCGCACGCGCACGGAAACGCGAGCCAAGCTGCTCACCGGCCAGGACCGCCTTGCCTTCACGCTGGTGCCGGGCGCCAGCCTCAAAGTGGGCGATGTCGTGCTGGTCGAGGCCGGTGACATCATCCCTTCCGATGGCGAGGTGGTCGAGGGCGTCGCCTCGGTCAACGAAGCTGCAATCACCGGCGAATCGGCACCTGTCATCCGCGAGTCCGGCGGTGATCGTTCCGCCGTGACCGGAGGCACGCAGGTGCTTTCCGATTGGATCAGGGTGCGCATCACCGCAGCGGCCGGGTCGACCTTCCTCGACCGCATGATTGCACTGGTGGAAGGCGCCCAGCGCCAGAAGACGCCAAACGAAATCGCGCTCAACATCCTGCTGGCCGGCATGACGCTGATCTTCGTCATGGCCACCGTGACGATACCGAGCTTTGCCGCTTATGCCGGCGGCACGATACCGGTGGTGGTGCTGGTGGCCTTGTTCGTGACGCTGATACCGACGACCATCGGCGCATTGCTCTCGGCCATCGGCATTGCCGGAATGGATCGCCTCGTACGTTTCAACGTGCTTGCCATGTCGGGGCGCGCGGTAGAGGCCGCGGGCGACGTCGATACGCTCCTGCTCGACAAAACCGGCACGATCACGCTCGGCAACCGCCAGGCGACGGAATTCCGCGCGCTGGCCGGCATCGATGAACGCGAGCTTGCCGATGCCGCACAGCTTGCTTCGCTGGCCGACGAGACGCCGGAGGGGCGCTCGATCGTCGTTCTGGCAAAGGAGAAATACGGCATCCGCGAACGCGACATGCGAAGCCTGCATGCGCATTTCGTGCCCTTTTCCGCCCAGACGCGGATGAGCGGCGTCAATCTCGACAACGGCTCCATTCGCAAGGGGGCAGTTGATGCGATCCTTGCCTATATCGCAAAGTCAGGTCCCGATGCGCTGCTGGTCAGCCGCCCCTCCGAGGTGCTGACGCGAGCTTCCGGCGCAAGCATTGCCGAGATGCGCGCTATCGCCGAGGACATCGCCAAGGTGGGCGGCACGCCGCTGGCGGTGGCGCGAGACGGCCGGTTGCTGGGCGTCATCTATCTCAAGGACATCGTCAAGGGCGGCATTCGCGAGCGCTTCGCCGAACTGCGGCGAATGGGCATCCGCACGGTGATGATCACGGGCGACAACCCGATGACTGCCGCAGCGATCGCGGCGGAAGCGGGCGTGGACGATTTTCTTGCCCAGGCCACGCCCGAAAACAAGCTGCAACTCATTCGCGACGAGCAGGCCAAGGGCAAGCTGGTTGCCATGTGCGGCGATGGCACCAACGACGCGCCAGCCCTTGCCCAGGCCGACGTTGGGGTGGCCATGAACACCGGAACGGTTGCCGCGCGCGAGGCCGGCAACATGGTCGATCTCGATTCCGATCCGACCAAGCTCATCGAGATCGTGGAGATCGGCAAGCAGTTGCTGATGACGCGCGGCGCGCTGACGACCTTCTCCATCGCCAACGACATCGCCAAGTATTTCGCCATAATCCCGGCGATGTTCGTGGCGTTCTATCCGCAATTGCAGGTTCTCAACGTCATGAACCTGGCGACCCCGCAATCGGCCATACTTTCTGCGATCATATTCAACGCGCTGATCATCATCGGGTTGATACCTCTTGCCCTGCGCGGCGTCAGATACCGCGCGGTCGGGGCAGCCGCGCTGCTGCGCCGCAACCTGCTCGTCTACGGCCTCGGGGGCATCGTCGTGCCCTTCATCGGCATCAAGCTGATCGACATGATCGTATCGGCACTCGGCCTTGCGTAAGGAACGCTGCGATGCTCCGGCAATTTCGACCCGCGCTCGTCATGATCGTCGCATTCACGGCAATTACCGGCCTTCTCTATCCACTCGCCATGACCGGCCTTGCGGGCATGCTGTTCCCCCGTCAGGCCTCCGGCAGCCTGGTAATGGAAAATGGAAAAGTGGTGGGCTCCGCGCTGATCGGACAGAACTTCACCAGCGAGCGCTATTTCCATGGCCGCCCTTCGGCCACCGTCGCGCCGGATCCGGCCGACCCTTCGAAAACGATCCCCGCGCCCTACAATGCTGCCAACTCGGGCGGGTCCAATCTCGGTCCGTCCAATTCGGCCCTGATCGGGCGGGTACGCGACGATGTCGAGCGACTGAGGGCCGAAAACCCCGGCCAGCAGGTGCCGGTTGATCTCGTGACCACGAGTGGCAGCGGGCTCGACCCCGATATCTCGCCCGATGCCGCGCTGTTCCAGGTGCCGCGCGTCGCCAAGGCAAGGCAGGTTTCGGAGGATGTGCTGCGTGAACTCGTGGCCAATCACGTCGAAAAGCCGTTCTTCGGGATCATAGGCGAGCCGCATGTCAACGTGCTGGCGCTCAACCGGGCACTCGACGCTTTGTCGAAGAAGTAGCATTTTCATACTCCGGGGTTCCTTTCCCTTGTCGCGCCCTGTGCGACAGGAAACGGCAGACCGGCCGATACGCCCGAAACAGAGTGGTCTGGATGGTCGACGATACCGACAAGCGCCCGTCACCGGACGCGCTTCTGGAAGCCGCCGAGCGGGAGGCGCGCGGCAAGCTGCGCATTTTTCTCGGCGCTGCTCCGGGCGTGGGCAAGACGTTCGAGATGCTGCTTTCGGCGCGAGCCCGCCTGGCGGAAGGCGTGGATGTCGTGATCGGTGTCGTGGAGACACACGGCCGCAAGGAGACACAGGCGCTTCTCCAGGGCTTCGAGATCATCCCGCGCGCAAAGGTATCTTATCTTGGCAGGGTGCTCGAGGAGATGGACCTCGATGCGATTCTTGAGCGGCGGCCGGCATTGGTTCTGGTCGACGAACTGGCTCACACCAACGCACCGGGCAGCCGCCACCCGAAGCGTTACCTCGACATAGAGGAACTGCTGGCCGCAGGCATAGACGTCTACACTACCGTCAACATCCAGCACGTCGAAAGCCTGAACGACATCGTCGCGCAGATCACGCGCGTGCGGGTGCGCGAGACGGTTCCCGACTCCATCATCGACCGCGCCGACGAGATCGAGGTGGTGGACCTCACGCCGGGCGATCTGATCGAGAGGCTGAAGCAGGGCAAGGTCTATGTGCCGGAGACGGCGCGAAGCGCCATCGAGAACTATTTCAGGCCAGGCAACCTGACCGCGCTGCGCGAACTTGCGCTGAGGTGCACCGCCCAGCGGGTGGACGAACAACTCGTCAGCCATATGCGTGAAAACGCCATCGAGGGCCCCTGGGCCGCAGGCGACCGCGTTCTGGTCTGCGTCGACGAGGCGCCGCGCTCCCTGGCAATCGTGCGCTATGGCCGGCGGCTGGCCGAACGCCTGCGTGCGCCATGGTCCGTCATCAACATCGAAACGCTGCGCTCGGCGCGCCTGTCGGAGGGCGCACGCGACCAGTTGGCTGCTTCCATGCGGCTGGCCGAAACTCTGGGGGCAGAGGCCGTCACGCTGCCCGGCCGTGCTGTAGCAGAGGATGTCATGCGCTATGCACGCGAGCGCAATGTCACCCATGTCGTTGTGGGGAGCTCCCACAAGGCGCGCTGGCGAGAATGGCTTCAGGGCTCCGTCACCCACGACCTCATCCGCATCGCCGGCGATGTCAGCGTGCATGTGATCTCGGGCCGCACGCCTGAGCCGAAGCCGCCGCGCGGCACGGTGGAACTCGGCTCCGCCGGCGGGTTTTCGCTGCAGCCCTACATCGCAAGCGCGGCAATTGTTGGGGTCGCCTTGCTGCTGGGCGAGGCGCTGCACCAATCGCTCGACGTCGCCAATATCGCGGTGGTGTTTCTCATGGGGGTGCTGGTCAGCGCGCTGCGCTACGGCCTGGCGCCGGGCATCTTCACCAGCATTGCCAGTGCGCTGGCTTTCAATTTCTTTTTCCTGCCGCCGCTCTACACCTTCACCATCGGCGATCCGGAAAGCATCGTCACGTTCATTTTCTTCCTGATCGTCTCGGTGATCGCCAGCAACCTGACCTCGCGCGTGCGGACCCAGGCGATGGCAGCCCGCCAGCGCGCCCGCATGACGGAAAACCTCTACCTCTTCAGCAAGAAGCTGGCTGGAACCGCGACATTGGACGATGTGCTTTGGGCGACGGCATTTCAGATCGCGTCCATGCTGAAGGTGCGCGTGGTTCTGCTCCTGCCGGAGCACGGGCAGATCGTGGTGAAGGCAGGATATCCGCCGGAGGACACGCTCGACGAAGCCGACCTGGCGGCAGCCAAATGGAGCTGGGAAAATGACCGGCCCGCCGGTCGGGGCGCCGATACCCTGCCGGGCGCCAAGCGGCTCTTTCTGCCCATGCGCACGGTGCGCGGTGTCATCGGCGTCGTCGGCATCGATGACGATCGCCGCGGCCCTCTGTTGACGCCCGAGAGGCGCAGGCTGATGGACGCGCTGACGGATCAGTCAGCGCTTGCCATAGAGCGCGTCCATCTGGTCGAGGACCTGGACAATGCGCGTCTGGCCGTCGAGGCAGACCGGCTGCGCTCGGCGCTGTTGACCTCCATTTCGCACGATCTGAAGACGCCTCTTGCGGCAATCATCGGGGCGGCCGGGATGCTGAAGGAATTTTCCTCCGCGCTGGAGGCGCCGGCCAAGGAAGAGCTGCTGGGCACCGTGCTGGACGAGGCAGAGCGGCTGAACCGGTTCATCGCCAACCTGCTGGACATGACGCGGCTGGAGTCCGGTGCGGTGACGCCGAACTTCGGGCTCCACGATGTCAGCGACATCGTGGGCAGCGCGCTTCGACGCGCCAGGAAGATACTTTCCGGGCATGAGATCGAGGTCGATTTGCCGGCCGACCTGCCCATGCTGCGCGTGGACCCGGTGCTGTTCGAACAGGTCCTGTTCAACCTGTTCGACAATGCCGCGAAATATTCGGCAGCGGGGTCGCGCATCCGCGTCCAGGCCTTCCTCGCTTCGAACACCCTCACCCTGCAGGTTCTGGACGAGGGCAGCGGCATTCCCCCGGATGAGCTGGAAGACATATTCGGCAAGTTCACGCGCGCACGCAAACGCGACAGCGTCCCGGCCGGCACCGGCCTTGGCCTCGCCATATGCCGTGGCTTTGTCGAAGCCATGGGCGGAACCATCGCAGCGGGCAACCGCACCGACCGCAAGGGAGCGGTCTTCACCATCCGCATGAAACTGCCCGGAGAAGTCGCTTGACGCCCGCCTCTCATATCAGGGTGCTTGTCGTGGACGATGAGCAGCCCATCCGCAAGCTGCTGCGTTCCGGCCTCTCCACGCAGGGCTATGCCGTTGCCGAGGCGCCGGACGCCCGGGCCGCCCTTGCAGAAATGGCGAATGAAGCGCCCGACCTGGTGGTGCTCGATCTTGGTCTGCCCGAGGTGTCGGGGCAGGAGCTTCTCAAGCAATGGCGGGCCGCCGGCTGCGCGGTGCCGATCATCATCCTCTCCAGCCGCACGGACGAAGCTGGCATCGTGGAAGCGCTGGATCTCGGCGCCGACGACTACATAACCAAGCCGTTCGGGGTGAACGAGCTCATCGCCCGCATTCGAATGGCGCTCAGGCACAGGCTGCAGCAGCAGGGCGAGAAGCCGGTGTTCCAGACCGGCGGGCTCTGCGTTGACCTCGTGCGGCGCACCGTCAAGGTCGACGGGCGGGAGGTGAAGCTGTCGCCGAAGGAATACGACATATTGCGGGTGCTCGTGCAGCATGCCGGAAAGGTTCTGACCCACAATTTCCTGATGAAGCAGGTGTGGGGTGAGGTGCAGGACGTGCAGTATCTAAGGGTCTATGTGCGTCAGCTGCGTCAGAAGATCGAGCCCGATCCCGGCCAGCCATGCTACATTCGCACGGAAACCGGCGTCGGCTATCGGCTCAGCGAGGCCGACTGAGCCGGGTCCGTCAGAGGGGTTCAGGTGACGATGGCGCCTATCGAGGCCGCTATCAGAAGAATGGCGACGACCAGCAGGGCGCCGTAGATCGTGGGTTTGCCAAAAAGCACCGCAAACGACGAGCCCCACACGACGACCGCGGAGGCCAGGGCATAAAGGAACGCCGGCTTGTCGTTCCACGCGATGCCGATGGCCATCAGCCCGCCGATGATAAGGGCGCCGAAAAGCAGCATTATCGACAGCGCGAATTTCTCGACAGAATCCATGGATCACCCTCTCCTTGCCGGGCGAATGTGCCGGATCGCTGATCCTTGGGCAATGCCTGAACACACAGAATTTGACGATTGCAAGCTGCCGGGCTGCCTGGGCGGAAAGCCGAAGCGTGCAGCCCGGAATTGCAGCCACTAATACTCGTGGGCGCGCAGGCGCCATGCCCGGACGAAAAGGCTGAGGCCGTATAGCACCAGCAAGACCATGATGACGCGGACAAGGGTAACCGCGCTGGAGAGCGGGATGAAAGCCAGCGCCAGTCCGAACACGATGTAGAGACCGCCGCCCAACAGGACCGGCCAAAGCCGCGCACGGCGGGCGCGACCGACGACCATTGTCGACAGAATTTCCATGATGCCGACGAGAACTGCCACTGTTCCCACGAGCCCGGCCAGGAAACTCAGGGTGAAGATCGTGAGCAGGAAAGAGCCCGAGAGCACCAGGAGGCCCGCGATGATGGAGAGGGCATTGCGAACGAGAGTAAACCAGAAACCAGTGTCCCTGGGGCCCGAGTAGGAAAGCGTGGCGATGCCCAGGGCTCCGTCGACGAGCAGAAGGCCGCCCCCTGCAAGGACCAGGAAAGTCACGGTCTGTTCCGGAAACATGAAGGCAACAATTGCCGCCGCGATCATTATAAGGCCGCGCAGTGCCGTCAGCGTTGCTGCAAAGCGTTCAGATTCTACAGCTGCCATGATCGAGTAATCCTTGGCCTGTTACTGCACGAATTCAATGAATCACCAATTCTGGTCGCTTTGCAATAGACGCAGAATTTTCCGCTCGCTGGCGGGAAACTTCCTGCCCTGTTCTGGCGGCACCACCAGACGGCCGGATTAACGCCTTGTTGACCATGCATGACCATGATGCGGCCGTCGGCGGTCGAAGTGAACCGCGATGATCCCCCTGCTTTGACTGTATGAGGAGTTGGAATGAGCAATCGTATCGTTATGCGGACCGGCGAAGCGCTGGTCGCTGGAGGCCCTCCGGGCACTGCGTCCGAACCCGAAGTGGTGATCGGCGAACTCGACGGGCCCGTCGGTACCGCCCTTGCAACCCTGACCGGCGATCAGGTTGCGGGCCATACGCGCGTCTTCGCGCTGCTCAACACCGACATCATGGTGCGCCCGGTCACGCTTTGCGTGTCCAAGGTCACGGTGAAGAGCTCGCGCTACACCAATATCCTCATGGGCACGGTGCAGTTCGCCATCGCCAACGGCGTTCTCGACGCCGTGCGCGCGGGCTTCATCCCGAAGGAGAAGGCCAACGATCTCGGCATCATCTGTTCGGTGTGGCTGGCGCCGAGCGTGGTCGACGACCAGAACCTCGACCACAAGATCCTGTTCGACCTGCACCGGAAGGGCACGACCGAGGCCATCCGCAAGGCGATGTCCAACGAGCCCTCGATCGACTGGCTCCTGGAGAACCAGGACAAGATCATGCACAAGTACCACCAGATGGGACTCGACGGTAAGATCTGACGCCGCCCCGGCCGCTTGGAGCTACGCTCCCGGATGGATGGACATGAGCCGCCGCCTCGCAAGGGGCGGCGGTTTTCTTTGTGCGGCAAAAGAAAAGGCCCCGGCGATGCCGAGGCCCTTCGAACCAGATGAAACTTCTGGTCAGAACTTGTAGTTGATGCCGGCGCGCACCGTGTGGAAGTTGAACTTCCGGTTGATGTTGACGTGATCGCCTTCGATTTCGCCGTTGAACAGATTGCTCTTGCCGAGATCGGTGTAGAGATACTCGGTCTTGAAGGTGACATTGTCGGTGATCGCGTATTCCGCACCAGCACCGATCGTCCAGCCAGCCTTGGTCTTCTTCACGCTTTCGCTGATGGCTTCATCGAAGGCATTTCCGTTGATGTAGCTGGTGGTGCGGCCATAGGCGAGACCGCCGGTGGCATAGGCCATGAAACGGTCGGTGGCGGCGACGCCCAGGCGGGCGCGCACGGTGCCGTACCAGTTGAGCTTGGTGCCCATGCGGACAGCCATCAGTTCGTCCTCGTCGAGGGCGCTTGCAGCGAACTCCGCCTTCACATTGGAGCCCTGGAAATCAGCCTCGACGCCGAGAATGACCTGGTCGATCTGGTAGTTGTAGCCGATCTGGGCGCCGCCGGCGAAACCATTGGCATTGAGGTTGATCGAATCATCGAAGTCGGTGCCGGAGAAGTGATGCTTGGCCTTTCCGCCAGCATAGCCCGCATTCAGGCCGAGATAGGCGCCGGTCCAGCTGAAGATCGGCGTCACGGCTTCAGGTGCCGACGGCTCGTAGGAAAAGGCGTCGGCAGCAAAGGCGCTGCTCGAAAGAAGCATGGCAACTGCGGTGGCGCCGGCGATCTGCTTGAAGTTCATTTTTCCAATACCTTTGCATTCACACTCAAACTCAAGATGACCTCCACCTACACGGCTCGGTTGAAGAGAGTCTGTAGCAAAGCAGCAACATTGGCGGCGTTGAGTTAGGATGGTAAATAAAATGTTATTAAATTTCCAAGCGTTACCGGCAGGTACATCAGGCCTGGAGCCAACGTCAGCTACTGCCCTGGCTTGCGCGAAGCTTGCCCTCCGGAGGATTTGTCCGACTACTGACAAAATCGACCGCTGCTTGGGCCCCCGCCTGCATGCAGTTCACCGCCAATGATGCCGATGTGCCACAGTGCAGCCCCGGATTCCCGATCTGCCGGTTTGTCATCTCTCTGTCATGTTCCCGATACGAAGGCGTCATGTCGCGTCGCTAGAGCGGCGATGGGTATGGGGGCAGGGAAGGCTGGTCTTCAGCAAAAGTGCCCAGACCCGTTGATCAACTTTTGACTGGAGTCAGTAAATGAACATGAAGAGCCTTCTCCTCGGCTCAGCCGCGATGATGATCGCGGTTCCTGCTGCCTACGCGGCCGACGCTGTCGTCGTTGCCGAGCCCGAGCCGATGGAATACGTCCGCATCTGCGACGTCTACGGCGCCGGCTTCTACTACATCCCGGGCACCGAAACCTGCCTGAAGGTCGGCGGCTACATCCGCTACGACATTCGCGCTGGCAATGGCGGCAACCGCGGCCTGGTCGACGTCAACGACAAGCTCGACGCTGCCAAGGGCATCGATTCCACCAACGACACCTACTACAAGCGCGCCCGTGCTGCCATGCAGCTCGACGCCCGTTCGGAAACCGAACTCGGCACCCTGCGCGGCTACATGCACATCAACTACAACTGGGACACCGGCACCACCGATAAGATCAAGATCGATGGCACGGACGTCGATGGCAACTGGACGACGACCAACACCGGCTTCGCCATCAACCATGCGTTCATCGAACTCGGCGGCTTCCGCATCGGCAAGACCGACTCGATGTTCTCGACGCTGACCGGCTATGCGGGCAGCGTCATGGAAGACGATCTGGTGCCCTTCGGCCCCTACGACACGCATCAGATTGCCTATACCTACACCGGTGACAACGGCTTCTCGGCTTCCGTCGCCCTTGAGGAAGGCAATGGCGTTCTCTACACGATCGATTCCTACGTCCCGCACGTGGTTGCCGGCGCTGCCTACACGCAGGGCTGGGGCGGCTTCTCCGGCGTCGTCGGCTACGACTCGGTCTGGAACGAGTGGGCCGGCAAGGTTCGCCTCGACGTGAAGGCGTCCGACAGCGTCTCGCTCTTCGTCATGGGCGGCTATGGCACCGACAAGAACGTCGCCCGCAGCTTCTACAAGTCCTGGGGCGGCAACTGGGCCGTCTGGGGCGGCGGCAGCGTGAAGGTGAGCAAGCAGGCCGCGCTCAACGCGCAGGTCTCCTACGCCGAGAACAAGGATCTCGCGGTCGTTGCCAACGTCGCTTACACCATCGTTCCGGGCTTCAAGATCACCCCGGAAGTGGCCTGGAACTCCGTCCACAAAGACGACGGCACCAAGGTCCGCGACGGCTTCGGCGGCATGGTCCGCTTCCAGCGCTCGTTCTGATTCGTTTGACCGATCCAACGAAAGGGCCCGGCGGGAAACCGCCGGGCCCTGCCGCTTCGAGACTGCGCACGACAGCAAATTTCGGGGTTCGGAGATCGCTTTTCGCGTGAGGTAAAGTGCGGATAGGGAAAAGATTTCAACTTTTCCGGCCAATTCCCTTGCGCGGGCTGTCCCGGGTCCCCAATAATATAGCGGGGTGGTTTCCATCCGACGCATTTGATTTGATTGGGAAACCGCCTGAGGACGATGAACGACGACGTATTGCTGATTCTCATTGTCGTTCTTCCTTTCGCCGGAAGCATTCTCGCGGCCACCTTTCGCCCCAACGCTCGAAATTCCGAGGCCTGGCTGGCTGGTGGAGTTGCGCTGGCATGCCTGCTTCTGGCCTCGCTAGCCTATCCCTCCATCGTCGAGCGAGGTGTCATCCGTAGCGAAACGGAGTGGCTGCCCAGCCTCGGGCTCAACTTCGTGCTGCGGATGGACGGTTTCGCCTGGCTGTTCAGCGTGCTGGTGAGCGGCTTCGGCTTCCTGGTGGTCCTTTATGCGCGCTACTACATGTCGCCGCAGGATCCCGTGCCGCGGTTCTTTGCGTTCCTGCTCGCCTTCATGGGCGCAATGCTCGGAGTGGTGATCTCCGGCAATCTGGTCCTGCTGGTCGTCTTCTGGGAACTGACCAGCATCTTTTCCTTCCTGCTCATCGGCTACTGGCATCACAATTCCAGCGCGCGCGATGGCGCGCGCATGGCGCTCACGGTCACGGCAATCGGCGGCATGGCGCTTCTGATTGGTGTTCTGCTGATCGGCCATATTGTGGGCAGCTATGACCTCGACCGTGTTCTCTCCTCGGGCGACCTGATCCGCTCGCACCAACTCTATCTTCCCGCACTGTCGCTCATCCTGCTGGGCGCGTTGACGAAAAGCGCCCAGTTTCCGTTTCACTTCTGGCTGCCCAACGCGATGGCGGCCCCGACGCCGGTCTCGGCCTATCTTCACTCGGCCACGATGGTGAAGGCGGGCGTTTTCCTGATGGCGCGGCTGTGGCCGGTGCTGTCGGGCACGCCGGAATGGTTCTGGATCGTCGGCTTCGCCGGAATGGCATCGCTGCTGGTGGGGGCGTTCTTTGCCATCTTCCAGCACGATCTCAAGGGCTTGCTCGCCTATTCCACCATCAGCCATCTCGGCCTGATCACCATGCTCCTCAGCCTCGGCAGTCCGCTCGGGGCGGTCGCCGCGATCTTCCACATGATGAATCACGCGACCTTCAAGGCTTCGCTGTTCATGGCTGCCGGCATCATCGACCACGAGACGGGCACGCGCGACATGCGGCGGCTGAGCGGGCTCTTCCGCTTCATGCCCATCACCGCGACGCTCGCCATGGTGGCAAGCGCGGCCATGGCTGGCGTGCCGCTGCTCAACGGCTTTCTCTCGAAGGAAATGTTCTTCGCCGAAGCCATCGAAACGCACGCGAAGTCGGTTCTGGACACGGCCGCTCCCTACGTCGCCGTTCTGGCCGGGGCTTTCGCCGTCACCTATTCCCTGCGCTTCATCCATACGGTGTTTTTCGGGCCGCCGCCCAAGGGTCTCGAGCGTACGCCGCATGAGCCGCCTTTCTGGATGCGCTTTCCGATCCAGTTCCTTGTCCTGGCCTGTCTCGTCGTCGGCATCATTCCTGCCGTGACGGTCGGTCCCTTCCTTCACGTCGCGGTGACTTCGGTCCTGGGGCCGGACACGCCCGCCTACAGCCTGTCGGTCTGGCATGGTTTCAACCTGCCGCTTCTGATGAGCGCGATCGCGCTCGTCGGCGGCGTGGTGCTCTATCTGTTGCTGAACTCGTATCTGAACGAGAGCGAGGAGGGGCCGCCATTTCTTCGCCGTCTCGAAGGGCGGCGTGTCTTTGAACGCGTGCTGGTCACCCTTTCCTGGAAGTGGGCCCGGTCGCTCGAAACGGTGCTGGGAACGCGGCGCCTGCAGCCGCAGCTTCGCGTGCTCGTGGTCGTGGCCTTCCTGGCAGCGCTGGTTCCGCTCTATCTCAACGGCTTCAGGCCGGGTCTGCCCGTCCTGGACGCCATCGATCCCGTGTTCGTGCTGATCTGGGCCAGCGGCATCTTTTGCGCGATCGGCGCCGCCTACAAGGCCAAGTACCACAGGCTGGCGGCCCTCATCCTTCTGGGCGGAGCGGGGCTTTCCACCTGCATCACCTTCGCCTGGTTCTCGGCACCGGACCTCGCCCTGACCCAGTTGCTGGTCGAAATCGTCACGACCGTGCTGCTTTTGCTCGGATTGCGCTGGCTTCCGAAGCGTCGCGAGGAACAGGACCGTGGGGCCGTTGCGCTCGGCGTACGCCTGCGCAGATACCGCGACTTCGCCATTGCCGTTTTGGCGGGCGGCGGGGTCGGACTTCTGGCCTTTGCCGCCATGACGAGCCCTTTCGCGGCCGAGACGGTGGCGAGCTATTTCCTGCAGAACGCCTACCTGGAAGGCGGCGGCAGGAACGTGGTCAATGTCATTCTCGTGGACTTCCGCGGCTTTGACACGCTGGGGGAAATCACCGTGCTGGCGGTCGTCGCCCTGACGGTGTTTGCACTGCTGCGCCGCTTCCGGCCTGCTGCCGACAGCGTGGCCGCGCCTGAGCAGCAGCGCATGCAGAACGCCTTCGACGAGGCCGAGCCCGACCGCAAGCCCGGCGACACGGTTGGCGACTATCTCCTGGTGCCGGCCGTGCTCATGCAATGGGCATTCCCGGTCGTGATCGTGCTCGCCGTCTACCTGTTCATGCGCGGGCACGACCTTCCCGGCGGCGGTTTCGTTGCGGGAATTGCGATGGCCGCGGCCTTCATCCTGCAATACATGGCCGCCGGAGCAAGATGGCTTGAGGAACGGCTTCGCATCCTGCCGGTGAGCTGGATCGGTCTTGGGCTGCTCCTGGCGGCACTCACCGGCATGGGGTCGTGGCTGTTCGACTATCCTTTCCTGACCTCGCATTCCCGGTATGTCGAGTTGCCCCTGGCTGGCGCGGTTCCATTCGCCACTGCCATGCTTTTCGATCTGGGCGTCTTCGGCATCGTGGTCGGTGCCACGGTGCTCATGCTGATCGCGCTCGCGCACCAGTCTATCAGAAGCCTGCGTTCGGCCCGAGCCGCCGTCGAGGCGGAAGGGGAGGACGCCTGATGGAACTCGTCCTCTCGCTCAGCATCGCCGCCCTGGCCGGTTCGGGCGTCTGGCTGCTTCTGCGGCCGCGCACCTACCAGGTCATCGTGGGCCTGTCGCTCATCTCCTATGCAGTGAACCTGTTCATCTTCGGAATGGGGCGCTTGCGGGGCGGGGCCGCTCCCGTGCTGACCGGGCAAAGCGGCAGCCTGGCCGACTATGCTGATCCGGTGCCGCAGGCGCTGGTTCTGACGGCCATCGTCATCGGCTTTGCCACGACGGCCTTGTTTCTGGTGATCCTGCTGGCGGCGCGCGGCTTTACCGGTACCGACCATGTCGACGGGAGGGAACCGGAATGACCGGCTGGTCCGACCATCTGGTCATCATGCCCGTGCTGCTGCCGCTGGTAGCGGGCGCACTGCTCATGCTCTACGACGAGCGCCGTCATTTTCTGAAGCCGATCATCAACCTGGCCTCGACCCTCCTGCTGGTCGTGGTGGCATTCAAGCTGGTGCGCCTTGCCGACACCTCCGAGGCTTCGGTCTATCTGCTGGGCAACTGGCCGGCGCCCTTCGGTATCGTTCTCGTGCTGGATCGCTTGTCCGCGCTGATGCTGATGGTGACCAGCCTTCTGGCCCTGGCATCGCTGGTTTTCGCGCTGGCGCGCTGGCACAAGGCGGGAGCCCATTTCCATACGCTGTTCCAGTTCCTGCTGATGGGGGTGAACGGGGCCTTCCTGACAGGCGACCTGTTCAATCTGTTCGTCTTCTTCGAGGTGATGCTGGCGGCGTCCTATGGCCTCGTGCTGCACGGCTCCGGGCCGGCGCGCGTAAAGGCCGGCCTGCACTATGTCGCCGTCAATCTCGCCGCGTCCTTCCTGTTCCTGATTGGCGTGAGCCTCATTTATGGGGTGACGGGCACGCTGAACATGGCCGATCTTGCCGCGAGGATCGGCGAGCTCTCCGCCCGCGATCGCACCCTGCTCGAGGCTGGCGCGGCGATACTTGGCGTCGCCTTCCTTGTGAAGGCCGGCATGTGGCCGCTGAGCTACTGGCTGCCCAATGCATATTCCGTCGCGGCTGCGCCGGTGGCGGCCATTTTCACGCTGCTCAGCAAGGTCGGCATATATGTGCTGCTGCGGCTGTCGCTCCTCCTGTTCGGTGTCCAGGCCGGAGATTCCGCCGGCTTCGGCAGCAATCTGCTGATCGTGGGAGGCATGGCGACGATCGTCTTCGGCACAGTCGGCGTGCTGGCCTCGCAGGCGATGGCGCGGCTGGCCAGCTTCAGCGTGCTGATTTCGTCGGGCACGCTGCTGGCGGCCGTGGGCATGTCTGCGGTGGACGTCACCGCCGGCGCCTTGTTCTATCTGGTCAGCTCCACCATCACCGTCGGCGCGCTTTTCCTCCTCATCGAACTGATCGAAAGGGAACAGAACCCAGCCGCCGACATTCTGGCGGTCACCGCCGAGGCGTTCGGAGACGAGGACGAGGAGGCCGTTGAGGACCGGGTGGGCGTGGCCTTTCCCGGCGCGTTGGCGATCCTTGGCGTGTGCTTTGCCATTTGCGGCCTGCTGCTGGCCGGCCTGCCCCCGCTGTCGGGCTTCATCGCCAAGCTGGCATTGCTGTCGGCTATCCTCGGCGCCGGGGGGGTGGCGGGAATTTCCGCGGCCGCCTGGATATTGACGACCCTTGTGGTGCTTTCCGGCCTCGCGGCGCTTCTGGCGATGTCGCGTTTTGGCATACGCATATTC